>JBCDFC010000145.1:0-12534 GCA_039178805.1 Pseudomonadota bacterium | reverse complement strand
GTGAGCGCCAGCGAGTGCGTTGTCCGCCGCACCAGTTCCGTGCCGAGCCGCATCTCCAACTCCGCAAGATGCCGGCTCGCGGAAGCTTGGCTGAGACCGAGATCACGCCCGGCCGCACTGATCGACCCACGCTCCGCTATACGCGCGAAGGTTTCGAGAAGGGTCAGACGATCGAGGCTTTTACTCATTCGCTATACGGATATCAGTAACCCATATTACCCGGCTACCGAATTTCTCACCAATGGGCATCTTGTTCTTCGAGCGCGGCCCGATGGTCCGGCGCCGCCACGCAAGCAGAGGAGCTCGATCCATGTTCGACGACCCCGAACTCGCCCAAACCAACGTCCCGCACAGCTTCAAGATCGGCGGGGATCTGATCGTGAACCGCCTCGGCTACGGCGCCATGCGGTTGACGGGTCAGCCCGGCAATTTCGGCCCGTTCGAGGATTGGGCCGGCGGTCTTGCCCTGCTGCGGCGGGCAGCCGATCTCGGTATCGACTTCTTCGACAGCGCCTTTGCCTACGGGCCTGAGACCGCCGATCGGATCCTCGGCGAAGCGCTTGAAAATCGCGATGTGGTCCTCGCAACCAAGGGTGGTGTCGACAAACGGCGCTCCGCGTCTGGCGAGACGCAGATCATGGTGGATGGATCGCGCGCCGCGCTCCACGCTCAGATCGAGCGAGCACGGATCAATCTTCGCCGCGATCGGATCGATCTCTTTCAGCTCCACCGCATCGATCCTGCCGTCCCGGTCGAGCGGTCCGTCGAGGCGCTGGCGGAGGCCCAAGCCGCTGGCTGGATCCGGCATATCGGTCTGTCGAATGTGACGCTCGATGATCTGGAGCGCGCACGTTCTGTCGCACCCATCGCCAGCGTGCAGAACCGCTTCAACATGGCGGAGACCGACGCCGACGGAATGGTCGATCATACGGCGGCGCTAGGGATCGCCTTCATCCCTTATGGTCCTCTGGGTGCCGCCCCCATGGCGCATGGCGCAAAGCTCGACCCGCAGGATGCCCTCGCTTGGCTGCTGAAGCGCTCCCCAAACATCGTCGTCATCCCCGGTACGACCAAGATCGCGCATCTGGAGGAGAACTGGCGCGCTTGGGAGCGGGTCTGACCCGGCACCACGCGCTGCAAGCGTAGGGTTCGGACGCAGACACGGGCCGATCGCTGCAGACCGCCGATCGGTCCAACTTTTATTCACTGCACGAATAAGACATCGCCACATCGAATTGGCGCGATCTCTGACCGATGCGCATCTTTGGGGGGACGAAGACAGAATGATCGCAAGAGACGGAGAAAAGTCATGAGTGAGATCGAAGTCAAAGCACTGACCGAACAATGGCTGGCGGGCTGGAACATAGGTGAAGCGACTTTCGACGGTGGAAGGTTTCGCCAGATCTTCGCCCCCGGAGGAGGTGGGATTTCAGTCTTCGACAATGTCGAGGGCGATGTGATCGAGCTTAGCAGCGTCGATGACTACGTGGCCACCTGGACCCCCTTCATGGCGCCGATGACCAACTGGTCGACAAAGCTCGAAGCCCACAAGGTTCAGGTTGTCGGGGATATGGCGCTTTCGACGTTTCGGCTCGTCGGCACGGACACACGCGGACCCAATGGGGAGCAGATCCCTTTCGGACAGTATGGCAGCCATGTTTGGCGCAGGCTGCCGGGCCTAGGCTGGCGGATCGTGCATGAGCATCTGACCGCCTATGACGTGACGAAGGAGCAGTCGTGATGGCGCGCTTCATGCTTACCTGGGCGGGCGCTTTCGCCACTGTGCTCGCAATCTTCGCGGCTTTCGGCCCAATGCTAGAAGACCAGGATCCCTGGGTGCGGGCACTGGTGATCTCGGGCCTCATGGTCGCGCTGATGCAGCGGGTACTCGGGCCTGCGATCAACCACCTGCTCACCCGCCTTCCGCTGGGTCGGACCTGATGCTCTTCGACGCGCTGAGCGTCGCGCGCAGATGGCGAAGATAATCGGCGAGCAGCACCGTCTTGTTGTCCTCGTGCCAAGCAGCACCGATGGCGATCTTGTTCTCGAAACCAGCGAGCCGGAAAACCCGAAGATCGGGCGGCGGTGGGTCGACAATGTACGACGCCACCAGGAAAACCGCCGCACCGTCCCGGGCCATGTCGAGACCCGTCTGCACCTGATTGGTCTCGAGCACGATCCGCGGCTCGAAGCCCGCATCCTGAAACCGCGCCATCCATGCATCGTAGAGCGGCGGGTTCAGGCCACGCTCGAATAGGACGAGAGCCTGCTCCGAGAGGGAAGCGAGCGCCATCTCACCCCCATCAGCGGACGAAAGCAGGGGGTTGTCCTCTCCGATGACGACTGACCAATGCCCCTCCGCCACCGGCCGAAATTTCAGTGTCGGATGGGTCACCGGCAGGACGCCAAAGCCGATATCGATCTGCCTTTCCTTCAGGGCGGCATAGACCTCGGCCGTGGGCATCTCGCTCTGACGCACTGTGACAGTCGGGCGTTCAGCGCGGAGGGCGGCGATGGACCGCGAGATCACTCGAAGGTTCAGGTAACTCACGAAGCCGATCCGCAGCTCGGGCGGCTCCTCGCCGGCGGCCTCGCGAGCTTCCCGAACCGCCGCATCGACCGCGGCGACGGCCTCCCTCGCGCGCGCGAGGAACGCTTCGCCCGCAGGGGTCAACGCGACATGCCGGCGATCGCGGGCGAGCAACGTGACGCCCGCCTCCCCCTCCAGCGCCTTGATCTGATGGCTAAGGGCGGGCTGGGAGATGTTCACCCGTCGCGCTGCCCGCTGAAAATGCAACTCCTCGGCAACGGCGATGAAGGATCGTAGCTGACGGAGTTCCATGGGCATGCCATTCAAAACCGGTCTGAAACCCCCTTATTGCCCAAACGAATAAGACCATGAAGGCACTCGGCCAGAACGTGAACGCCCAGCGTTCCACGGCACATCGAGCGTCCCGTAGGCACATCGAGCCGAACCCGACGCTCACGGCGAAGTATCGTGATCACCATCGCTTTCAGGACCACGTCGCGCCTTGGTCTGTCGCGCCCGCTACTGGATTGAATGCCCTCCTTCCGCTACGGGAACTAAATGGTGTGGCGGTTCAACGGCTTTCTCGTCGATAGCGAACGGGCAGAGGTGACCGGTCCGGATGGTCCGGTTCATGTCGAACGCCTTCCCTTCAGCGTCTTGGTTCACTTGATCGAGACGAGGCACCGCGTCGTCACCCGGGACGATCTGATCGACGCGGTATGGGACGGTCGGGTCGTAAGCGACGCCACCATCTCAACGGCGGTCAAGCATGCCCGCAAGGCCGTCGGCGACACCGGTGCCGATCAGGCCGTCATCAAGACCGTGCACGGTCGAGGCTTCCGTTTCGTGGCTCCGCTGGATGCTCCTGAGCAAACGCCTCACGCGGAACCCAAGCAGGCCATCGCGGCAGAGACAGCCCCGGCAACGACCGAAGAGGTAGTCGGCACCGGACGGCCAAGCATTGCGGCACTCAAGTTTCAGTTCATCGGCGCCGATCAGAGCTTTGAGGGTCTGTCTACAGCCTTCCCGAGCGAACTGCTCGCTAGCCTCTCGCGTATGCGCTGGCTGCATGTCGTCTCACGCGGCTCTTCATTCCAGTTCGATCCTTTGGCCTTCGAGCCTGCAGTTGTCGGCGCGAAGCTCCGTGTCCGATACCTCCTCTCGGGCATGGTCGAGGTTTTTGGAAGCGACGTCGCGATCTCTGTCGAGCTGCAGGAGACTCGGGACGGCGGCCTTCTTTGGAGCGAGCGGTTCACCACCGATCTGCAAGACATCCAACAGGCGCGCCGAAAGATCGCCGCCACGATCATCGCTGTACTCGAACTGCAGGTGCCGCATTACGAAGCGTGCAGCGCGCGCCGTTTGCGGGCCAATGAGCTCGATGCATGGTCGCATTTTCACCTGGGTCTCTCGCATATCTACAGGTTTCAGCAGTCCCACAACCAAACCGCCGCCGAGCATTTTCGCGCAGCCCTTGCGTTGGATCCTGAGTTTGCGCGCGCCCATGCGGGGCTGTCCTTCACGCACTGGCAGAACGCCTTCATGCGCTTTGGGAGCGACCGCGAGGGACTGGTCGAGCTCGCGCTTGCCGCGGCGACGAACGCCCTCGAGATCGACCCGACCGACCCCTTCTCCAACTTCAACATGGGCCGCGCGCGGTGGCTGGAAGGGGATATCGATGGCAGCGAGATCTGGTTGGACAACGCCCTCGCGCTCAATCCGAACTATGCGCAGTGCCACTACAACAAGGGCTTGATCCAGGCGCTCGAAGGGACGCCCGATGCGGCCATTGCCTCCACAGATAGGGCGATGTCGCTCAGCCCGCTCGATCCGCTCCGCTACGCGATGCTGAGCGTACAAGCGATGTCGAAGATCGCCTCAGAGGACTTCCAGGGTGCAGGCAAGCTCACGGATCAGGCGCTGCAATCGCCGGCTGCCCATTTCTACATCGCGATGATTGCCGCATGCGCGAAAGAGCTTGACGGCGACCGGCCGGCTGCGCAGCGCCATGTGGTCCAAGCCCTACGGCATAGGCCCGATGCGACGGCGGGCATGTTCTTCGCAGCCTTCCCGTTTCGCGACGTCCAGCTCCGCCAGACGATAAGCGGCGCGCTCGAACGACTAGGCATTCGCTAAAGTACGCGGCGAGTGCGTCTCCCAGACAAGCGCACCTGCTGATCTAACGCTCTCACGGCGATTGCGTCATTACCGGGCTTGATCCCGCGATCCAGCGCCGATGGCCGTGGATGCCCGGTCGAGCCCCGGCATGATATGAGTAAGTGAGGTCGAACAACGCTCAAAAGAATGTCTTTGGCAGGTTCGCCCGCGTCCTCTAGGCCGAGAGGTGCTTCGAAGACCCCACAAGTTCCCCAAGCCTTCCCCACGTCTTCTTCAAGCAGCGTGGGCCCCGATCGGCGACCTTCCCTTCACCGAAGCAATGCTCAATCGGAAAGGGAGCCGCAAAACATGACCGTCGAAGTTCAGATCAAGCCGGATCTTGGCGCAATCAAAGCGAAGCAGAACGCCACATGGGCTGCCGGCGACTATCCGGCCGTGGGCACGACACTGCAGATCGTGGGCGAGACCTTGGCCGAAGCCATGGACCTGCGCCCTGGCATGCGCGTCCTCGACGTGGCTGCGGGCAACGGCAACGCCACCCTCGCCGCCGCCCGCCGCTTCTGCGATGTCGTTTCCACCGACTACGTCGACGCCTGGCTCAGGGCGGGCATGGCGCGGGCCGAAGCGGAGCGGCTGCCCGTCGCTTTCCGGGAGGCCGATGCCGAAGACCTACCATTCGAGGATGCCTCCTTCGCCGCAGTCACTTCGACTTTCGGCGTGATGTTCACGGCAGACCAGGATGCGGCTGCCGGTGAGCTTCTCCGCGTGTGCCAGCCAGGCGGGCTGATCGGTCTCGCGAATTGGACACCCAACGGCTTCATCGGCGACGTCTTCCGCACGATCGGGCGTCACGTGCCGCCGCCTGCGGGCCTACGCTCACCCCTCGAATGGGGCACCGAGGCAGGGGCCGAACGCCTCTTCAGCGCCAGCGCTTCGCAGATCAGGATAGAGCAGCGCAGCTTCGTCTTCCGCTTCCGCTCAGCCGCACATTGGATCGAGCTTTGGCGCGAGACCTACGGGCCGATGCGCAAGGCTTTCGAGGCCGTGGGTGCCGCTGGCGAGGCCGCGCTGGAGGCCGACCTCTGTGCCGTGGCCGAGAGCCGATCCCGCGATCGCGTCGCGATGATCGTGCCGAGCGACTACGCCCAGATCATCATCACGCGAGCGTAACGCGACCGGGGGGGGCGGGACCCATCCGCCCTCCCTCGTTTCGACTTTGAAAGACAGGGGGATGAAATGAACGCGCTCGCACCCATGCGCGACGGCAGTCTCACGCTCTTCCACAAATACGGTGGCATCTCGGCCGTGCGCCGCGTGATCATCGATTTCTACGAGCGTGTGCTCGACAGCGATGTCCTGGGGCCGTTCTTCGATCATGTGGACATGCCGCAGCTGATCGACCACCAAACCAAGTTCTTCACCATGGCGCTCGGCGGCCCTGTGGCATTCTCGACCCAGCGTCTTGCACGCGCCCATGCGAGATTGGGGATCACGCACGCCCATTTTGACGCGGTGCTGCTGCTCCTCCGCGAAACGCTCGACCATGCGGGCTTCGCCCCACAGGACCTCGACACCGTCCTCTGCGACGTTGAGGGACTGCGCTCCACAATCGTGACTTAAGGTGCTGCCATGCTGCCGCAAATCATCACCGATACGCTGATCAACAAGGCCGGCATCGGCATCGCAATCGCAGATGCCGAGACGCAGCACCTCGTGTTCCGCAACCCAGCCTTCGCCTCGTGGTTTCCAGGCGCCGAGGTCGACACGCCCCTCGACACCGCCGTCGAGGCATTGCGCGGAGAAACCCTGGATGCAGCGCTTGCCGGGCGCGTGGTTGAGATCGGCGCAAAACCTAAGCGCCGGCTTTTGACGATCGAGATCCGCATCTCCACGGCCGAACACCATGGCCGCGAGATCCTGATCCTCGAGTGCCAGAACATTTCCCGCTTGCGGGAGACCGAGGCGTTGATCGCAAGCTATTCAGCCATGGCCGACCGGCGCGCCCGCGATCTCGAGCGGGAAAAGACGCGCGTTGAGAAGCTCCTCCTCAACCTGATGCCACGCACGGTCTATGACGAGTTTCGAAACTTCGGGACCGTCACACCCAAGCTCTACGAGCCCGTCTCGGTCATCATGCTCGACTTCGTCGGCTTTACCGAGATGGCCGTCGCGCGCGATCCGACGGAGACGGTGCAGGAGCTCAACGAGCTCTTCACCGCTTTCGACCGCATCGCCGAGCAGTACGGTTGTGAGCGGATCAAGACGGCGGGAGACTGCTACATGGCGGTCGCCGGATTACCGCATCCGACACCCGATCACGCTCGGCTTGCCGCAGAGTGCTCTGCCAAGATGCTCCGCTATCTGGCCCACCGAAACGAGGCACATGTCCATACCTGGCAGGCCAGGATCGGGATCGCGTCGGGTGCGGTCGTAGGTTCCGTAATCGGGATCAATAAGTACATCTACGACGTCTTCGGCCCAGCGGTTAACTTAGCAGCGCGGCTGCAAGCCCGGGCGGACCCGATGGAGATCTGCGTCCTCGAAGCGACGGCTGACACGCTCGGCGATGATCTCGATATCGGCCGAGTGCGTACGGAGACGCTACGCGGCTTTGGCGAGATGAGCGTTGCGGCAGTGGTGGACCGTTCCTGCCCACGCATCGCTGCGTGAACCTCGAGCGATAGATGCGTTGAGCCACCCAGCTATGAGAGGCTCAGCGCGAGCACGGGATCAGTGCTTGTGGTCGTCACCGTGCTTCAGCTCTTCGCGAAGCTTGGCGGTCGCACCCGTAAGGCGCGCACGGGCGGTCAGACGCGCGCGCGCCATCAGTCTGGCGCGGGCCTGTAGCCGTGCCCTAGCCTGCAGACGCGCGCGTCCCTGCATTCGCGCACGGCTTTGCATCCTGGCACGGGTTTCGATGCCGTCGGGCGAACCCTCGATCACTTCGCGGACACGGAGATCGTCACGATCAATCCCAGCGGCAAGCTGAAGCGCGTCCCGTTGATCCTCGTCGACCACCTCATACCCGTCGAGGCTGCCATTGACGAAATACAGACGACCATCGCTGCCGCGCAGCGTAAACCCGCCCGCCTCGGCCTCAGCCCCGTCCTCGTCGGTCGGCAAGACGCCGATCGCCTCACCGATCGAGGCGCTCTCCATGTCGAGGGCGATGGTCGCGGCCTCCAAATCCATCACCCATTTAAAGTACTGCTCGTGGGCGTTGGTGTATCCAAAGACCTTCTTCACCTCTTCGGACGTCGCGCGGGAGGGATTGTCCGGCAGAAGGATCATGACAGGCGCTGCGAAGACTTCGTTGTCTGAGCCCAGGCTGCAGCCATGCACGAGCGCGACGGTCGCTTCCTTGGCCCCCGCTTTCTCCAATGTCTCGCGCATTCGGCGGGACAACCCGTCCTTCTTGAACTCAACGCCGCGCGCCTTCTTGCCATAGAGCGTCGTCGTCAAATCGTCCGGCAGCGCGGCCAAGCCGAAATCGTCGTCGCAGGAGCAGTCGGTTTTGGTCTCGCCGCAGCCCGAGCAGTCCTCGTCGTCAACCGGGGGTTTTGCTTCGGGTTTCGGCGCCGGCGGTGGTGACTGCGCCGGGGCCTGCCCGCTTTCGTCGTCAGCGTCATGCGGCATGTTCTCACTCCCTCCCACATCAATACTTTGTTTCCGCCGAAAGATACCGAGCCGCTCTAGGAATGCAACCGTGAAGGACCCGCCGATCACTCAGTAGAGACTATACCTCGCCAGTCAAAGCATTCACGAATACTTCGAGAATAACAAGTGCCCGTAAGCTCAGCATCGGCCTGGAGCAAGGCATCGGCGGCATCGCCGAACGTCAGATGCTGTGGACGCAGCCGATGCCAGGACCGCGCAAGCCTAAGGCCCAGCATGTCTCGCGCATCGTAAAGCGCGCGCTTGAATACCTCGGGATGCTGATCGAAGGCGTTGGTGATCTTGCTTCGATCCTCAGGGGTGAAGTCTTCGACATGGCGAACCCTCCGCGTCTCCTCCGCTTCATCCTGTGTGATCATCCCGTAGACGACGAGGCGCGAGAGAAAAAACTCAACCGCGATATCGAAGACCGCGCCCGTGAGGGGCTGGCCGAGTTCGTGCAGCTCATGCCCCGTCAGCGCCTCGGGGGCCTTGTTGCGATAGGGCAGATCGCTGAGCTTCGTCGCGTTCGATGCGCTCCGGATCTGTCGTGTGCCCGACAGCTCACCGATCCGGTTGATTTCGTTCTCGACATAAAGATCACCCTTCGTACGGCTGAGGACATGATCGATGAAGCTGTCGAAATGCAGCGACGAGACGATCGCCACCAAGTCGGACGCGGACTCGTGAAAGGCCAGGTAATCGGTCGTCAGCGCATCCATCGAGGGGATGCCCGCCATCGAGAAGACGAGCCCATGCCCGACCTCATGGGCGATGATGTCGAAATTGAGGGCGAAGGGCCGCATCACGCCACCGTCGTCTTCATCCTCCCCGCACTCACAAAACCCGCTGCCGAAATGGGCGTTGTTCCACGGCACGTAAGAGATCAGCTCGAGCCGCGGGAACTCGAGCTGGAAATGCCAGGGGAAGGGGCCGCCCGCATAAACCTCCCAGATGTCGAGCACGCGACGGACGGAGCCGAACATATGGCTCGAGAGGAAGTCGGCGCTGCCGATCTCGAAATGATCGAAATGCCCGTCGGCCGAAGGCAACGCCGGTGGATAGCGCTCACCCGTAAAGGGAGGGAGGACCTCCCCACCATAGGGCTCCTTGTCGATCGGGTTTAGCGTGTACATGCGATCATCGGCGGGCCCAGGTTTCAGGCTGCCGCGGGGCGATGAGACCCAGACCGTTTCGGGTTCGCGAAAATCCTCAAGGACGGGCGATTGCGGATGCAGGCGGAAACGCGTGCCGCTGCCTTCGAAAAACGCGTTGAGCGAAAAGGACACTGCACACCCCCTTGCAGCGGGAGCCTATGCCTCGCGACCGGGCGCCGCAATCTCCCACAGCAATGTCCGCTCGAAGTGGAAGCGGGGCGGAGGAAGGGGCGGTGGATCTGTCGCAAGATGGCGCAGCAGGCCGAGCGCATCCTCGCGTTTCAAAGAGACGGCACCATTGGTCAGCCACGCGGACAGCGCATGGCATTCCGCGGCTGGCACATCGGTTTCGGCGACAGCGGAGAGCACGCTTCTCCAACTGCGATCCTTGAAGAAGATGGCCTTGGCGGCCGATGCGATGGAGAGGCAGGCAGCACGCCCTATCACACCCTCTTCCAGCGCGGCGACCAACGTGGCGCGGACATCCACCATCGCGACGGTCGAGAAGGCCTCCCCACCGCTCGGGCCATGCGCCACCGCCACTTCGTCATCGTCTTCGAAGGGCGCATCGAATGGGGCGAAAAGACCGCTCCGATAGGCCTCGAAGATCCGGCCATAGCCCCGCATGCCGAACTGCTCGAGTTCCGCGGCACGGAGGGCACCCATGCTCGAAGCACCCCAGATATCGACGCCCTCGGACAGTGCCCAGAGGATCTCCTTGTGCCAGACCGAGGGCGCTTGCTCGAAGAGACCATCGATGATCGCGATCCGGCTGGGCTGATGGTCGCGCAGTGCCGCCGCAACGGCACCGCGGCGAACCGGCGGCAGATAGCGCGCTGGCAATATCGCTTCTGCCTCTGTCTGCGAAAGCGTCGGGCCGAGGAAGACGCAGACGCTCATACATCCCCTCGCAGGACAGCGGCTGCGCGAGACCCCGGAACATAGTCGGCATCCGCCTCCTCCATCGCGGCCTCCAGGCCAGGAACGACAACGCGGACGACGGGTAACCGAAAAGGTGGCGAGGTCAGATCGACCGCGACGACCTCCTCGATCCCGACGGCCGCGAGGGACGCGAGCACCACCTCGATATCGGCGGCGAGGTTCTCGGCCTCTAGGTTCGCGATGTCGCCAAACCGGCGGGCCGGGCTGAGGCCGTCGAGAACCGCGCGGGCGCTGCTCCGCCGCTCGGCAACGACTTCATGACCGTAATCCTCGTCACCAATATCCTCCCGCGCCCCGGCGATGTAGGTGATCCTCGCTTGCGCCGCCTCGGTCAGAGCGCGCGACAAGGCGACCTCGGGCGCAAGATGCGCGCCGGCCCCGATCTCGGGCGCGCCCGTTTCACCGCTCGCGTCGTCAATCATCGCTACGATCGCCGGAATGCCCGTATCAGAAGTCACGTCCCAGATGACCACGTCGATGCCGGCGCACGAGAACCGGTCAAGCAACGCCCGGCAATGCGGATCGGTGACGGAGGCCGGATCGACCGCCGTCTCGGACCCCCAGGCCATTGGTCCAAGCTTCCACAGGGTTTCCGCATCGCGCTCGATCACTTCCAGGAGCGCGTGCAGAACTGCCTCCTCATCGGTGTTGCCCGATGCGAGGCCATTCGTCGTCGCCGGCAGAGCATCCGAATGGGGTGGCTCGGGCAGGGCATAGTTTGCATGGACCATCTCGAAGGGCAGCCATCGCTTGCCTCCCGAGATCAGCTCCTCCCCCTCGATCCACAGGATCGGACAAAAGGGATCGAACCCTGCCGGATCCGTCAGCGGGAGACGGTCCAGATCGACGAGAGTGTGGGAGAAGCGGATCTCCTCGGCGCTCCCGAAGAGCAGCGGCGCGTGGATCGTCTCGGCGCAATGGGTCTCGATCGCCTCCATAACTGCCGAGACACGGGCCGCATCGGGGTCCAGCCCCTTGCCCTGAAAGACCGAGAGCGAGCGGCCGTTGGGGCGGCAGGCCTGGAAGACGGGAATGCCGACCCTGTCGAGACCGGTAAGGTTCGCAACCCGCGTGATCCCAAAGACCGGGAGCATGGGTTTGATGCGAGCCCAGGTTTCGGCGGGTGACCGGGCCCGCCGCGTCCCCTCGCGATAGGGCTTGTCACTACGCCCAGTTAAAGCGGGTTCAGACATCTCGGAGGATCGCGTTCTGCATGCGGCGCGCATCGTCGATATCGTGCCCCGTCGCATCGGGGCCGATCCGTTCGAGTGCCGTGCCGAGCGCGCCGAGCGCGCGCGCGCGGTCGCCAAGCTTTCGGTACCAAGAGGCAGTTGCCTGGGCGTTGCGAAGCTCGAGCCCGACTGCGCCCTGATCTCGCGCGATGCGTTTTCCCTCAGCCAGTAGTGCAGCGACCTTGTCCTCATCCGGTTGCGAGAACGCCATCGCGTTCTCCGCTGCCTGCCGCTCGATCTCCGCCGCCCAGTAAGTCACCCCTTCGCTCGCAACGATCTCTCGAGCCGCCGTAATCGCCTGTACGGCACCGTCGAGATTACCGAGGCGGCGCATAGCGGACGCCCGCAGGCTGAGGAACAGAGGAAAATCCTCGTTCGTCGCGACCGCCTCCAGCATCCCATAGGCCTCGTCCATCCGGGCGAGCCCCGCTTCTGCGTCCTTCTCGGAACAGAGCACCCAGCCTTGGTAGAACTGACCCTTGGCGATGTACTCATCGACATTCGCCACCTCCCCAAGGCTCAAAAGCCGCGCCGCGGCCTCCGCCAACCCACTGGCGTCGCGCATATAACAGTGCAGCGTGGCCGAGATATCGAGGGCATGGAGGAGGCTCCCGTCATGGCCCAACGCTTCGCCATGACGCATCGCGAGCGCGATGTCCTGGCGCGCCGCCTCCCCTTCGCCCGTCAACCAGCGCGTCAGCGCGATCTGACCGTGGCCGCAAACTTTGCAATCGTGCCCGCCGAACAGGATGCTCTGCTCCGCCGAGATTTCGGGGCGATAGAGGGCCAGACCCTGGCGTGCGTGGTGAAGCGTCTGTGCATGGGCGCCGATCTGGAAGGTATTGGCCCACATGCAGTGATGGGACTGGAGCTTGAACTCCTGATCCTGCATCCGGTCGGC
>JBCDFC010000144.1:0-12701 GCA_039178805.1 Pseudomonadota bacterium | reverse complement strand
TCTGGACGTTCATTCGGCCGCCTCCTTGGCTGCGTTCATCTCAGCCGCGGCGGCTTGGATCGATTTGACGATGTTCTGATATCCGGTGCAGCGGCAAAGATTGCCTGCCATGCCGAAGCGAATCTCCTCCTCCGTCGGGTTCGGGTTTTCTTCGAGGAGCTTCGTCGCCCGCGTGATCATCCCCGGCGTGCAGTAGCCGCACTGCAGCCCATGATGCTCGCGGAACGCCTCCTGCAGCGGATGCAGCGCGTCGGGTGAGCCGATGCCCTCGATCGTGGTCACATCGGCCCCGTTCGCCTGTGCTACGAACATCGTGCAGGCCTTGACCGATTTGCCGTTCAGCGTGACCGTGTAGGCCCCGCAATGCGAGGTCTCGCAGCCGATATGCGGCCCTGTGTAGTTCAGGCGCTCACGCAGCGTGTAGATCAAAAGCTCGCGCGGCTCGGCCAGGAACTCCTCGTCCTTGCCGTTCACCGTCATCTGGATGTGCATCTTCTTCGCCATCTCAGGCATCTCCCTTCGCACGGGTCCAAGCGCGCTCGATAGCGCGGCCGAGGACGATGCCTGCGACGTGACGTTTGAACTCGATCGGCCCGCGATTGTCGTGCTGCGGATCGATATCCGTCAGCATCGCAGCCACGGCGGTTTTGATGTTCTCCGCACCCACGTCGGTCCCGACGAGGGCCGACCCCGCGGCCTCGGACCAAACCGGCGTGTCACTGAGATTGGTCATGGCGATCGAGGCGCCGCTGCATACAGCACCTTCGCGTTTCAAGATCACCGCCGCCGCGGCCGTGGCATAGTCGCCGATCTTCCGCTTCTGCTTCAGGTAGGCATAGCCGCGGTCGTGGAAGGGAATGGTGATCGCCGTCAGGATCTCTTCATCCGCCCGGTCGGTCATGTAGGCCGCTTCATAGAAGTCCCGCGCCGCGACCGTCCGCTCACCATTCGGGCCGACCAGCGAGAAGCTGGCATCGAGGCACTGCATCAGCCCCGGCATGTCATTGCCCGGATCGCCATTGGCACAGTTGCCGCCCACGGTGCCCATGTACCGCACTTGAGGATCGGCGATCTGCTGCGCCGCCTCGCGCAGGATCGGGCAATGCTTGGCAAGCTCGGCACTGTCGATCAGCTCCGCCTGCGTGGTCATCGCGCCAAGGCGCACCTGCCCGGGCAGGACGCTGATGCCGTGAAGCTCGCTGACATGTTGGAGATCGATCAGATGCGGAATGTCGGCCATCCGCAGCTTCATCATCGGGATCAGGCTGTGACCGCCCGCCATGACCCGGGCATCGTCGCCATGCTCTTCGAGCAACGCGATCACGTCGGCCAATTTGTCCGGCGCGTAATAATCGAACGCGGCTGGAATCATCGAAAACCTCCCCTTCGTGATTCTGGCTGTTTTCGAAGAGGATGATGCAACGGGCCCCGCAGGCCCTCGAAAACACACGAGAAAAGGCTGATTTTGCACGAGTTGCGCCTGTGCCCGCACGAACTGCGCCGGCCTCAAGCGCCCAGCATCGCCTGCACGGTCTTCAGTTTCGAACGGCTGACGGGCACTTGCGGGCAACGATCTGACGTGAAGGTGCAAAGACCGCTATCTTTCTTGCGCACAAAAGCTGCGACCTTCTCGGGGTTGACCAGGTAACTCCGATGGACCGGGATCAGCCCCGCAGCGCTCAATCGCTTCGCCGCCTCGGTGATCGGCCAGGCGCAGAACAGCCGATCTTCATCGGTGTAGATCTGCGTGTAATGCCCGTCCGCCCGCACGACCGCGACGTCATGGGGCAGGATGAAAACCTTGCCGCCATCCTTCTCACAGGGCACCCGCATCTGCGGCACCGCCTCCAGCACGGCCCCAGGCACACCCTCCGGCTCCGCAGGCGGCACGACCTTCTGCACGAGCGGCATCGACGGCCCTTCGGCCACCGCGCCCGCCGGCGGGGTCAGATAGGCGATGCCCACCCACAGAAAGGTACCAAAGATCAGGAAGCTCGACAGGATCACGCCGACCGCCAGGATCTCGTTGCTCATCACGGGCCCGAATTCCGACAGCCCCTCGACCGCGACGAAGCGCGTCCCCGCCATGGCCACGAAATGCACCGAGACGACCGCCCCACCGAAGCAAAGCGTCCCAAGCATGAGGTTCCGATCCGTCCGGCGATGATAGGCCACCCAGAAAGCCAGAATGCAGAACAGCACCGCAACCACGAGCGAGAGCACCACCCCCGGCGCGGTATGGACAGCCCGGCAGAGCTGCAGCGCGCTCATGCCCAGATAGTGCATGCAGGAGATGCCGATCCCCACCAGCGCCCCGGCCGCGACGATCACTCTCGGGCTGCGTTCGATAAAATGCAGCAGGATCAATGCCAAGCCGACGATCAGGATCGCCAACAACGCCGAAGCGAGCGTGATCGCCACGTCATAGTAGAAAAGGATGGGTAGCTGCAGGCCCAGCATCGCCACGAAATGCATCGACCAGATGCCACCGCCAAGCGCGACCGCAGCCAGAGCCACAGCCGCCTTGCGCTGACCAATCGATTTTTTCGAGAGGTCCCGCGTCAGGCTAAGACCCGTAAACCCGGCAATGACCGCGATCACGATCGATGCGGCTACCAGTCCGGGACTGTGGCTAACATCCAGAAAGAGCATGATTGGACCATGCAGAACATCGCCCAACGCCGCAACTCACGTATGGGCGAAGTATGACCTCGAAACTCGCGAGATAATTGCCGAGTTTTTTGTTCGGCTATTTTGCCCGTAGACGCGACCGGAAAGGCCAGCACGCCGCCCGGCAAGGATCTTTGCGCTTCAGTTACTTCGTAAAGACAAAGCTTTAGCTCCCCGTCTCAACGCAGCCTTCGTCTAAAGTGTCCGCCAACAGGAAGCGCCCGACGACCATGACAACGGCTCTTCGTCCGCCGATCCTACACCCGGCCCAGCCTGATCGAGATCGGCCAGGCGAAGGGCAGCGGCCGGCCCGGCCACTCAGCGCGCAGTTCCGCCGCGAAAGCATCGACCATCGCGCCCTCGCCCGCCGCACGGGCCCGCTTCACCGCCGACCATGTCTCGACATAGCCGAGGAGCGCCTCCGCATCCCAAGTCCGCTCGATGGCGAGCACCGGCGCCTCGACAGGCTCGAACGGGAACGGCAGCGCCGCATAGCCGTCCTCCACATGCTGCCGGCCATCCGGCCAGAACCCGTGGATTTCTTCCCAGTAGAAGCGGTCGAAGCGGGGACGGATCGGCCCCGGTGCCACGGTCACGCCGTAGGTCACCAGCGCCACGACCCCGCCGGGCGAGAGCACCCGCCGACACTCCGCATAAAAGGCGTCGAGGTCGAACCAATGCGCCGCCTGCGCCGCGGTCACGAGCGCCGCCGCGCCATCGCCTGCCGGCAGCGCCTCGGCGCCTGCCACATGATAGCGCACGCGATCATGGGCCACCGCCGCCGCGATCTGGCTTTCGCTCACATCCCCCGCGGCCACGGCCTCGAAACACGCGCCCAGCAGTACCGAGAGCTGCCCCGTCCCGCAGCCTGCATCGACGACCAATCGCCGATGGGGCGCGACCGCCGCCAAGGCCTCCGCCAAGGTCGCGGGATAAGACGGCCGATGGGCCGCGTAAGCGTCACCCCCAGCCTCGAAATGCCGCCGATCCTCAACCATCATCCGCTCGCTGCCACGAAGCGATGAGCATAAGCCGCCGCGATGGCACCCGCCAGAACGCAAAAAAGAGCCGGAAGCGTTCCCGCTTCCGGCCCTCGATCATCGTGTTGGAGATGTTCAGCAGTCGGGCACGATGTCCTCGACGGCGATGGAGTGATCCATGGAGTGCGAAGGCCTCGAACAGCCCGCCTCGCCCACGACGCGCGCGGGCACGCCCGCAACGGTCGTATTCGCCGGCACCGGTTGCAGCACGACCGAGCCTGCCGCGATCCGCGAGCAGTTGCCCACGCTGATATTGCCCAGCACCTTGGCCCCTGCCCCGATCAGCACACCATCGCCGATCTTCGGATGCCGGTCGCCGCCCTCCTTGCCCGTCCCGCCCAGCGTCACGCCATGCAGCATCGAAACATCGTTGCCGACGACCGCCGTCTCGCCGATCACGATGGAATGGGCGTGGTCGATCATGATCCCCTGCCCGATCCGCGCATTGGGATGGGTGTCGATGGAGAAGATCTCGGAGACCCGCATCTGCAGGTAAAGCGCCATGTCCCGCCGGCCCGCATGCCACAGGCTATGCGCCACCCGGTGCGACTGGATCGCGAGGAACCCCTTGAAGTAGAGCAAGGGCTGGATCAGCCGCTCGCAGGCCGGATCGCGCTCGAACACGGCCGTGATATCCGCCCGCGCGGCGCGCCCGATCGCGGGGTCCGCAGCCATGGCCTCCTCGGCCAGCTCCCGCATCAGCATCGCGGGCATCTCATCGGTCGAAAGCTTCGAGGCGATCCGGTAGGCGAGCGCCGCCTCGAACCCCTTGTGATGCAGCACCGCCGCATGCACCGCGCTCGCCATCGAGGGCTCGGCCTCGACGAGTGCGCCGCCCTCCTCGACCATCCGCGACCAAACGGGATCGACGGCGTGCAGCCCCGCTCCCGTGTCCTGACGTGTCCCGCTACTCATCGGCACCTCCGATCATGGCTTCGCCTTACATAGCAAAACCTGATCGAAATGCGCGTCAATGACACATCACGTGATCGGAGGCCTCAGCGCGATCACGTGGACGGCAAGCCGTACGCGTCCGCCCGTGAAGCTGCCGCTCTCGGCGGTGACGCGAAGGGGAGTGTCGGCGTAGTAGGCCTGCGGCTGGCCGCTGACGCCAAGGGCGTAGGAGCCGGCTGCCGAGCCGAGGCCTGAGCCGTAGCGGTCATCCGCGCCCGCCACACCCAGCCGCCAGGTCGCAGCCCCCGTGATCGCGTCGAGCACCCGGCCCGTCGCGCCGATCACCACGTCGTTCGCGCGGATGAGCGCGCCTGTATCGGTCGAGGCACCGGAGAGTGTCAGCTCCGTCTCCAGCACTCGCATCACCGTCGCAGCGCCCGCCGCACCGGCCGCCACGACCCCCGTCGCCCAGGACGCGCCGTCATAAACCGCGCGCTCGCCGGTCTCGGCGTCGTGGAGCGCAAGCCCCGCCCAGGGGCTCACGAAGACCCAGCCGCCGTTCGAGCGGATGGCGACCGCGTCCGCCTGGCCCGCCCAGTCGCCCACGGGCGCTGTGCCCAGCACATAGGCAGCACCCTCGCTGGGGCTCGCGGGCGGGGTGTCCGCGCCCACGCTCTCCACCGTGCCGCCGGCCAAGGCGTCGAGGCGCACCAGCCCCTCGTTCACCGTCACATGCTTCTGCGCCTGCGCCGCTGCTACCAGCGGCAGGCCCATCCGGAAGGTCTCAGCCATGGATCGTCACGCTCCTTCTGGAACCGGCCCCCAGGACCGTCGAGATCTGCGCGACATCGACCTCGAAGGGGGCCGTCGCGCCATCGGCCGCCTGCATGGCGGCGGTGTAGGTGAAGGCAGGCGCCGTGGTCTCCTCGACCCGCAGCACCGCGCCCGATTTCGTGATGCGAAGCGCGTAGGCCTCGCGCTCCTCGCCCAGCGGGACTTCGGCCGCGAACCAGCTGTCGCCGCCGACCCGCGTCCGCCTGATCCAGCTGATGGCGATGTCTGTACCCGCCGCGCCGAAAGCCCGCAGATGCGCCGGCGCAAAGGGCTTAAGCCCCGCACCTGCCGCCGCCGCGGTCACATCCGCGGCCTCCGGGTCATCCGGCGCCTTGCCCGCCGGCACCGCGCGCCAGGTCGTCTCCCGCCCCAGCGCCTCGAGATCGAGCGGCAGGGTAAAGAGACCCCGGTCCACCAGCACGAGCCGCGTGCCGGGCGCAGCCTCAACGCCGGCCAAAGCTTCCGTCCCCCGCTGCCCGCGCAGGAGATGGCCGAGGGTCCAGGCGCCCGAGCCCGTCAGCACCGCATCGCGGAACTGCACCATCTCGACGCTGCCATCGGCCCGGATCAGCGCAGCCCGGTTCGCCCCATCGAGGAGCGCCGCATCGCCGACCGCCTCGAACGCCCCATCCGGTGCGGCGACGCTCAGGCTCACGCGCTGCGGCAGATCGGGCGCGGCCCCGGGCAGTGAACCCGTCAGCACGCCCGCAATCGCCGGTACCCGCTGCGTGCCCACTGCACCAAACCCCGCCTCCGCATCGACGGTGTAAAGGTCCACCGACCCCGGCCAGGGATCGGCCAGCACCGCCAGCCGCGGCCGATGATCCTCGGCCCCGCCATCCGCCAGCGGCAGATCCAGGAACGCCAGATCCAACGGCCCCGGGAGCACCGCCGCGGGCGTCGAGACCCGCCGCTCCTGGCTCGCCCGCGGCACATAGAGCGCGGGGTCCACCCGCGTCGCCACCGCCTCTTGCCCGGCACCCAGGGTCAACCCCTCGATCCGCCAGACGCCGCGCACGCCCTCGATCCCCACCACATCCCCAGGCTCGAGCGCGATCTCGGAGGGCGGCACGGCGAAGCTCACCGCATCCCGCGCGCTCTCGCCCTCGGCCAGCCACCGCGCCGCGATCCCGTCGGCGACGGAGGCCGGAAACGCGATCGGCACCGAGCTTTCATCGACCAGGATCCCAGCGCCGCCGGGCCGGATCGCCTCGGCCATGCCCACGCGATAATCCGCCTCCGCCTGCACGAAGCCGAGCCGCACGATGTCCGAAAGATCCCCTGCCGTCCCGCGGCTCAACGCCACCGCCTGGCCGGGCTCGGCCCCCTCGATCAGCCGCTCGGGCGCCAGCACGACCTCCGCACCGCCCGAGCGCATGCGGAAGACGATGCGCCCCCCACTCTCGAACGCATCGAACCCATAGGTCGTCATCAGGGGCTGCAACGCCTCGCGCGCCGACCGCGTCCGCTCGATCGCGTAGCCGTGCACCGCGCCGACCAGATCGCTCACATCGAACTCATGCGGCGCGAGGCCTGCGCGCACACAAACCGCGGCCACCACCTCGGCCAGTCCGCTGGCAGAAACGCGCCCCGTGATCCAATGCCCCAGCCGGTGGTTCGCGCCATCCGACCACACATCCTCGCGGATCGGGAAATCGGGCCAAGGCCGCGCGTCCCAGGTCCAGACATGGATCCGCTCCACCGGTAGCATCGGCGCGCCATAGACCGAGGAGACCGGGTTATTCGCCGGATCCTCCCAATGCATGATTTTCGCCTGCAGGAACCGGCGCTGCATCTCGTCGTCTCGCGCGCCGGTGCTGCCCGTGGGCAGTGCGCTTTCCGAGCTCTTGGGATCGATGAAGAGGTTCGGCCGGTTGGCGCCGAGATCGACCGCCGGGCACCCCGTCTCGGTCAACCAAATGGGCTTCGACTGCGGCACCCAGGCCGTCGGCGCCGCCGCGCGCACCCCGCCCGGGCGGTCGAAATGCGGCTCCGACCACCAGTTCACCAGGTCCTTGGGCCGGAAGATCCAGTCCTCGCCGTGGGCTGTATCGACAATCGGCGTGCGGTCCTGCGCGATCCGCGCGTCCTCATCCGCATAGTACCAGTCGTAGTTCTCGCCACCCGCCACATTCGCGCGCAGATAGGGCAGCGAATGGGTCGAGCGCCAACCCGCCGCCGCATCGAGCCCGCCGCCATGGCGCCAATCGGCGGCGCTCATATAGTCGTCGATCCCGATGAAATCGGTGTTCGCATCGGCCCATAGCGGGTCGAGATGGAACAGCGCATCGCCCGATCCATCCGCCGGACGATGCCCGAAATACTCCGACCAGTCCGCGGCATAGGAGAGCTTCGTCGTAGGCAGCAGCGCCCGCACCTCGGCCGCCAGCGCCTGCAATTCCGCCACCGCCGGATAGCTCACGGCCCCGTCCCGGATCGTCGTGATCCCGCGGAATTCCGAACCGATGCAGAGCGCCTCGACCCCACCGGCCGCCTGCGCCAACGCCGCGAGATGCAGCACAAAGCGCCGCCAGGTCCACTCGACGGGCCCCGAATAGCTCACAGCCCCACCGGCGAGTGAGAAATGCGAGGCCTGCGCGTTTCCGAAAAACGCCGCGACCTCGCCGGCCGCAGCCGCCGTCTTGTCCGTCGAGCCGGGCTCGCCAGGGGCCGCCTCCAGCGTGATCCGCCCCCGCCACGGGAATGCCGGCTGCCCGGCCGCGCCCGTGTATGGATCGGTCAGCGCGTTCCCCGGCTCCACATCCATCAACAAGAACGGATAGATCATCACCTTCAGCCCGCGCGCCGTCAGCGACCGTATGGCCGAGATCACCGAGGCATCCGACGGCGTGCCGCCATAGTTCGGGCGCTCGTCCTCGTCGACGCTCACGACAGCCGCGCTCGAGCTGTCGAGCCCCGCCACCATCCAGGCATCGGGCCCGCTCGCCCGCCCCGCGATCTCGATCTTGGGCTGGACCGAGCAGCGCCCGACCCGCAGATCGTCCCCGAACCACGAGACGATCAGCGATACCGTCTCACAGGTCGGCAACTCCGCCTGAAGCTGATCAAGGGCGACCTCGATATCCGGGCGCAGTGCCGCGTTATGCACATTCGCCGCCTGCGTCGCCCCACCCGGGAACTCATAGCGCTGCGCCTCCGCATGAAGCGCATGCTCCCCGGTCCCAGGCGAGAGCGCGATACCCTTCACGATCTTCGGCAGGGGCTTGCCGAAAACCTCGGGATCGAGCCCCAGATCCTCGGGGTCGACGCCCCGGAAAACCTCGAAATTAAGCTGCGGGATGCGGTTGCCATAAGGCCCGATCGGCAGATCCTCGAACACCACATAGGCCGTGCCGCGATAGGCGGGCACATTCCCCGCGCCCTCCACGGCCTCGATCTTCGGATCGGGAAGCTGCTCGAAATCGCCCTTGTAGACGCGGTGGGTGATCGTGGAGAGATCGATCTCCTTGCCATCGGCCCAGACCCGTCCGATCCGGTCGATCGGCCCTTCGCCAAGCGCTACCGCCAGGCTGATCGAGTACGAGTACTCCCGCACCCGCTGTCCGCCCGTCGCCTTGCCGCCTTGGCTGGAGCTCCGCACGGTCTCGAGGAACCGGGTCGACCAGATCACCGTGCCCGCAAGCCGCATCCGCCCATAGCTGATCGTAACGGGCGCACCCTCGGTCGAGGTCTGCAGGCGCAGGTTCCGCGCCCGCCCATGCTCGACAGCGCGCGAGCCACGGCCGATGATGGCCTGATCGATGAAACCGCCGGCGACCGCACCCACGGCCTGCCCCACGGTGGCGGCACTCACGCCAAGCACCGTGCCGCCGATCGCGCCACCGATAGCGGAGCCTGCAGCGGCCAGAACAAGCGTCGCCATCAGGCACCTCCCACAGGGGTCGTGTCACAAGGAAACCGAAAGGCCCCGGCCAGCCGGCGCCCCCAAGCAGGGCCGATCCCGGTCTCGCAGACCGCGTGGCCCGAATAGGCATGGATCATCCGCCCCCCGGGCACGCCGCCCGCGGAGAGGATCGCCAGATGCTTCGCCACACCCTTCGCCTTCATGCGAAAGACCAGCACATCGCCAGGGCGCGCGCCGCAGGGCTCAAGCGGGTAGAGCCAGCGCCCCGCCGCCTCCAGCATTCGCTCGGCCCCACCCGCCTCGGCCCAATCGGGCGAATAGGCCGGCGCAGGCTCAGGCTCCGGCCCGATCACTTCGCGCCACACCCCACGCAAGAGCCCGAGGCAATCGGCGCCGACGCCCCGCACGCTCGCCTGATGGCGATAAGGCGTGCCGAGCCAGCCGCGCGCCGCCGCAAGAACCGCCACGCCGCGATCAGCTTCGGAAGAGCGAGCCGCCGTCATGCGTGCCTCCCTCCTCAGGATACCCGGCCGCGAAATCGTCGCCTGGCATATGCGGGAACCCCGGATAGTCGATCAGATCCCCATGGCGCGCCTTATGCTCCTCGGGGCAGAGCACCTGCCCCGCCTCCGCTCGGAACGTGTCGCCCGCGGCCGCGGGCAAAGGCGGCGCGTTCCAAAGCTCGAGCCGCGCCTGACCGCCGACGATCACATGGCGCCGCACATAGCCCTCGGCCCCCGCATTCGCGCCGGTGAGCCAGACGATGCGGCCATTGGCGAAAAGCGCCTCGCCATGCGCCTCCAAGCCCGTCGCCAGAACCACACCCTCGCTCACGATCTCGGCGACCGTACCCGTCCCGTTCAGCGCCGGATCCTCAGGGTCATGCGGCAGCCTCGGGCTCCCGGCCTGGGGCGCGCAGCTCGTCGCATAGACCCGTCCGAACGGCCGGTTCAGCCGCTCGGCGAGCCCCAAGATCTCCGCCTCGAACACGGCACCCTGCCGGCGCACTTCGCCGACCTGACCCGCGCTCAGCAGGATCCGCGAGGCGACGTCCTGCCAGTCCACGAGGTACTGCCGCACGGCCGCACCGTCATAGAACCCCTTGAGGATGTCCTCCTCCCGGATCGCATCGGCCGATAGCGCCCCGCTCACTTCCTGGTTGTCGATGCCAAGCCCCGTCGAAAGCTCCAGGGCCCCAGCGGCCAGCGCCGCATCCGCAAGATGCAGGACACCATCGAAACTCAGATCCCGGTCATGGTCGGTGAAGCCCAGCGTCACCCCGTCCCGCCGGTCGATCTGCCAACAACGGCAGAGCGTCGTGGTCCCGCTCGCCAGCGCCGCCGCCAGGCTATTAGGCAGCGCGCGCATCAGACCCGCACCTCGATCACCGGGATCGAGGGGATCTCGCCCGCCTCGAACGCTGCGAGGTTGATGTCGATGGCATCCGTGTCGAAGCGCACCGGCACATCGAACACGAACCCGGCCGTGACCGCGACGCCTGCCCCGGGTGCCGCATCGAAGGTCACGATCCCGGTCGCATAGTCCACCGTGAACCCGCTGCCCTGCGCAGCACCGCCAAGCGCCACACTGACGGAACCCTCGACCGGCTTCGCAATCACCCGGCTCTCCGCATACGCGCCCGGCTCATAGGTCTTCACCAGCGGAAACGCGACCGTCGCGCCATCTCCCGTCCCGATCGCCTGATCCGTCGCCGCGGGCTCGGCCGAAGGCGCGCAGGACTTGTTGTCCAGCCAATCCTTCCAGCGGAACGCATGCAGCATGCCCCGCCGCGCCTCGAAGAACGCGACGACCTCGGCCAGATCGTCCAGCGTCCGCACGCCGAGCCCTGCGTCATAGCGCCTGCGCGCCGCGGCCCAGGGCGTGTTCCGCTCCTCATGGCCCGACGCCAATCGCACCACCTCGGTCCGCCGCTCGAGCCCGCCGGTCGAGCCGAACGAGATCGCCGCGGGAAACCGCACCTCGTGAAACGCCATCGCGCTTCTCCCTCAGAGCTTGGAATTCGGAGCCTGGATGTCAGAGCCCGGGTGTCCGGGCTCGGGTGTCAGAGCCTGCGCCCGCCGGAGCCCGCCGCCCGCGCGATCTGCGCGGCGATCTGACCCCGCGAGCGGCGGAAACCCTCAAGATCCGGCGTCTCGATATTGATCGTGATGCTGGGCGCGGAGCCTCCGCCCTCGGCCCGCACGCCAAGCCGGCCGTCCGCCCCGCGTGAGAGCGGCATGATCGCCTCGGGACCCGCCTCGCCCATCAGCCCCGTGCCGCCCCGCATCGGGAAGGTCACGGGCCCGCGCACGACGCCGCCCTGCGCGAACGCCTTCACGCGCCCCGCATCGAAGGCCCCGCCGTTCTTGAACCCGAAGAGCCCCGTCAGCGCCCCGCCGAACGACCCCACAGCGTTCGTCACGCCAACGCCGATCGCGTTCTGCACGGGCCTCAACGCCGTATCCAGCGCGCGCCCCGCCACATCGCTCGCCAAGCGGCGCATGACGTCCGTGAACTTCTCGCCGCCGAAGACGGCCCGGTCGAACGCACCCCTCAGCGAGGTGCCGAGCGACCGCGCGAGCCTGCGCGATTCCACATCCATGTCGCGCAACTGCCGCGTCGCGCCCGAGAGATCCGCCGTAAAGCTCGACGTCGTCGCCCTCAGCTCCGCCAACCGATTGCCAAGCTCCTGGCTCGGCAGCGCATCGTCATTGTTCCGCATCGTTCCTCTTATCCCCGTCAGATGCGCCAAGCGCCCCGCGATCCGGGAACCGCGCCATCAGCGCAGACAATCCCGCCCGCGACGGCGCGCCCCCGCCAAAGCCCGAATAACCGGCCCCTTCCAGCGCGCGTTCGAACTCAACCGGCGTCATGGCCCAGAAGACCTCAGGCGTAAGCCTCAGCGCACCGAGGCCGAGCCGCATGAGATCGTCCCAGCCGATAGCGCTCACCGCGCGGCCCCAAAGCTCCGCGCCAAGAGCAGCATCGCAGCCTCCAACGCCGCAGCCGCACCGCCCGCGATCTCGGCCCGTGAGAGCGCCTCGCCATCGACCGGCTCGCCCGCACCCTCGAGCCCGGCCGCCAGAAGCGCGAGGAGGTCCGAGGACGTCACACCGCCGCCCTCGAACCGCTCGGCCAGGCCCAGCAAGCTCCCAGCCCCCAGCCGCGCCTCGAGCCCGGCGAGCGCGCCGAGCGTCAGCCGCAGCCGCCGCTCGACGCCGTCGATCACCAGGCTCGCCTCGCCCCGCGGCGCATTCGCGCTCACGCCCACGCTCACACCGCCGCGAAGCTCAACGCCCCGGCCGAAGCGAGGCTCATCTCGAACGTCGCCTCGCCGTCATGGTTCCCGGCATATTCGAGCGAGGTCACCTGGAAAGCGCCCGTCACCGTTCCGAAAT
>JBCDFC010000143.1:0-12741 GCA_039178805.1 Pseudomonadota bacterium | reverse complement strand
GACGAGCACTGCGACGGGCATGGCCGCGTCCGCCTTCTTCGTCATCGTCACCGAAACCTCCACAGGAACCCGCCACCGCGTGAGCGCGGCCGCCTAGTAACCATGTCTCCGTGGAGCGGCAACTGCGGACGGCAGGGTCCTTGAGTGACCTATGCGGTTAACGGAGGGGGCGCCTGTGAATGACCACCACCCCGGCAAGACCCGCCAGAAACAGCAGCAGCGAGGCGGGCACGGGAAGACTGATAGCAGCGCCCGGTACCACGCCACCGAGCGCTGGAGCAGGCTGCGTCACGGTGGGGGAGGCGGCCTCCTCGGTCGGGTTCTGCCGATCGCCGGCTGCCGCCGCCTCCTCGATCGCCGCAATCGTTGCATCCGCTGCGCTCGGCATCGGCGCCGTCACATCGACCGACACTGCAAGCGATGGGGACGACCCCATCGCGCAGATCACTATCAGGGCAGCCGCGCCGCGCATCCTCGCCTCGCTCAAACCTCACCCTTAGTTAACGCAATCTTGCTGCAGCGCAAAACGAATTGTTCGCTTCGGCACTGGGCTGAGGGCGGGCACTTTGCCGGTTGAGCGCTTTTCGACACCTAGCGTTCGGGCGCACGCGCTACCGCCGGATCAACCAAAGGGCGGTCTCGGGCGCTCCCTCCGAGTGGGGCAGTGACCGGATGGTGGGATGATCGGCCGCGGCTCGTCGGCTCAGCGCAAAGTGGCTCGACCAGAGGATGTCCGCACCGCCCCCGGCAAGCCAGCCGCCAAGGCCGAGCTGCTCGGTGTAGCCGCGCCACGCCCAATGTTGAGGGTAGGCGTCGGGCAGGCAGATATCGTGGATATGGATCAGGACCCCCGGTGCGAGTGCGGGCAGGATCCCGTTCAGGATCAGATCCACATCGCTCCCCGGCCAAAGGAGATGCGAGCTATCGAAGAACGCGATATCGCCGGGCCCCAGCGCCGCGAACAGCTGCATGTCTTCGTCGGAGAGCAATCGACGCCGCCAGGTGATGTCGAGACCATGCAGTGCGGCGCGCGGCTCGGGGTCGATACAGGTGATCTGTCCATCCGCTCCTGCATCCGCCACCGCGCGCGAGAGGAAACGGGTGGAGTGCCCGGAACCGACCTCGACAATCTGCGCTGGGGCGGTCGAGGCAACGATCGCATAGGCCGCCGCACCGTCGAGACGCGGATACCAGGTCTGCTCCCACCGCGGTGCAGGCAAAGAGCCGCCGAGAGCAGCCAACGGCGCACTGTGTCGCTCGATCGCGTGAAAGACGTCAGCGGGGCACGCCATGCCTCCAGTCGCTGCACGATCGAAGGCCGCCGCGAACCTCGCCTCCAACGCTGGGTAACGTTGGGGCGCTGAGACCGCATCGGCATAGCGATAGGGGCTGAAAAACCCCTGCGGGCTTCCAAACACTGTGGCGATCATCATGCGCGCCCGCCGCCAGCGCCTCGAAAACTGGATCATTGCGCTCCGCCTACCGCCGGTACCTGGACGGCAACCGCTCGGCTTTTCTCGCCTTCGATGACTTCGCACAACGGCGCATGACGAAACAGGGCACTCCATCCGCCCTAACCAACCCGGCAAACTCGCGACCAACATCCGCTGCGATCAATCTCAGCGGAACGGCAGCACGGCATCGCTGTTGCATCTTTCGTGACATTTGGAAGCCCACGTTGCAGTGCGGAAACGGCGTCGCTATGGTCCGCGCCGAAACGAGACGGGCCTGCCGGCCCATCATGGCTGGGAGACGAGAATGTCGAAGATCAAGGTCGAGAATCCGGTCGTCGAACTGGATGGCGACGAGATGACCCGGATCATCTGGGACTTCATCAAGAAGAAGCTGATCCTGCCCTATCTCGACATCGATCTTCGCTACTACGACCTCGGGATCGAGAGCCGCGACGCGACGGACGATCAGATCACCGTCGATGCGGCCAACGCGATCAAGGAGCATGGCGTCGGCGTCAAATGCGCGACGATCACGCCGGATGAGGCACGGGTCGAAGAGTTCGGCCTCAAGAAAATGTGGCGTAGCCCGAACGGCACCATCCGCAACATCCTCGGTGGCGTCATCTTCCGCCAGCCGATTATCTGCAAGAACGTGCCCCGCCTCGTACCCGGCTGGACGCAGCCCATCGTCGTCGGCCGCCATGCCTTCGGCGATCAGTACCGGGCAACCGACTTCAAGTTTCCGGGCGCGGGGAAGCTTACGATCAAGTTCGTGGGCGAGGATGGCACCGAGATCGAGCACGAGGTGTTCGATGCGCCCGGCGCCGGCGTCACGATGGCGATGTACAACCTGGATCAGTCGATCATCGACTTCGCCAGGGCCAGCATGAACTACGGCCTCTCACTCGGCTGGCCGGTCTACATGTCGACGAAGAACACGATCCTCAAGCAGTATGACGGGCGGTTCCTGGAGCTCTTCGCCCAGGTCTACGCCGAGGAGTTCGAGGACAAATTCAAGGCCAAGGGCATCCATTACGAGCACCGCCTCATCGACGACATGGTGGCCTGCGCGATGAAGTGGAACGGCGGCTATGTCTGGGCCTGCAAGAACTACGATGGCGATGTGCAGTCCGACACGGTGGCGCAGGGTTTCGGCTCGCTCGGCCTCATGACTTCGGTCCTGATGACGCCCGACGGCAAGACCGTGGAGGCCGAGGCCGCGCATGGCACCGTCACCCGGCACTACCGCCAGCATCAGAAGGGCGAGCAGACCTCGACGAACTCCATCGCCTCTATCTACGCTTGGACCGGCGGGCTAAAGCACCGCGCCAAGGTCGACGGCAACCACCCGCTGCTGACCTTCGCCGAGACGCTGGAGAAGGTGGTGGTCTCAACGGTCGAGAGCGGGTCGATGACCAAGGACCTCGCGCTGCTCGTGGGCCCCGATCAGGGCTGGCTCACCACGATGGGCTTCTTGGAGAAGGTCGACGAGAACCTGAACAAGGCGCTTTAGAAGTACCGATCAGCCGGTGGCGAGCCAAGCTGCCCCAGTGTGGGTCCCGCTCGGCGTGGCGTGGTCCTCCATCCCGATCTGGAGGACGACGCTGCAGCGGCTTCAGCTCTCCAAGGGTTGATCGCGGATCAGCAGCGGCATCACGCTTGTTGAGCATCGATTGGAAAGGCGCCCTGCCATAGTGCATACTCCGTCGCGGTGGTGGAGGGAGGATGCGCGTTGGCGCTTGAGGTCGAGCTTGGCGTCGTGATCGTCTGTGCGGCCGTCGTTATCGGCTTCAGCCTTTGCGTCGCCATGTGCTCACGCCGTGCTGCCGAGGACGCTTCCGCCAATCTGTTGGCTCTCGCTCTCGCGAGCTTCCTGCTGGCGGCCACTGGCTTTATCTGTGCCGAGGCGCTCCCTTTCTGGCTGACCGCATCGATGGCGGTCGCCGGTGCGGTCGGCGGGATCTGCATCGGGTTCAGCGCGATCATGACGGCGCTCGGAAGCGCCGACTACCGGCGTACACTGTCGGTCTTCGCGGCTCTCGCCATCGGGCTGCAGACGCTCTTGGCGTTCAGTAGCGAGACCGTCGTACCGCTCTTGTTCTCGAGTGCCATCGTGAACTGTGCCGCAGGTGCGGTTCTGTGGGCGATCTCATGGCGGCGCGTGCACTCGCTCGGCGGTGCTCTGCCCGTTTTCCTCGCCTTTCCGTTCTTCGCGCTCTCGCTCGTCTATGGCCTACGCCTGGTCATCTACACCTCCGCGCCTGGCGATGAGAGCCATTTGGCGGGAACAACCTTGATCGCTGTGACCATGGCGGTCGCAGCGCTTTCTTGGGCGTTTGGGTTGATCGCCCTGCGTGAATTACAGGCCCGTGCAGCGCTCGCGCAGGCACGTGATCGTATCGAGGCGGCGTCACGAGCCAAGTCCGACTTCCTGCGCTCGCTCAGTCACGAGCTCCGCACACCGCTGAACGCGGTCATCGGTTTCGCGGAACTCATGCGGCGTCAAACAATGGGCGCGCTACCGGATCAGTATCGGGATGCTGCCGACCATATCCACGTCGCTGGACGGCAGCTGAACGATTTGATCGAGGATCTGTTGGATCTCTCGGTGATCGAGGCCGGTCGGCTGAAGCTTGAAGAAAGCGAGGTGGCGGCGGAGGAGATCGTCTCGGCGGCCATCACGCTCGTCTCACCCGAGGCGGAAACGAACAGCATCAGGTTCGAGCGGCGACTGAAGGATGGGAAACGGGTGGTCAGGGTGGATCGCCGCCGCATTGTTCAGGCCATGGTCAATCTTTTAAGCAATGCCATCAAGTTCGCGCCGGAAGGCAGCAGCGTCAGTGTGGGCTGCATCGAGACCGAATGCGGTGGGCTTGCGCTTTTTGTCGCCGATGACGGCAAGGGTATGTCGGAGGACGAGTTGACCGAAGCTATGACGCTGTTCGGACGTGTCGGCCGCCCTGATGAGCCACGTCGCGGCGGGATCGGCGTGGGCCTGCCCCTGACGCGTGAGCTGGCAGAGGCGCATGGCGGCGCGTTGAAGATTGAGTCCGCGCCGCAGGCCGGCACTTTCGCGCGTCTAGAGCTGCCTTCGGATCGTGTCGTCGGCCGGCAACCGCGCGCGTCGGCCGCGCGGGCAAGTGCGAGCGTTGAGCCAAGCCGCACTCAGGTGACCTGACCCTTGGCACGTCCAGTGACCCCAACCGCTGCTTCGGGGCGGCTATGAACAAGCCGCCGCTTCCGAGTTTCGAAGAAGCGATGGCCCTTCTCAACCATGCCGAAGAAGAGATCCGGCGGGGTGAGGGTCAAGCTCAGACCTTCATGGGCGTGAACGCCTTGGCGGCGGGTGCGGCGATTGTTGCAGGCGGCGCGTCTGCCGTCGCTACGCCGCTCCTCGTGTCCGCGATCATCGGGCTTGCCATCGGCTGCGGTGTGATGCTTCAGGGCCATGGCGGCGGGCGGCAGATGAAGGATGCCCGCCAAGCGCTCTATCTCGATGCGATCGGTGAGCGTGAGACCTATGCGGAGTTTGTCCGGAGCTTCACGCTTCTCTCGGCCACCCCGGCCGAGCGCGTCCTGCATGCGGTGTACCTGCGCTCGATCTGGGCCAAGCGGAAACAGCGTTTGGTCCGGCTTCTTGGCGTGGTCACGGTGCTCAACCTGCTTCTGACCGCGCTTGCGGTGCCCGCGCTCACGGGCTGACGTTTCTTCGGTTGCGAGATCGCATGGACGTCGCGATGGCCGGGCTCGACCACGCGACCCAGGGAGCGCTCCGCAACCGCCTCAAGCTCGATCCCCCGACCAAGCCGGGAGATGATAGGTTCAAGGGTCTTGCGTTCGGATGTTCAGCTCCCGGCTGCGTGCCAGCCGACCATGCTTTCGGGATAGAGCTTCACGTCGGGCAGACCAGCGATCTCGGACAATGCGAACCAGTTGCTCGCCGCCCAATGGCCCGTGTTGCAGAAGCTCACAACCGTCTGCCCCGGCGACCAGCCAGCATCGCGAGCGAGGGCCATCACGTAGTCGGGATCCTCAGTCATGACGCCGTTCTGACCGAAGAAGCTCTCATGCACGAGGTTCACCGCACTGCGCAGCGTGCCCGGCAAGCGGGCGGCCGGATGCTTTTTGCCACCCTTGAAGAAGATGTCGGGCCGTGCGTCGATCAGCACAGCCTCGCTCTCTCCGTCGATCACCGCCTGCACGTCGTCACGGTCGACGCTCCATTCTGTCGAAAGCGCGTAGTCATCGGTCGACGCCTCGGGCGCCATGACATCCCGCGACAACGCCCTGCCGTCCTTGGTCCATGCGGTCACCCCACCGTTCAGGATCGCGATGTCTTCGAGCCCAGCCGACTTCAAAGTCCAATAGACGCGGGCGGATGCACCGAAGGTGAGCGGACTGTCGCCTTCGTTGACCACAACAACCGTACTTTCCGGCGTGATCCCCGCGCTCTGCAGCAATTCGGTCACCCGCGCATCGGAGAGGAGCGCGCCCGGGTTGGTCTTCGTCCCCCGCCACTTGCCATAGGGCAGGTTGACGGCGCCCGGCAGGTGTTCTTTGCCAAAGGCTTTGGGATCGCGAATATCGATGACGACCGCATCTTCAACACCAGCGAACTCTGCCGGCGTGAGCAACGGTTTCACCGTCCTTTCGGCTGCGGCGGCGGGTAGCGATGTGAGAGCGGCCAAAACGAAGGCGGCGATGAGACGGGTCATTGGAGCCTCCTGGTTGAGTGAAGACCTAGGATTTACGTTGCATGCGCGGCAAATTCAAGTTTCACACATAAAGATTGTTATATCGAAGGGCGCGTCTGCGTCATCAGATGCCGCTCCTCGCAGTTGTCAGTAAACACTGGACAGATAAGTTGCGCGCCTCGAAGGAGTTTCAATGACCGACGCGCAAGGCAATCCGCTGGTGATCTTCATGCCCTCGGGCAAGCGTGGCCGCTTCCCGGTGGGAACGCCAGTGCTCACCGCGGCGCGTCAGCTCGGCGTCGATCTCGACAGCGTCTGCGGCGGGCGCGGTATCTGCTCAAAATGTCAGGTCCAGCCCTCCTTCGGCAGCTTCCCCAAACACGGCGTCACCGTCGTCGACGATGCGTTGAGCCCGTGGAACAAGGTCGAAGCGCGCTATGACGAGAAGCGCGGGTTGGCCAAGGGCCGGCGCCTCGGCTGCCAAGCCACGGTACAGAAGGACATCGTCATCGACGTGCCGCCCGAGAGCCAGGTGCACAAGCAAGTCGTGCGCAAGGAGGCCGCGAGCCGAGACATCGTCCTCGACCCCGCCACCAGGCTTTATGTGGTGGATGTCGAAGAGCCTGATATGCACAAGCCGTCCGGCGATCTTGAACGGCTGTTCGAGGCACTACGAACGCAGCATGGGCTGGAGAACATCGTCGGAGATCTGCGTACGCTGCAAAAGCTCCAGCCCGCGCTCCGCAAAGGGCAATGGCAGGTCACCTGCGCCGTCCATTTCGGCAGCAAGCGCAGCCAGGGTAGGGTCGTGCAGGTCTGGCCGGGTACATATGAGGGCGGGATCTACGGCGTCGCCTTCGATCTCGGCTCCACGACGATCGCCGGGCATCTTTGCAATCTGCGCGATGGTCAGGTCGTGGCCTCTTCCGGTGTCATGAACCCACAGATCCGCTTTGGCGAGGATCTGATGAGCCGGGTCAGCTATTCGATGATGAACCCGGGCGGCGATGCTGAGATGACGGAGGCCGTGCGCGACGCCATCAACCGGCTCGTCATCGAACTAGCGGCGGCGGCGGGTGCGACGGCCGAGGATGTGCTTGAGGGCGTGATTGTCGGCAATCCGGTCATGCACCATCTGCTCCTCGGCATCGATCCGGTAGAACTCGGCGGCGCACCCTTCGCCCTCGCCACATCCGAGAGCATGACGCTCTGGGCGAATGAGCTGGGGCTGTCGATGCACCCGGATGCGCGGATCTACATTCTGCCCTGCATCGCGGGCCATGTGGGGGCCGATGCGGCTGCCGTCGCCCTGTCGGAGCAGCCGCAGGAGCGGGACGAACTCTCGCTCATCGTCGATGTCGGCACGAATGCGGAGATCCTGCTCGGCAATCGCAGCAAGGTCCTCGCCTGCTCCTCACCCACCGGCCCCGCCTTCGAGGGCGCGCAGATCAGCGCCGGGCAACGCGCCGCGCCAGGCGCGATCGAACGGGTCGAAATCGATCCGGAGACGAAGCGCACCCGCTTCCGCGTTATCGGCTGCGAGCATTGGTCCGACGAGCAGGCATTCGAGGCGGAGGTCGGCGCCGGCAGCGTCACGGGGATCTGCGGCTCCGGCATCATCGAAGTCATCGCCGAGATGCGCATCGCCGGTATCCTAGACGAGGACGGCGCGATCGGCCCAGGTGCCATGCTGCGCGGCGCGGTGATGCAGGACGGGCGCACTTGGTCCTATGTGGTTCATGACGGTCGCCCCGCGGGCGGTCCGCTCGTCACTGTGACGCAGGGCGATATCCGGGCCATCCAACTTGCTAAGGCGGCGCTCTATGCCGGCGCGCGGCTCCTGATGGACGAGATGGGCGTGGACAGCGTCGATCGCGTCGTCCTTGCCGGAGCCTTCGGTGCGCATATCAGCCCCAAGCACGCGATGGTCCTCGGCATGATCCCCGATTGCCCGATCGACAAGGTCACATCCGCAGGCAACGCCGCCGGCACTGGCGCACGCATCGCGCTCCTCAACCGTGGCGCGCGGCGGGAGATCGAGGATGTCGTCCGGCGCATCGAGAAAGTCGAGACTGCAGTCGAGCCTCGCTTCCAGGAACACTTCGTCGCCGCGATGGCGATCCCCCACAAAACTGCCCCCTACCCGATCCTGCGCGAGCATGTGCCGCTCCCCAATGTCCGCTGGGAAGCGAGCGAGGGCGAGGCAGGCGGCCGCCGCCGTCGACGGGCGCGCGCGTAGTGGTCTGCGATGAGCTTTGGGCAGTGAGTGGCACTTCGGATCATCTGGCCACGCACCAACCCGGACAGCGGTGAGGGCGACAACCGCGCCCTCAAGCGCTGGAGGAAAGCGCCAGGAAACGGGCGGCCGCGTGAAAGGCAGCCTCGCGGCGCGCAGCCTGCGCCGCGGCCTCTTCATCCTCCACCCACTCCGCAATGTTCCAGTCTTCGTCGACCCGGCTCGCAGCCCACGCATCGGCAGTGCTCAAACGCCCATGCTTAACGCCGAGGCCGATCACCAGGCTGCCGGACAGCGAGACCAGCTCATGGAGCGCCGTGAGCGCCCAGACATCCGCCTTCTCGAGCTCTTCCCGCAGCCGGCTAAGCGCCGTTTCGTTCTGCGCCGCGTAGATCACGCCTTCTGCGGGCACGAGCCGCGCGCCGAACGCGGTCTCCGCCCAGTCCAGCAACGGGTCCCAAAGGGCTGCCTGCCTGACGACGAGCCCCGGCGGATGCGGCGCGCGATAGCACAGGAGATCCGTCTCGCCATAGCGCGCAAGTTCAGCCACGACTGGCGCTCGGTGCACCATGACACGGTCGATGGCGGTGTTCGCCGCCCGGGTCAGCGGCATCGCCCCGGGATCGACCCGCTCGACTTGCGCTTCCCACTCCGCAGCCATCGCCTCCGCCAGCTCCACAGTCGGCAGCAGCAAGGGTTGCCGGCCAGGGGTCCGGATGGGCTTGCCGTCGAGCGTGAGCTCATAGCCATCATCGACCTTCTGCCACGCGGTCTCTCGCCAGAAGCGCTTCATCGCACCGCCAGCGCGGTGTCGAGGGCGTGGTCGATCTCTTCGAACCGATCGATGACGCTCCGCGCGCCCGCCGCCTGGAGTGCCCGGACACGGTGATAGCCCCAAGAGACGCCAATCGCCTCGATCCCAGCGTTCCGACCCATTTCGATATCGAAGCTCGTGTCTCCGACGATCACCGCCGCCGCCGGATCGACGCCCGTCGACCTCAAGATGTTCTCGACCATGCCGGGATGCGGCTTCGACGGTGCGTCGTCGGCGGTTTGCGTCGCAACGAACAGCGTCTCCATGCCCTGCGTCTCGAGCATGTGTTGGAGACCCCGCCGTGCCTTGCCCGTAGCAACCGCCATCAGCCACCCTGCCTGATCGAGCCTAGCCAGCGCGTCGAGCGCCCCTGGGAAGAACGGCAGCGCAGCCTCCCCGCCACCGCTCTCTCGCAGTTTCAGATACGCGGCCTTGTACGCGGCGGTCAGCTCGGCCACGCTATTCTCCGCCAGACCCGGGTGCAGCCGCGCCATGGCGATCGGGAGCGACAACCCCACGATCCCCAGCACCGTCTCGCGATCGGGCATTGTCAGGCCCGTCGCCGCATGGGCGCCCGCCATCGCCGACAGGATCGCCGCCTGACTGTCGACGAGCGTCCCGTCCACATCGAAAATCACGAGTTTCAGCATGGGCACCTGCGTGAAGGACGCCACCACGGGCGTCGCGCCACGCTCTGTCAGACCCACCGTCCCACATCAACCCGCGCGCATCTTGCGCGGCACCCGGAATCAGGGTGTTCTCGGCCTCAATCTGAGGCGCCAAGGATGCCTGGCGCTGGCGTAGAATGGGAGACCGCCATGAGAGAGACAGCCCTTGCCGCAACCCTCGCCGCCTGCCTCGCGGCCGGCGCAGGCTTGCCCGCCCTCGGCCAGGAACCCGTCAAGGTGGGGATGATCGTGACGCTCTCCGGCCCCCCGGGCGCGCTTGGCAAACAGGCGCAGGACGGCTTCCAACTCGCCCTCGACACGCTTGGCGGCACGCTTGGCGGCCGCCCGGCGGAACTCATTGTTGAGGATGACGAGCTGAAGCCCGATGTAGCCCTCACCAAAGCCCAGAAGCTCGTTAGTTCCGACGAGGTCGATTTCGTCGTCGGCACGATCTTCTCCAACATGCTGCAGGCGATCTTCAAACCGGTGATCGAGAGCGACACGATCCTGATCAGCCCGAATGCAGGCCCCTCGACCTTCGCCGGGCGAAATTGCAATCCGAACTTCTTCGTCACCTCCTATCAGAACAACCAGAACGCCCAAGCCATGGGCGCCCATGCGGAAGCCGAGGGCTTCGAGAAGGTCTTTCTGCTCGCCCCCAACTACCAGGCCGGGCGCGATCAGCTCGAAGGGTTCAAGTCGAATTTCACCGGCGAGGTCGCGGACGAGGTCTATACCCCTCTCGGTCATAAGGACTTCTCGGCCGAGCTTGCCCGGATTGCAGCCTCGGGTGCGGATGCGATCTACACCTTCATGCCGGGCGGTATGGGCGTGCGCCTCGTAAAGCAGTTCCGCGCAGCCGGGCTCGCGGACAAGATGACGTTCCTCTCGGCCTTCACGGTCGACGAAACCACGCTGCCTGCGCAGAAGGACGATGCCGTCGGCTTCTTCTCCGTCGGCAACTGGGCGCCAGATATGGAGCTCCCCCGCTCCGCCCGCTTCGTCAGCGATTTCGAGGCAAAGTACGGCTACGTTCCCGGCGGTTACGCCATGCAGGCCTATGATGCCGCTCTCCTGATCGACAGCGCCCTGCAACAGACAGGCGGGGACACGAGCGACAGGCAGGCGCTCCGCGCTGCCCTCGCCGCCGCTGACTTCAAATCGCTGCGTGGCGATTTCAGCTTCAACAAGAACCAGTATCCGATCCAGGACTTCTTCCTAACCCGCGTGGCCAAGCGCGCCGATGGCAAGTACCAGACTGAGATCGTAGCCAAAGTCCTCGACGACAACGGCGACAGTTTCGCCGAAGCGTGCAGCATGTGATCCGGAACCGGCGGTCTCTCCCTCGGGGCGGTGGGCCGGTGGGCGGGCGGAGCTAGGCGAAGGGCGCTCGCGCCCTTCGACGCGCGAACGGGCCGACCGCCGGCCCGCCGCAAAAACCTACCGCACAACTGCTTGCAGTGCGTGCCGCCCCGGGCCAAAGGGTGGCTTATGTCGACGGCGCTTTTTCTCATCCAGCTCCTAAACGGACTTCAGCTCGGGGTGCTGCTCTTCCTCGTGGCCGCGGGGCTCACGCTTGTGTTTGGCGTCATGGGCTTCATCAACCTCGCCCATGGCGTGCAGTACATGGTGGGTGCCTATCTCGCCCTCGCCTTCACCGGGCTTACGGGCAACTTCTTCGCGGGTCTCGCACTCGGGCTCCTCGCAGCTCTGGTCCTCGGCCTCGCGCTTGAATTTCTGATTTTCCGACATCTCTATGATCGCGACCATCTTGACCAAGTGCTCGCCACCTTCGGGATCATCCTGTTTCTGAACGAAGCCGCGCGCACGATATTCGGCCCGACGCCTCTCACGCTCGATCCGCCGGAGATCCTATCTGCCTCGATCCCGCTCATGGACGGGCTCCTCTACCCGGTCTACCGCCTCGCCCTCATTGCCGTGGGCCTTCTCGTTGCCCTCGGCTTATGGCTCGTGGTCAACCACACGCGCACCGGGATGCTGATCCGCGCGGGCGCCACGAACCCGGACACAGTCTCCGCCCTCGGCGTCGATATCGAGCGGCTCTTTCTCGTGGTCTTCGGCTTCGGCGCGATGCTTGCGGGCCTCGCCGGTGCCCTCGCGGCGCCGATCTTCGCGGTCGAGCCGAATATGGGAGACGATCTGCTGATCACGGCCTTCGTGGTGATCATCATCGGCGGCATCGGGTCGATCCGCGGGGCCTTCATCGCGGCCCTTATCGTCGGCCTCGTCGACACGCTCGGGCGCAGCCTCGTGACCGATCTGCTGCGCCTCTTTCTCGACCCCTCCTCAGCGAACCAGATCGGCCCGGCGATTGCCTCGATGCTCGTCTACATCCTGATGGCGGCGGTGCTCTTCTTCCGTCCGACTGGCCTCTTCCCGGCTAAAGGCGCGGCATGACCGACGCTGCGCGTGACGGTGCTGCCCCGGAGGAGGCGACCTCGGCCCCCCCATCCGTGTCTGCGCTTCTCGGCCCGCCCCCCCGCATCGCCGGGAGCAGGCTCGATTGGACGCTGGGTGCGGTACTCCTCACCATTCTCGCGCTCCTCGCCCTTCCCGGCGAAGCGCTCCTGGGCCCCTATATCGCGGGGCTCGTGATGAAGGCGATGATCCTAGCACTCGCGGCGATCTCGCTCGACATCCTGATCGGGCAGGCGGGGCTCGTAAGCCTTGGGCACGCCGCCTTCATCGGCCTCGGCGCCTATGTGACAGGGATCAGCCTCGAGGAAGGGCTTTACGACGCCACCACGATCCTTGCGCTCACCGTTGCAGCTTCCGCTCTCTTCGCGCTCGTGACAGGCGCCATCTCACTCCGCACCTCCGGCGTCTACTTCATCATGATCACGCTTGCCTTCGG
>JBCDFC010000142.1:0-12755 GCA_039178805.1 Pseudomonadota bacterium | reverse complement strand
GCCGAGGTGGCCGCGGCCGAAGCGCGGCTTGAGAAGATCGCCGAGCTTCTCGCGCGCCTCGACGCGATACTGGCGGACCCGGCACTCTATGACGGCCCGTCCGAGAAGATCGAAGCGCTCAACCAGAAGCGCGGTGAGCTCTTGGCAACGCAGGAGAAGGCCGAGGCTCAGTGGCTGGAGGCAAGCGAACGCCTGGAGGCCGCGACTGCCGCTGCTTGAGCCGGAAGGCCGTCACGCGCGGGCATCCGGGCGGGGCTGAGCTGGGTTGCCGGGTGCGGCCGGCAATGACGGGATGATACCGGGCGCTTAGCCGCTCTCAGCCTTCTTCTCCCAGCCGCCCTTCTCACCTTGAGCCCAGTAGACGGCCTTCAGACCGGCCGCGGTCGCGGCCCGCCATTCGGTGCGTGCGGTCTCGACGGCCGCTTCGTCATGGCCGTCGAAGAGGAGCGCCGTGCGGGTCCGCGCCCCGGCCTCAGCCGGATCGAGGGCAGCGCCATCCACCAGGAACAGCGCCTCGCGCGGCCCGCCTTCGGGCGCGGGCGCTGTCGTCAGCAGCACGGGCTGACGATCCGCATGGGGCTGTCCCGCCTGGCCATGGGGCAGGAAGATCTCCTGGCTGAAGGTCCAGAGCACATGGTCGAGCGCGTCGAGCCGCGCCGGATCCCGCCCCCGCACTTCCGACCGCCAGCCACGCTCCAACGCCCGGGTCAGCATCACCGGCAGCACCTTCTCGAGCGGCGCCTGGGTCAGGTGGTAAAAGCCGAGCTCGCTCAACCCGCCCTCAACCCTCGTAGCGGGTGCGCACGAGCTGATCGAGTGCCGCGACCCCCCAACCCGTGGCCCCCTTCGGCGCCAGATCCGTGCCGCCCGAACTTTCGGCGACGCCCGCGATGTCGATATGGATCCAGGGCATGCCCTCCTCGACGAAGGCATGCAGGAATTCAGCCGCCGTGACCGATCCCGCCGGCCGCCCGCCCGTGTTCTTGATATCCGCCTTCCGGCTTTTGAGCTGATCCGCATAGGGCTTTCCAAGCGGCAGGCGCCAGCAATCGTCCCCGGTCGCCTCGCACGCGGCCTCGAGATCTGACGCGAGCCCATCATCCGTCGCGTAATACCCCGCCCGGTGATGGCCAAGCGCGATGATCACGGCGCCCGTCAGGGTCGCGAGATCGACGATGGCCGAGGGTTTGTACGCCTGCTGCACATGCCAGAGCACATCGCAAAGGAGGAGCCGCCCCTCCGCATCCGTGTTGATGATCTCGATCGTGTCGCCCTTCATCGACTTCACGATATCGCCCGGGCGCTGCGCGTTCCCGTCGGGCATGTTCTCAACGAGGCCGACGACGCCGATCACGTTTGCCTTCGCTTTCCGCAAAGCAAGCGTGCGCATCACGCCCGAGACGACGCCGGCGCCGCCCATATCCATCGTCATGTCTTCCATGCCAGCGGCGGGCTTCAGCGAGATGCCGCCCGTGTCGAAGACGACGCCCTTGCCCACGAGCGCGAAGGGCGCCTCGTCGCCGCCGCCCATCCATTTCATCGTGACGACCTTGGTCTCGGTGACCGAGCCCTGACCGACACCGAGGAGCGCGCGCATCCCCAGCGCCTCAAGCTCAGGCTCGCCCATGATCTCGACCTCGAGCCCCAGCTCCTGCATCGCGGCGAGGCGGGCTGCGAACTCCTCGGTCGTCAGCCGGTTCGCGGGCTCGTTCACTAAATCGCGCGTGAAGTAGATGCCTTCGGCCAGCGCCATATGCGCGCTGCTTTCCCGCGCCAGCGCTTCCGCATTGTCCGCCAGCACCCGCAGGCTGCGCGGCGGCGGCGGGCCCTCCGCATCCTCCTCGGGCTTCTTGTACTCGCGGAAATCGTAAAGGCGGAGGGCGACGGCCAGCACGAACCCCGCGATCATGTCGTCGGGCGCCGTTCCGCCAGTGGCGATCGTGACAGCGCCCTTGGGCGCGAGCGCCTTGGCCACAGCACCACCCACTCGGCGGAGCGCCGCGCCATCCGCGTCCTCACCGGCGCAGGCCAGCACCAAGCGGCGCGCCGCCATGCCGGCGGGCCAGTTGACCATGGTCACCACGCCTGCCTTGCCCTTGAAGGCTGCGTCCCCCACAGCGCGCGAAAGCGCCCCGCCGCACAGGCGATCGGCGGTGGTCGCCGCCGGTGCCAGCATCTTGTCGGCGGCCGCGAAGACAACGACGGTGCCCTCGAGCGCCGCAAGATCAACGCCGTCTTCGGCGTCGAAAGCGATATTGGGAAGCGGGGTCATGGGGGTGTCTCCGGTGTGAGGGCCAGCACCGGTAGCTATCGCGCCCCTACCCGGCTGACTAGGGCGCGGGCCAGGGCGCTGGCCCCAAGGGGCGAAAAGTCATCCGTTCGTGGCGTCGCGAGCGCGCCTTGCCCATCGGACAGGCAACGGCCATTCTGCGCCCACCGGGCCGGCCGGCCGATGCGGAGACAGTCGCGTGACGCGCCTCAATCGATACGTCTATCGGCAGATGATCGGGCCGTTCCTGTTCTTCGTGCTCGTCTTCACCGGAGTCATCTGGCTCAGCCAATCGCTGCGCGTGATCGAGACGGTGGTGAACAACGGCCAGTCAGCCCTTGTGTTTCTGGAATTCACGGCGCTTCTTCTGCCCCGCGTCATGACCGTTGTCCTGCCGGTCGCGGCATTCGCGGCGACGCTCTACACGATCAACCGGCTCTTCGGGGACAGCGAGATCGTGGTGATGTTCGCAGCCGGGATCTCGGGCCATGCGCTCCTCCGCCCGATCCTCATGTTCACCATCACACTGACGCTCGTTCTGCTCGCGATCTCAATCTATGTCGTGCCGCTCAGCCAACGGGAAATGCGGGACAGGATCTCCGAAGTGCGGGGCGACGTAGCGGCAGCGTTCCTGCGCGAGGGCACCTTCATCAATCCGTCTCGCGGCGTGACCGTCTTCATCCGTTCCATCGGGTCGGAGGGCGCGCTCGACGGCGTCTTTATCCACGACACGCGTGAGCCGGAGCAGATCGCGACCTACACGGCCGAGCGCGCGGTGCTGCTCTCCGACAAGGGGGCGACGCGGCTCATCATGTTCGACGGGGTCGCGCAGTTCGAGGTCCTGAACCAGCCCGAGACCTTGTCGCTCTTGCGGTTCGACCAGCTCGGCTACGACCTCGCCCAATTCGCGAGCGAGAACGGCAGCCGCCTGCACAAGCCGAGCGAGATGTTCCTACCCGATCTGTTGAGGATCGACGAAGAGCAGGCCGCGAAGCGGTATCGGCCGTTGGGGGAGTTCCGGGCAGAGGCGCATGAGGCGCTCTCTGCGCCGATCTACGCCATCGCGCTGCCGCTCCTCGCGGTTGCCATCGTGCTCTCAGCCGGGTTTCGGCGTCAGGGTTTCCTCGGCCGTGTCCTTGGCGCAGTAGGTGTGGCGGTAACGCTCCGCGTCCTGGGCCTCGCGGCAAAGAGCGCCGTCTCAGGCGCCGAAGTGCTTTGGCCCGTGATGTATGTCCCACCGCTCCTCGGGATCGTGGTGGCGATCTATCTCCTATCCTCACGCGGAATGGCCCCGCGTCGACGAACGCACGCTTTGCCGGGGCTCGCGGAATGAGCTGGACGCTGAGCTTCTACATCGCGCGCCGCTTCCTGCGCGTGGCCGTGCTGGCCTTCATCGCCGTCTTCATGCTGGTCGTGATCATCGACCTTGTGGAGCGGATGAACCAGAACTCCGAGGGTCGCGCAGGGTTCATCGACCTTGTGGGCATGGCGTTTCTGCACGCGCCGGTGATCACGCTCGCGGCCGCGCCCTTCACCGTGCTGCTGGCCTCCATGGCCTGCTTCGCCTGGCTCGCCCGCTCGTCCGAGCTTGTCGTCACGCGAGCGGCCGGGGTCTCCGTCTGGGCGGTGCTGGCCCCGGCTGTGCTGGCGGCGGGGCTCCTCGGCATCTTCACTTTCGGGGTCTACAACCCGGTTGCCGCTGCCTTCGCCGAACGGTTCGAGCAGCTTGAGGAGCGCTATTTTGGCCGCTCCTCCTCCTCGCTATCGGTTTCGGCCGAGGGGCTGTGGCTCCGCCAAGGCGGGCCCGACGGGCAGACCGTGATCCGCGCCGACCGCGCCTCCTCTCGTGTCGATCGGCTTTGGGGTGTGAGCGTCTTTCAATTCGGCTCGAGCGACCGGCTCGTCAGACGGATTGAGGCCCGTACCGCCGTGCTCGAAGTCTCGGCCTGGCGGCTAAACGCCGTGCGCCGCTGGGACTTCGCCTCCGCCCCACCAAGCGCCGAGGACACGGAAGGCAATGCGCGTGAGACGAGTGCTGCGGTGCTGGAAGAACTGCGCATCGCGACCGACCTCACGCCCGAGCGTATCCAGGAGAGCTTCGCAGCGCCGGGTACCATCGGTTTCTGGTCACTGCCCGAGTTCATCTCGGTCCTTGACGAAAGCGGCTTCTCCTCGGCGCGCCATCGGATGCACTGGCACACGCTGCTCGCGATTCCCGTCGTCTTTTGCGCCATGGTGCTGGTCGGGGCCGCGTTCTCCATGCGCCATGTCCGGTTCGGCGGCCTCGGCATCATGGCGCTCGGCTGTGTCCTCTCAGGCTTCGGCTATTTCTTTCTGTCCGACATCGCGCAGGCTCTCGGCGCGACGGGAACGGTGCCGGTGTTGGTCGCGGCCTGGGCGCCGCCCGCTGCGGCAGTTCTCTTCGCACTCGGGCTTCTCCTTCAGCTCGAAGACGGGTAGACTCTCGCAAAACGAGAACGGCGTCCGCAGTCCGGATGCTGAGGCGATACGGGGCAGTCTTGGGCGTTTACCGGATCATGCGCGCCGGCTTCGGTGCGGTCTGCCTGGCAGCCGCGCTCCTCTCTCCCGTTCCTTCGGCCATTTCCCAGGACGCCGATGGTGAGGTGATCCAGCGCGACCTGCCCGTCGCCCTCGTCGCCGACAGCATCGAGTATGACAGCAACACCGGCACGGTGACGGCGAGCGGCAATGTCGAGGTCTATTATGGCGAGCGCACGCTGACGGCGGACCGGATCGTCTACAACAGTCAGACGGACAGGATCTCAGCCGAGGGGAACATCGTCCTGCGCGATCCCGAAGGCACGACTGTTTTCGCCGATGTCGCGGATCTCGACGTGGACCTCGTGGACGGCTTGATCGAGGGCGCCCGCTCGGTCATCGGGCGCGATACGACTGCACGGCTCACAGCGGTCGAGGCACGCCGCGTCGACGACCGCTACAACGCGCTTTCAAAGGCCGTCTACAGCCCCTGCGATGTGTGCGAGGACAGCCCGACGCCCCTGTGGCGCATCCGGGCACGCCGCGTGATCCATGACGAGGAGGCGCGGATCGTGCACTACGAGGACGCGTTTTTTGACGTCTTCGGCATCCCGGTCCTCTATCTCCCCTATTTCAGCCATGCCGATCCGACCGTCGAGCGCACGTCGGGCTTTCTCGTGCCGACACCGCGCTCCGGCAATTTCGGCCTGTCGCTCAGGACGCCCTACTACATCGTGATCGACGAGCAGTCGGATCTGACTTTCCAGCCGCTCTTCACGACCGAGAGCGGCAGCTTCGCCGATATCGTCTATCGCCACGCCTTCCGCTCCGGCGCGCTCACATTCCGAGGCTCCGCCGGCGGCTCGGGCTTCACTGGCGAGGGCGTGAAGTTCGAGGGCCATGTCGACACGGACGGGCTTTTCACGTTCAACGATCTCGACGACGGCGCGCAGTGGGGCTGGGACATCAAGTTCGCCTCTGACGACGCCTATCTGCGCTTCTTCGATATCTCCGATGAGGACCGCCTCGTCTCGGAGATCTTCCTCCGGAACTACTGGACCGACGGCTTTTACGAAGTGACCGGGATCTATTTCCAGTCGCTCCGCGATGATGAGCCGGCGGGCGATATTCCGCGTGTGCTGCCGGATGTTGCCGTCCGTCGGGAGTTTGAGCTGCCGAGCGTCGGCGGTGAGCTCGGTCTTTTCGCCGACACACAAACGCTCTTCCGTAATGAGGGCGTGGACGTCACCCGCATCTCGATGGGCGCCGATTGGGAGCGCGAATGGATCCTGCCCGTGGGCCTCGCCCTCCGCGGTTTCGGTGAGCTGCGGGGCGACCTGTTCCTGACCTTCGAAGACGCGGGCATCGGCGAGAACGAAACTGCGCTCCGCCTTGCCCCCCTCGCCGGGATCGAGGCCCGCTATCCCCTTATCTGGGAGCAGGAGAGCGGCAGCGCCCATGTGATCGAGCCCATCGTTCAGTTCATCGCCGCCCCCTATGGCGGCAATGGCGACGACCTTCCGAACGAGGACAGCCAGCAGACCGAGTTTGATGAACTGAACCTTTTCGATACCAACCATTTCTCGGGCATCGACGGGTTCGAGGAGGGCCCCCGCTTCAATCTCGGCCTCCGTTACGAGCGGATCTCGTCCGACGGGCTGAGGTTCGATGCGAGCATCGGCAGGGTGGTCCGTTTCGCGAGCGCGGACGAGTTCCTCGACGGCTCCGGGCTCACCGGCGATCTCTCGGACTATGTCGCGAGCTGGTCGGCCGGGTACCGCGGCATCGCCTCGGTCCGCCAGCGCCTGCGCTTCGGGGGCGATCTCGAACTCAGCCGCAACGAGGTCTTCGGCAATCTGAACATCGGCCCCGCAAGCCTCGCGGCGGGCTATGTGTTTCTCGAAGAAAGCCCCTTCGCCCTCTCCTCGACGAACCGCGAAGAAGTGACCGCGCTCGCCAATCTGCAGGTGACGCCGGAATGGCGCGTCGCCAGCTTCCTGCAGCGCGATCTCGAGGAGAGTGAGTTCGTTGAGATCGGCGGCACTATCGCCTTCGAGAATGAGTGCTGCGCGCTTGAGCTCTTCATTCGCCGCCGCTTCACTGAGAGCGAGGACAATCCGGCATCCACGTCGGTCGGGGTTCAGCTCCGCCTCCTGACCCTTGGGACCTCGAACCAACGCGAAGGGCTAATCGGATCGGGCAGCTTCCAGAACTTCCGTGACTCGCTTTCCAGCGCCACAACGGATACCGACTTCTCCACCCGGGCCGTCGGCGGCGTGGATCGCTGATCGCTGTCCGGCGGCGCCGTGCTTTCGGGTGGGTGCCAGTGACCGGCAGCAAACGGATCCTTCGATGATGCTTACCCGTCAGTTCGCGGACATCGCGCTTCTCGGCTCGCTCGCCCTCGCCATTCCGACCGTCGCCAGCGCCCAGACACAGACGACGCCGCTCCGCCCGGTCGCCGTCGTGAACGACAGCGCGATCACCGGCTTCGATCTACAGCAGCGGATCGGGCTCCTGCGCATCCTCGGCTTCCCCGCCGCGAGCGAGGCGGCGCTGCGGGACGAGGCGCTGCGCCGGCTCGTCGATGACCGGCTGAAGCTGCAGGCGGGCACACGCCTCGGGCTCCAACCCAATCGCGATGCGCTGGACAATGGCTTCGCCGATATTGCCCAACAGCTTGGCGCGCGGCCGGAGGAGCTGCTCGCCCTCATGCGCAATCAGGGGATCACGACCCAGGCCGTCGACGACTTCGTCGCGGCAGGGCTTGTTTGGAATGAGGTCGTTCGAACCCGCTTCGCAAGCCGTATCGAACCAGGCGAGGCGGAGATCGACGGTGAAATCGCCCTCGCCGGTGGCGCCGCCCGCAGCGATTACCGCATCCAGGAGATCGGCCTCGCGATGACCGGGGACGGCCGCAGCGAAGCCGAGACCCGCGCCCTTGCCGATCGTCTCCGCGCCGAGCTGAGCGAGGGCGGCGATTTCGCAGCGGCGGCCCGTCGGTTCTCGAGCGCGCCGAGCGCCGAGCAAGGCGGCGAGGTCGGCTGGGTGTCGAGCGGCACGCTGCCCGCCGAACTGAACGAGAGGCTGCAGCGGCTCGCACCGGGCGAGATCTCCGCCCCCCTGCCCGTCCCCGGCGGCATTTCCCTAATTCGCCTGATCGAGCGTCGCGATCAGGGCGGCGGCGGCGACAGCGACGATCCGCAGCTTCGTGAGCGTGTTCGCCGTCAGATCATTCGCGAGCAAAGCGAGCGCTTGGCCGAGGGGCTGCTGCAAGAGTTGCGGCGCGACGCGCTGATCGAGCTTCGTTGAGCCCATGTCGACGGGCCTACTGCCCCTAGCGCTCACCATGGGCGACCCGTCGGGCATCGGGGGTGAGATCGCGCTCAAAGCCTGGGCGAGCGGCGCGGTCGCTGCGCCGTTTTTCCTGATCGACGACCCGGACCGGCTCTCCGACATGATCCCGGGCGTTCCCGTCCGACCGATCGCGGCACCAAGCGAGGCGCATGCGTCTTGGCCGCTCGGCGTGCCGGTTCTGCCCCACCCACTTGCCGCGCCAAGCCCGCCGGGCCGGCCCGATCCAGCCAACGCCAAGGCCGTCATCGCTGCCATCGAACGGGCCGTAGCACTCGCCCACGCGGGCGATGCGGCGGGTGTCGTGACCAATCCGATCAACAAGCACGCACTCTATGAAGGGGCGGGCTTTGCCTTTCCGGGCCATACCGAGTTTCTGGCCGCGTTGGGTGGCGTCTCACGCACAGTGATGATGATCGCGGGCCCGACCATCCGCACTGTTCCCATCACGATCCACGAACCGCTCGCGGCCGTGCCCGCCCTTCTCGACCAGGCGCTGATCGTTGAGACGGGTCGGATCACAGCCGCAGCGCTCTCCACCGATTTCGGCATCGCAGAGCCTCGCCTCGCCTTTACCGGGTTGAACCCCCATGCGGGCGAAGGCGGCGCGATGGGCCGTGAAGAGATCGAAGTGATCGTCCCGGCCTTGGAAACCTTGCGCGCCGAGGGGATCGCCGCGACCGGCCCCCACCCCGCCGACACGCTGTTTCATGCAGGGGCGAGAAGGCGCTACGACGTGGCGCTCGCCATGTATCACGACCAGGCGCTGATCCCGGCCAAGGCGCTCGACTTCGACCGGGGCGTGAACGTCACCCTCGGCTTGCCCTTCATCCGAACTTCGCCCGATCATGGCACCGCCTACGATATCGCGGGCACAGGGCAGGCCGATCCCACCAGCCTGATCGAGGCCCTCAACCTCGCCGCAACGCTGGCAGCCCGGCGACGGGCGGCGGTAGCGGCCGAGGCATGACGGTACCGCCAGGTTCAGAGCCGCGTATCGGACAGGTGGATGATGGCCTGCCGCCCCTGCGAGAAGTCATCGCGCGACACGGGCTCGCGGCGAAGAAGGCGCTCGGCCAGAACTTCCTGCTCGATCTCAACCTCACCCGGCGCATCGCGCGCTCTGCAGGCCCGCTCGACGGGCTGACGGTCCTCGAGATCGGTCCGGGACCGGGGGGCCTCACCCGGGCGCTGTTGCTCGAGGGTGCGGACCGGGTCGTGGCGATCGAGCGCGATAGCCGGTGCCTCGCCGCGTTGGCCGAGATCGCCGCGGCCTATCCCGGCCGAGTGGAGGTGATCGAGGGCGATGCGTTGAAGCTCGATCCGCTCGACCGGATCGAGGGCCCCGCCGCCATCGTCGCCAACCTGCCCTACAACATCGGGACCGAGCTTTTGGTGCGCTGGCTGACCGAGCGGACATGGCCGCCCCGTTGGCAGTCGCTCACGCTCATGTTCCAGCGCGAGGTGGCCGAACGCATCGTCGCCCGCCCTGGCACGAAAGCCTATGGCAGGCTGGCAGTGCTGGCACAGTGGCGGGCGTCGCCGCAGGTTCTGTTCGAAGTGCCCGCCCAAGCCTTCACGCCACCACCGAAAGTCACTTCGGCTATCGTGAACCTCCGCACCGCCGCACCGTCGCTCAACCCGCCACCCGACATCGGCGCGCTGCAGCGCGTGACGGCCGCGGCATTCTCCCAGCGACGCAAGATGCTGCGGCAATCCCTGAAAGGCGTGCACCCCAGGCCCGAAGACCTTCTCAACGCTGCGGGCATCGACCCCACGCGCCGCGCCGAGACGCTGAGCATCGAGGAATTTCTGACGCTGGCGAGAGACCTTTAGACCATCGCCCGGCCCGAAAGGCGTGGCCTGAGCATCCGATCATCCCACGGCTGGACGCGTAGATCCCGCAGCACAACCGATGGCCTCCTGCCATGGCGTTCAATCACGACGGCTCATCGCGCGCCTGGACTTTCGACAGTCGCTGGCCGATCGAGTCGATCAGAAAGTCCAGCACAGCGCGCACGCCCGGTTTCTCCGCAACGGGCCCGTGATGCATCACCCGGACATCGGTGAACCGCGCAAACGTCTCGGGCAGGACGCGCACGGCATCCGGCAGGCTTTCGGTCAGGTAAGTCGGCAGCGCCAACAGCCCGAACCCCGCTTTGAATGCTTCGAGCTGGTTGAGGATGGAATTCGACGTGAAGGTCTTCATCCGCGGCGGAATGGCGAGGCGGAGCCAATTCGCCTGCGGCAGATGGGAGATCGCGCCGGCAGACTCGATGAACGGATATCTCTGCAGGTCCCCCTCCGAGCTCGGCAGACCGAGCCTCTCGATCAGCGCGCCGGGCGCGAACAAGCCGAACTCGACCGCCCCCACCTTACGCCCGATCAGGGTGTCATCGCGCGGATCGCCCATCCTGACCGCGATATCGGCCTCGCGCCGCCGCAGGTCCACCGGGCGCGTCGAGATCGTCACTTCCACCACGAGATCCGGTCGAGCGACGTGCAGATCGCGGAGCGCAGGCGTCACCAAGGCGGCCGCAATCCCCTCGGGCGCCGAGACCACGACTTGATGCTGCGACTGATCACGGTCGTCGATGACGGCGTGGCGGATCTCCTCGGCCTTCTGCTGGATGACCCGCGCCCGCTCACAAACCTTCTCGCCGATGGCGGAGAGCTGATAGCCATCCGGCAGGCGCTGGACGAGCCCGACGCCGAGCGTCCGCTCAAGCTCCGTGATGCGACGGCTCACGGTGGGTTGGCTTACGCCAAGATGCCTGGCTGCGGCCGATAACGAGCCGGTCTGCTCCATCGCCAACAGGTATCGATAGTCGTCCCAGTTGATCATGACGCGATGATGCCGGGACCCTCTTCAGATTTGAAGGGGCACCAACGGCATCGTTGCTCGTGCCCCTGGCAGCCTTCGCATAGATCTCAAGCCGTAAGAACAAACACAGCATGGATTCATAAGGCCCAACCACATGCCAATCTCAGAGATTTTGGAGACTCTGATGCTCGCGTGTTTCTCCATTGGTTGGTACTGGTCGATCTTCATTATGATTTGGACTGGTCGCCCCTACGGCAAAAGTGCTGCTTTCGTGACGTTTACAGTATGCGGTTACCTATTGGGGCTGATCGCGCAGACCTTGGAACTACACCACACCGGGCATCTCACCTATCTGCTGGTCATGTATGGCTGGAACCTGTGCATCACGCTGATCGATCTTTGCCTCCTGTCGTTTCTTACGCTTCGAGAACGAAGACGAAGTCAGCACGTATCGGCGGAAACAACGATCTCTGGGGGCCGCATCGGTCCAAAGCAAGCGCCGAGCATTCTGAGGACCGCTGCGTGAACCTTTGGTTCGCTCGACCGATCTACTCACCCCATGGCGCGCGGACATCTTTCCAGCCTGCGCTGAAGCCCTTCTTTGGCGCCGCTACTCGCCTGACCAAGGCAATCGATACCGTCATTGCCGGGCTTGACCCGGCAATCCAGCGCCCAGGGTCATGGATGCCCGGGTCACGCCCGAGCATGACATCAGTACGTGAGGTCGGATGCTGCACTAGTCAGCACCCCGGGCGATGATGCGGGCGTCCGGTCCGCGATGGATGGCCTTCTGCAGGAAGAAAAGTGCGGCCGCGGTACCGACGCCGATCGCATCGGTCAGCAGCCCCCCCTCGATCATGAAGAGGGCGGAGGCGAGCAGCCCGAGGCGCACGAACCACATCGGCTTCGAACCCATGAACCAGCCCTGCACCCCTCCTGACAACAGGAAGACCCCGATCGTCGCCGTAAGCCCTGCGCGCAGGACGTCGAACCATGACCCATCCATCAGAAGCGCGCCGTTGTAGAAAAACATGAAGGGCACGATGAAGGCCGCGATCCCGATCTTGAAGCTCGCGACGCTCGTCTCCATCGGGTTCGCACCCGAAATCCCGGCCGCCGCGTAGCTTGCCAGCGCCACCGGCGGCGTGATGGCTGAGAGAACGGCGAAGTAGAAGACGAAGAAATGCGCCGTCAGCGTCGGGATGCCGAGCTGCACAAGCCCCGGGGCGACCACCGACGCCGCCACCGCATAGGCCGCTGTCGTCGGCATCCCCATGCCGAGGAGGATGGCGATGCACATGGCGAAGAAGAGCGCCAGAAGCTGTGAGGCTGCCGCCAGATCCAACAACACGGACGAGAACCGGGCGCCGACGCCTGTGAGGCTGATCACGCCCACGATGATGCCGGCGCAGGCGCAGACTGCGATGATCTGGATCGACATGACACCGGCCAGTTCGAACGCCTTCAGCACCGATCCGAGCCCCATGCGGTAGGGCGTGAACCAGCTCACGACGGCGGCGGCCACCGTCGCCAAGGTCCCGGCCCTGATTACCGAGTAACCCATGAAAAGTGCCGCGATCAGGATGATGATCGGTAGGAACAGATAGACCTGCCGGACCATGTTCGCGAGCTTTGGCAGCTCATCCTCGCGCATTCCCCGCATGCCGAGCTTCGCCGCCTCGAAATCCACCATGAAGTAGACCGAGACGAAGTAGAGGATCGCCGGGATGATCGCGGCGATCGCGATGTCCTGATACGGAATGCCCGTGATCTCGGCCATGATGAAGGCGCCGGCACCCATGATGGGCG
>JBCDFC010000141.1:0-12809 GCA_039178805.1 Pseudomonadota bacterium | reverse complement strand
GCGCTGGCGGGCCCGATCGGGTCTTCGGGGCCCGGTCCGGCATGCGGTCAAAAGCATGGCCGAGGGCGCGGTCGTGACCCCGCTGCCGCGATGGGTCGAGTTCGGGGTGATCCCCGCCGTCAACATTCTGCTGGCGTTCGTCGTCGCAGGCGTCGTGGTGGCCCTGATCGGCGAAGACCCGTTCGAGGCGCTGAAAGTGATGATCGAGGGGGCCTTCGTCTATCCGGGCTCGCTTGGCTATACGCTGTACTACGCCACCAATTTCGTCTTCACGGGGCTTGCCATCGCCATCGCCTTTCAGGCTAGGCTTTTCAATATCGGGGCCGAGGGGCAGGCGGCGCTCGGCGGGATCGGCTGTGCGCTCGTGTTCCTGCCGCTCGACGCCATCCTGCCCGGCGTACTGGTGATCCCGCTGGCCGTCGCCGCCGCCGCCGCGGCGGGCGCGCTCTGGGCCGCCGTGCCCGGCTGGCTCCAGGCCTATCGCGGCAGCCATATCGTCATCACCACGATCATGTTCAATTTCATCGCGGCTGGGCTCACCGTGGCGCTTCTGGCCGGGCCGCTCATCCGCGCGGGCCAGCCGAGCCCCGAGACCCGCGAGATCGCCGAGGCTGCGCGCCTGCCCTTCATCCATGACATCGCTCGGGGGCTGGGGCTGGAGGCTGCGACAGCGCCCCTGACCCTCGCCTTCCCGCTGGCGCTCCTCGCGGCCCTCGGCGTCTGGCTCCTGGTCTGGCGCACGCGCTGGGGCTACGCGCTGCGGGCATTGGGCGAGTCCGCCCCTGCCGCCGTCTATGCGGGCATCCCTGTTGCGCGCATGACGGTTGCGGTCATGGCGCTATCGGGCGCGCTCGCGGGGCTCATGGCCACGAACGAGGTGCTGGGCGCGCAGGGCCGCGTGGTGCTCGATTTCACCGCCGGCTACGGCTTCACCGGCATCGCCGTGGCGCTCATGGGCCGGGCGCATCCCGTGGGCGTGATCCTGGCAGCACTCCTTTTCGGGGCGCTCTATCAGGGGGGTGCCGAGCTCGACTTCGCCTTCTCGACCATCACGCGGGAGATGGTGCTGCTGATCCAGGGGCTGATCATCCTCTTCTCCGGCGCGCTCTCGCTCATGCTCGTGCCCGTCTTCGCCAGGGTTTTTGGGAGGCGCTGATGTATCTCGATATCCTCCTCCTCCTCGACAGCGCGCTCAGGCTCGGCACGCCGCTCATCCTCTGCGCCATGGCGGGGCTCGTGAGCGAGCGGGCCGGGATCATCGATATCGGTCTCGAGGGCAAGCTCCTGACCGCGGCCTTTGCAGCGGCGGCCACAGCCTCCCTTACGGGCTCGGCTTGGGCGGGGCTCGGAGCTGCGCTCGCGGCTTCGGGGCTGATGGCGCTCCTGCATGGCTTCGCCTGCATCACCCATCGGGGCGAGCAAATCATCTCGGGCGTTGCGATCAATATCCTGGCCTCGGGGCTGACCGTGGTGCTCGGCATCGCGCTCTTTCGCCAGGGCGGGCAGTCGCCGGGGCTCGCGGCCGAGGAGCGGTTCCGCCCGATCACGCTGCCGGGCGCCGAGACGCTGTCCGATGTGCCGGTCTTGGGGCCGTTCTGGGCGCAGCTCGTCTCGGGCCATACGCTGCCCGTCTATCTCGCGCTCGCCTCGGTCCCGGCGGTGGCCTGGCTTCTCTGGCGGACGCGCTTCGGGCTCCGGCTGCGGGGCGCGGGCGAGATGCCGGCGGCGGTCGACAGCGCAGGCGTCTCGGTCACAGCACTTCGCTACCGTGCAGTGCTGATCGCGGGGCTGCTTTGCGGGGTCGCGGGCGCCTTTCTCTCGACCGCCCATGGCGCGGGCTTCGTGCGCGAGATGTCGGCGGGCAAGGGCTATATCGCGCTCGCCGCCATGATCATGGGGCGCTGGCGACCCTGGACGGTGCTGGCAGCGGCCCTCCTCTTCGGGTTTCTCGAAGCGGGGGCCGCGCGGCTCCAGGGCACCGAACTGCCGGTCCTTGGCGAAGTCCCGGTCGAGCTTGTGCTCGTGACGCCCTACATCGCGACGGTTCTGCTCCTCGCGGGTTTCTTCGGCCGGGCGATCCCGCCAAAGGCGCTCGGCTCGCCTTATGTGAAGGAGCGTTAGCCATGGATGAGGCGACGGAGGCTGCCCTCGTTGCCGCCGCGGTGGCCGCGCGCGAGCAGTCCTACGCGCCCTATTCGGGCTTCAGCGTCGGTGCGGCGGTGCTCGATGGCGAGGGGCGGATCCATGCGGGCTGCAACGTGGAGAATGCGGCCTACCCGCAGGGACAATGCGCCGAGGCGACCGCGATCGGCGCGATGGTGACGGCCGGGGGACGGCTGATAAAGGCCGTTGCCGTGGCCGGGCCCGATACAGGGCCCGAAGACCCCTTCTGCACCCCCTGCGGCGGCTGCCGCCAGCGGCTTCGCGAGTTCGCCAGTGGCGCACTCACGGTGATCATCTGCCAGCCGCGCGGCATCGTTGCGCGCCACACGCTCGCCAGTCTTCTGCCCGAGAGCTTCGGCCCCGACCATCTGGACTGAAACGCGGGCATCGGGAGAGCCGCCAGTGTGCCGCAGAAACCCGCTCCCAAGCGCCCCCTCCCACGACAGGTTTGCCTGAGTCGCACGAACGAAACGCTAACGACACTGGCCGACATCGCGGCACCGTTGCCATGCTTTGGCTACCAGCGTTCGGTGATCCTTAACGGCTTGTGCGGTACCCTGACGTGGGAGGGCGCGGAGCCCAGGTCGCTTCCGCAGCCACCATCCGCCGCTACTCCGCTTCCGGCCCCTGGCGCAGCGCCTTCACCGTGCCGCGCTGCTTCTTCGCTGTCAGCCGCCGTTCCTTCGAGGCCCGCGTCGGCTTCGTCGGAACCCGCCGCTTGGGCCGGACCGTCGCCGACCGGATCAGCGCCACCAGCCGCTCGAGCGCTGCCTCCCGATTGCGCGCCTGGCTACGCTCGCCCGAGGCGTGGATGACGACTGCACCCTCGGCCGTCCACCGTCGACCCGCGAGCCGCTGCAGCCGCGCCTTGACCTCCGACGACAGGTTCGGCGACCGCGCCGCCTCGAAGCGCAGCACGACGGCCGTCTCGACCTTGTTGACGTTCTGCCCCCCGGGTCCGCTCGCCCGCGCGAAGCTTTCCGAGAGCTCCCAATCCGCCAGCGTGATCTGCTCGTTGACCCGGACCGGCATCACCTGCCCCTGCCGCCCATCAACGCTGCGGCGCCGCCCCAGCAAGACCGACCACCAGCCGGAAGGGCACAAGCGCCACCGCGATGAGCGCGAGCTTCACCAAGAAATCGCCGACCGCGAGGCTTACCCACAAGGCGACCGCCGGCCCCTGCCCCAAAAGCGGCACGGCCTCGTTCGCCCAGCCCGTATCGTCGCCCAAGAAATCAAAGGTCGCAGCAAAGGCCAAACCGAAGAAAAGCGCCGTGTCGAGCGCCGAGCCCAACAGGCTTGAGACCGCCGGCGCCCGCCACCAGCTTCCCGAACGCAGCCGGTCGAACACCGACACATCCAGCATCTGTGCCGCCAGAAACGCCGTGCCCGAGGCGAGCGCGATCCGCGGCGTCGCGAACACGATCGAGAGCACGACCGCCAGCGCGAACCCGGCCAGCACGACCCGCCGCGCCACGGCCGCCCCGTGCAGCCGGTTCGCGAGATCCGTGACCAGGAAAGCGAACGGATAGGTGAAAGCACCCCAGGTCAGCCAATCGTTGAACGGATACTGCACCAGGACATTCGACAGGGTCACGATGGCCGCCATCGCGGCAATGGCGACGAGCGTGCCGCGCCACAGGGCGCTGCTGGCGGGTTGGACGGCGTTCATGGCGCTCTCCTCGGTTTCGAGCGAGGCGCATACGACGCGCGCCCGGCACCTGCAAGCTGTCAGCCAAGCGATCGGGCAAGCGATCGGCCAAGCGGTCGGCGCCAAGTGCGGGCCGGCTGCACAGCATATGCGCGCTCTGTGGCCAATGCTGTGGATAACTCAGTGGACATCGCCCAAGTTTCACCGCAGCGCAACGTTTTCGAATGCCACTCTTTGACGGTCGAAGACCGGGTCGCTCGAGCCGGTCAACCGACCCCCGATCGCGACCGATAATGTCCGTGCGAATCCCTTTTGAGAAATATCGAGGCCTGAAGATGTCTCAGATCGGGTCGGATCCGGCGATCCAGGTAGGAGAGTGCCGGTTTAGAACCTCTTAGCCTCTGATATCGTTATGTTTTTCACTGGATTACGACAGTGTGACGGCATCACGACGGCACTGCGACGCATTGTCCGCATTCGGGGAATACCCTGATTACCGTTGGGGCGTCTCTCGCGATCCATTCCGCGGCTCAATATCGGCTTCCACGATTCGGTATGAAACTGACTGAAACTTCACCGATTTGGGACCGAGCGGGCGCGGTGTGGACAACGCGGCGGCTGCCCCGGCTGACGGGGTGCTGTCAAGCGGTCGCTGCAGTGCGGCAAGCCCGGTTCTAACGCGGGCGTGGACGGCATGTCACAATCGCTGAGCATGGACCGCCCGGCCGAATCGGCATAGAACATTAGTGGAACATTTACGGTAGAGGGGCGCGTCATGGCCACAGACGACGAAAGGACCGGGGCGCGCCGACCCCCACCCACATCCGCACCCACGCCCCCTGTCGGAGAAATGGCCCGCGACACGAGCCCCGCCGCAGCACCCTCCCCAGCGGAACCACCGCCCCTCATCTCGGGCCGGGTGCACGAGGCTTGCGGATCCGGCCGGCATGCCTTCGCCTTCGTCCAGGCGGCGGGTAGCAGCGGCGCCGTTCTCTGGATCTTCGATGCCGCCCGGCGTGAGCGGCTCTGCGCCCAAGGCATCGCGGCGTTCATCGATCCGGCCCGCCTCGTCATCGCCCGTCCGACCGGCGCGATCGCAGCACTGCAGGTCATGGAGGAGGCCCTGCGCTCAGGCGCTGCTCCCCTCGTCGTGGCCGAGCTCGACGCCGCACCCGATCTTACGCAAAGCCGCCGCCTGCAGCTCGCCGCCGGCACCGGCGGGGGCCGCGGCCTCTGCCTCGTGCCCGAAGGCCGGCTTGCGACCAATGCGGCCGAGACGCGCTGGCGCTGCCGACCCCTCGCAGCCCCATCGAGCATGGGCGCCAGCAAGCCCGCGCGCCCGCTGCAGCTTTGGGAGATCGTGAAGAACAAGCGCGGCCCACTCGGCGCCTGGGAGGTGATGTTGGGCAGTGGCATGACGGTTGCCGAGCGCCACATTCCAGGCACCGGCCACCGAACTGCGGAACGACCGATGGCGGGCGGGCCGGGAAGATCGGGCAGATCGGGCGGCCATGCCTTGGGCGCCTAAGCGCCCGCGTTCAGCGGCGGGGTCATCATGCAACCATCCGAGCCGGGACGCGTCGACCCACCAGTTGGCCCACATGTCAGCCCACCAATCAGCCCGCGAGACTGCGGCAGCACGCCCCGCGCACAGCCCTTGGCAGGCCCCGACCGCAGCGCCACTTCTCACCGCCAACGCGGCTTGACGGCGGGACCAAGCCCCTCGCCCCCAGACCCGGCCCTAACCCCAGGCCCAACCCCAGATCCGGCCCCGGCCCTGGCCCCGGCTCCAGTCAACCGCAAACGTCAGGAGCACGACCCCGTGACACGACCGGTGACACGCCGCGTCATCGCCATCGCCCTGCCCCATCTCGGTGCCGAGCATCGGCTGCGGCGCGAGGGGCTCACCGGTCTCACCCGTCCCTTCGCGCTCGCCGGCCAGGAGGGCGGCGCACTCCGCCTCGTCTCCCTCAATGCCGCCGCACGCGCCGCGGGCCTCGGCCCCGGCATGGGGCTCGCCGATGCGCGTGCGATCTGCCCCAGCCTCATCACCCGCCCGGCGGAACCCGAACGCCTCGAGGCCTTCATCGGCGCGCTTCTCCGCTGGGCGAGCCGCTTCGCACCCCTTGTCGGCCGCGCGCCCGACGCGGTCAGCCTCAGCCGCTCGCGGCCCAAGACCATGCCGAACGCCCCGCGCGGCCGGCGGGGCGACACCACCGGGACCCGGGCCGAACCCGCCGTCGCCCCTGCGGCCAGCACCGCGCCCGCGCCAACCCGCCAAACGGGCGGCACCGGCAGCGGCACGACCGGCACGGCGCTCATCCTCGACGCCACCGGATGCACCCATCTCTTCGGCGGCGAGGCTGCGATGCTCGAGACGATCCTCGCGGGCCTCGGCGGCCTCGGCCTCACCGCCCGCGCCGCCATGGCCGACAGCAAGGGCGCGGCCTGGGCGCTGGCGGAATACGGCGAGGCCCGCATCGCCATCGCGCCCCCTGGGCAAAACCGCGCCAGCATCGCCGATCTGCCACCCGCAGCGCTCCGCCTCGAACCCACGACCGCCGAGGGTCTCGCCAGCGTCGGCCTGCGCAACATCGGCGAGATGGCGGGCATCCCCCGCGCCCAGCTCGCCCGCCGCTTCGGCGTCTCGACGGTCAGACGCCTCGATCAGGCCCTCGGCATCGAGCCCGAGCCCGTGGCGCCCGCCCGCACGCGCCGCCCTATCGCCGCGCGCCTGACGCTGGCCGAACCCATCGGCCTCGTCTCGGATGTGGAGGCGGGCCTCGACCGCCTGCTCGAGAGCGTGTCTGCGCGGCTCGAGGCCGACGGCCTTGGCGCACGCGCCCTCACGCTCACGGCACGCCGGGTCGACGGCGCCGATATCTCGGCCACCATCCGCCTCGCCCGGCCCATGCGCGACCCGATGCGCCTGCGCGCGCTCTTCGCCCCCAAGATCGCCGAGCTCGATGCGGGCTACGGCATCGACGCGCTCCGCCTCGCCGTGCCCCAAACCGAACCGATGCAACACGCCCAGGCCCGCACGACCGATGCGGGCCGAACCGGCAGTCGCAGCGCGGCGGAGGTGGAAGCGCTCAGCGATCTCATCAGCCGCATCGGCAACCGCATCGGCTTCGAACAGGTCACCCGTCTTCTGCCAGCGGAGAGCCATATCCCGGAACGCGCCTTCATCGAGGCCGCCGCCGCCTGGTCCGCCCCGGGCGACTGGCGCGCGGCATGCCGAGGCACGGCACCGCCGCGCCCGATCACGCTCTTCGATCCCGAACCGATCTCAGCGCACGGCCTCGTATCAGCGCCCATCCCGGACGCGCCCAGAACAACCGCCAAAGCGCACCGGTCGAGCGCCCCGGCCGGCACGCTCCTGCACCCGCCGACAGAGTTCCGCTGGCGCCGTCAGCGCTTCACCCGTGCGGCGGTCTGGGGGCCGGAGAGGCTCGCCCCCGAATGGTGGTGGCACGACCCGGCCTGGACCAGCGGCCCCCGCGACTACTGGCGCGTCGCCACCGTCGAGGGCCCACGCCTCTGGCTTTTCCACACCCCCGCAGCCGAGAGTCCATCGACGCGCTGCTGGCATGTCCACGGCATCTTCGCCTGACGGGCCAGCGCCGCATGACATGAGCACGCGAGATCATAAAGTGCCCTAAAGCGCCTGATAAACTGGCGTGCTCCCTCGAATTGCGTCATTGCCGGGCTTGACCCGGCAATCCGCCACCAGGGCCATGGATGCCCGGGTCAAGCCCGAGCATGACATGAGTATGTGAGGCCGAAGGGCGCCCCAGCGCGCGCGGGCGACACCGCCACCGCCGCACTGGCGTTGATCCCTCCAGCACCCTCTCCGAACACGCCGCCCCAAAAAAAAAAATTGAATGAGCCGAAACGAAAACGTTGCTCCATCGAAGAACGCGGTTCCCGTAAGCTCACCACTCAACCATTCGACGATGGCAGTAAGCAGTGGATAGTGATCGGATCATGACAGCTCAATTGTCAAAGCTTTGCCTAGCGGTCGCCACCGCTTACTGCAGCCTTAACGCCAGCGCTTCGGCAACGACACTTGACGCTGTAACCCTTGGCGACGTGTTATTTCCTCAGCGCGAGGGACTTGTCTCAACAAGCAATAACAACTTTATTGTTGAGCCTACGATCTTCATCATGGGCTTTTTTACCTTCGCCCTAGCGCCGATAATCGATGGAGGCCTCGACGAAACGAGAACAACTCCCAACGATTTGCAGACATTGGTGCCCGAACAAACTGCTTCTGGAACAGCGATTGACATAGGGGTAGACGTAGAAGCGGATGTAATTTCGATCCTCTTTGAATTGACACGCAATGAAGTGAACGACGATGAGTTTGCCGTCGCAGTGGTCGGTTTCTCCTTCGACATCGAAGAAGACGCGCTCAGTGACTTGGACAACTTGAACAGCTCGTTGGTCGATTTCGAGATCTTGTTTGCTACCGAGAACCAACCAGTCGCTGACGTCCCACTACCAGCCAGCGCGATTTTTCTATGTGCGGGGCTGGCCCTGATGCGGCACCTCCGCCGTCGCGGCACCTAGTGGACCTTTCGACCTCACGTCCTCCTGTCATGCTCGGGCTTGACCCAGGCATCCACGGCCTTGGGCGCCTAAACCGAGCACATTGCTGAGCGGATCGCTGCAGCGATGAAGACCCGCTGCCTCGGGCCTACTCAGATCGCGATGAAACCCAGCAACGTCTGAGCAGGTCCAGCGTCCGGACACGCGCTCGGGTCGCTGAGTATCCGCCGGTGGGGTTGCGAGATACGCATCCGGGCGGCTCGAACCGGTAGCGCACCACGCCAGACACGATGCGCCTCTACGCAGCGTCAGCCAACAGCGTTCGGCGCTGCCCGCCTCAACAACACCATGCCGCCAAACCCCGCGAGCAGCAGCACGAGCGTCGCAGGCACCGGCACGCTCAACGGCACGGGCACCGGCTGCTCGAAGCTCCAGCTCGCATAGGAATGGCCGCCCGGATTACCCGCCACCACGCTGTTGAGCGCCGTGATCGCGTAGGTCTCGCCGGTGAGGAACCGTATCGGCGTCGTGAAGGAGAATGCCCCGAGCGGTATCCCGGCATTGACCGCGGTCGCCGCCACGCCTGGCCCCACCACGTCGAAACCATCGAACGCATCGATCCCCGTCGGCGCGAACAACAATACACCGCCGATCCAGTCGACCGTTTCGTTAAAGACGAGGGTGAAGCCGTTATTCGTCGCCCCGCTGCCGATATTGAACGCGCTAAAGAAGTTCGAGAAGCCGGTCAGCGGCACCTCGCGGGTCGGATCGGCGAATGTCGCCGTGACACTCGTAAGATCGCCATCGAGCGGCACGGTGAAACTCTCATCTCCGGCCGTGTAGGCTCCCGAGAAAGTAATGCCGCCGACCGGAACCGCCGATACCGGCGACGCCATCGCGATCGAAACAGCGAGCGCTGTCAGAATTACTTGCGTCTTCATCGATACCTCCTGAGCCCGCATATCGGATCAGGAGGCTGCATTTCAGCCCATGCGAAACAATTGAAACAGCACCGAAATCCGACTGTTACACTCCCTCTCGCAGTCGGAGGCTTTCAGGAACCGCGCGCGCCCAGTGTTTTGGTCATTCACGGCCCCCAAAGACATACGAGGCTGGGATGGCGGCGCAGCGCGTGGTCTGAGCGAGACATCTGATACCGTCATTGCCAGACTTGATCCGGCAATCCAGCGTTCTCTAAGTCGCTGAGAGGGAGAGGTTTTCTCGATCCCTGGATCAAGCCGGGGATGACGCGCGTGGGTTCGCTCCGATCCGGCCGGACCATTAGGCTTCTTCGATCTGGATGAATGGTACCGGGCGCTTTCGCAAAGCGCCGATCCGCTTGAGCGGCTGAGCGCAGCGGTCGATTTCGAGATGTACCGTCTCGACCTCGACGCAACGCGCGCCCGATCTGGCTGTCCCGGAAACTCCTCACAAAGGCGAACGCCGCGCGCTCGCGGGTCCGCTCGGTCGCCGAGCACGTCCTCGCCGACCGGATACACCGCATGGATCTGTTCATAGGGACCATCGGTCTCGCGCGGGCGCGCACGAAGATCGGCATGGCCAACCTTGCCTACAATCTCAGACGCTTTGTCTGGCTCGAAGGGCAGGCAAGCCAGTCGCGGTATGCGGCGACAGGGAGAAAAGAAGTCCGGCGCCGAGGCGTTCGGTCACCGAGGCGCCCGCAATAAAGACAGCCGGTCCCGGGGACGCCCACCAACGACGCCATCACCCGTCCAGAACCCGCCTCCGGCCGGGGAGATAGAGGTCACCAGACGCAGCATCACTGGCACCGGCGAGGCTACGAACCAACCGTGCCCGGGCGCAGGAACGCGCCCAACACGCTGCACGGGCCGCGGCGCATCAAGACGAGGCGCACCGCCAAGCGGCGACAGGCGATGAGACCTCACCGCCCCATCGCGCAGCTCTACGGCACCGCCCAACGGCGCCGCCCTGCCCCGCCGCTCCGCCGAGCCACCTGCAGCGACGACATCGCCGCTGCCCAAGGGCGTCATCGGCGACTGCTCGTTCCCGGGACCGACACCCGTTGCCAGCCGCCCAGCGATGGGATCGACATAGGCGTTGAGACCGAGCCCAGGAGGATCGCCATGACGCCCCAGACACGTCCCCCCACACATCCGCTCACACGTACCCTCACCCCGGCCGAGATCGTCACCGCCGTCGACTGGGCGATCGAGGAGGGCTGGAACGCCGGCCTCCACGATGCCGCCACCTTCACCGCAGCCGACCCTGGCGCCTTCTTCGGCAGCTTCGCGGGCGACGCGCTCGCAGCCGTCGTTTCCGTCGCGCGCCACACGCCGGAACAGGGCTTCCTCGGCTTCTATATCTGCCACCCCGACCGCCGAGGTCAGGGCTTCGGTTGGGCCGTCTGGCAGGCCGGCCTCGCCCGCCTGCCCGGCGCCACCATCGGCCTCGACGGGGTGCCGGCACAGCAGACGAACTACGCGCGCTCGGGCTTCGTGCTCCACCATCGCAACATCCGCCATGTGGCGACGCTCCCCGCATCGGCACTCGCCCCGCCACCCACGGGCACGACGCTCGTCGACACGCTCGGCCCACACAGCCCACTCGGACCTGCCCTCGCCGCCTACGACGCAGCGATCACCGGCCATACCCGCCCGGCCTATCTCGCAGCCTGGCTCGCCCAACCGGACGCAGCCCTCAGGATCGCCCATCGCGACGGCCGCATCACGGGCTACGCGCTCCGCCGCCCCTGCAACGGCCCCGCCAAGATCGGCCCCCTCATGGCCGACGACCCCGCCACGGCCGAAGCGCTCTTCACCGCCCTCGCCGCGGGCCAAGGCCCCGTCACCCTCGACCTGCCCGAGCCGAACGCGCCTGCCCGCGCCCTCGCCGAAACCCACGACCTCATCCCGGTCTTCGAGACGGCGCGCATGTATCGCGGCCCCGCCCCCCAGCTCGACCTCGCCCGCCTCTGGGGCGTCATGAGCTTCGAATTCGGCTGAAACCTGGGCTGCCAAGGGCGCCCCCGCCCGTGCTAGGCTCGCCCCATTCCAGCCCAAGGCCATTGCCGATGCAGAAGCACCTCACCGAGAAGCCCGCTCAGACCGCTGAACCCGGCCCGCCAGAGCCGACCGACACGCTCACGGAGGCCGAGACCGCCGCCCTCGCCCGGATCGAGCGCATCTCGCTCAACGCCCGCTCCGCCTGGTTCGGCCTCCTGGCGCTCCTCGGCTTCGTCGGCGTCACGCTTCTCGGCCACCGCGACGCGGACTTCTTCCTCAGCCAGAAGAACACCGATCTGCCGCTCCTCAACGTCTCGGTCCCGGTCGAGGCGTTCTTCTACACGGCCCCCATCCTCGTCGCCGCCGTCTACGCCTATCTCCACCTCTCGCTCCTGGCGCTCTGGGACGCGCTGGCCGACGCACCGCCCACCGCCGGCGGCCGCCCCCTCGGAGATCGAGCCTTCCCCTGGCTCCTCAACGCCTGGGCCCTCGGCATCCGCCGCAACGCCCGCTGGCACGAGGACGAGGCCACGCGCGCCAAACTCAAACACCCGGATCGGGCCCCCTGCATCGCCCCAAGACCGCTCACCGGCGTCAGCGCCACGGTCACCCTCTTCCTCGCCTGGGGCTTCGGCCCGACGGTCCTCGCCTATGGCTGGTGGCGAAGCATGCCCGCCCACGACTTCTGGCTCACCATGACCTCAGGCGCCGCCCTGGCCGTGGCGGTGGTCACCGGCGTCATCGGCTACAAAAGCGCCCAAGACCGCCTGGCCGGCCACCCCGCAAAAACCGTCGCCCGCCGCCCCTGGGCCCTCCCGCTGACAACGCTCCTTGCGGCCCTCGCCCTCACCACCCTCCTCCGCACCGGCGACGACCCCACCGGAAGGCTTCCTGAAGCCGCCCAACAGCTCATCACCGAAGGAGTGGTAGTTGCGTATCGGTGGGATGTGGGCCTTACACTTGAGAAACTGCAGTCCTTCGACGTTTTCATGACGACGCGGCGGCATCGGCGTGAATCATTGCTTGCAGTCGCCGATCTTGCAGAAGTCGTCTTCGCGGATCGCCCCGATGACTGGCGCCCATTCGAACTTTGGCTCGAGGATCACCGCAAACCGAACGGCGTGGAGGCGGAAACGGAGGGCCCATTAATCCCCGACACCCGCGAAATGGAGCGCTACCACCTCTGGCTCGATCGCCTCCCGGCCGCTCCTCTTCAGGGCCGAGACCTCCGTCGCGCCGATCTGCCAGGCGCCTCCCTCCCCAACGTCGATCTGCGCGACGCACAGTTGCAGGGGGCGAACCTCAGCAGCGCAGAGATGCAGGGGGCGGACCTCAGCGGCGCGGAGATGCAGGGGGCGAGCCTCTTCGGCGCAGAGATGCAGGGGGGCGGATCTCAGCGGCGCAGAGATGCAGGGGGCGAGCCTCTTCGGCGCGGAGATGCAGGGGGCGGACCTCAGCGG
>JBCDFC010000140.1:0-12882 GCA_039178805.1 Pseudomonadota bacterium | reverse complement strand
GCCGGTCTTCGATGCCTCAGACGCGCTGGCGCTGGCGCTGGCGGCGATGGAGGGGATGGTGCGCGACATGGCGCCCAACCGCCCGGTGCTGGAGGCCGCGGCGGGTGCTGGCTATGCGACCGCCACCGACCTCGCCGACTGGATGGTGCGGGAGCTGGGCCTCCCCTTCCGCGACGCGCATCACGTGACGGGCCGCATCGTCGCGGCGGCAGAGGCTGCGGGCCTTGCACTCGATGCCATGTCGCTCTCAGCGCTCCAGGCGATCGAGCCGAGGCTCGACGAGCGGGTGATGGGTGTGCTCAGCCCAAGCGCGTCTGCCGGATCCAGGCTAAGCTATGGTGGAACGGCACCGACACGGGTGCGCGAGCAGGTCGCGCGTTGGCGCACCGCGTTGGCAGAGGAGGGTGGGCCATGACTGCTGTCCGCGTGATGCTTATGGCCGCAGCCCTGTCGACCGTGCTCGCCGCCTGCGGCCGGCGGGGCGACCCTAAACCGCCCCCGCTGGAGGAGCCTGCCGCGGAAAAGCCCGCCGAGGAGGGCTAGCCTGTGGATCATTTCCACTATCGCGACGGCCGCCTCCATGCAGAGGAGGTCGCGATCGAGCAGATCGCGGCGGCCGTTGGCACGCCGTTCTTCGTGTATTCCACCGCGACGTTGGAGCGGCATTACCATGTTTTCGACGAAGCGCTCGCTGGGATGGACCACCTTGTCGCCTACGCCGTGAAAGCGAACTCCAATCTCGCTGTCATCGCAACCCTCGCCCGCCTCGGTGCGGGCGCCGATGTGGTGAGCGGCGGCGAGTTGGTCAAAGCCTTGCGCGCCGGCGTGCCGCCCGGGCGGATCGTCTTCTCAGGCGTGGGCAAGACGCTCGACGAAATGCGCCTCGCGCTCTCCGAAGAGATCGGCCATTTCAACGTCGAGAGCGAGCCCGAGCTTGAGATGCTCTCTGCTGTGGCACGCGGGATGGGCCGCGTTGCGAAGATCGCCGTGCGCGTCAATCCCGATGTCGACGCCAAGACGCATGCGAAGATCTCGACCGGCAAATCCGAGGACAAGTTCGGCGTGCCGATCAGCCGGGCGTTCGATCTCTACGCCCACGCGGCCACTCTGCCCGGCATCGAGGTCATCGGCGTCGATGTGCATATCGGCAGCCAGCTCACGGATCTCACTCCGTTCGAGCATGCGTTCGAGAAGGTGGCGGAGCTGACGCGCGACTTGCGCGCAGCGGGTCACCGGATCTCCCATCTCGATCTTGGCGGCGGCCTTGGCATCCCCTACCAGGCCTCGAACCAGGCACCGCCCCTGCCCTTCGACTATGGCGCGCTCATTCGGCGGACAGTTGGCGGTCTCGGCTGCAAAGTGACGATCGAGCCCGGTCGCCTGATCGCTGGCAACGCGGGCCTGCTCGTCGCCTCGGTGATCTACCGCAAGGAGGGAGAGGGTCGGGACTTCTTGATTCTCGACGCGGCGATGAACGATCTGATCAGGCCGGCGATGTATGAGGCCTATCACGAGATCGTTACGGTGAGAGAACCTGCCCCGGATGCACCCGTGAAACCGATCGATGTGGTCGGGCCGGTCTGCGAAACCGGGGATACTTTCGCCCGTCAGCGCGTGCTGCCACCGCTCGGTGCTGGCGATCTCGTCGCATTCCGCTCCGCCGGCGCGTATGGTGCGGTAATGTCGTCTGAGTACAATACGCGTCCCTTGGCGCCGGAAGTGCTTGTGAAGGGCGATGACTTTGCCACCGTGCGGGCGCGTCCCACATTGGAGGAGATGCTGGCGCGTGATAGCGTGCCAGCGTGGATCAGCGAACCGGGAGAGGCGGCGGAACGTCTGACTGCCCGGCGATGAAAGGCCCCCATGGCTCTGCGCTCAGGCAACGGCAGTTCTCCTCGCGACCCAGGCTTTCGCCCTGATCCAGCCACGCGACGGCTGATCCGGCGCAGCCGCACAGCGCTCGTGCTCGAACGTTTCGCGCGATCGATCTGGCCGGGCCTCTCTGCACTGCTCGCGCTCATCGGCATCACGCTCCTAGGTTTCTTCGCTTCGGTACCGGCACCCCTGCACCCGTGGTTGGCGACGGCTGCGGTGGTGGCAGTGCTCGCCGCTTTCGTCTGGGGACTGCGCGGCTTCCGCTGGCCGAGCAGACACGAGGCGCATGGCCGCCTCGACGACGACAGCACGGATCGGCCGCTCGCGGTCCTGAACGATGAGCAAGCTTTCGGGCGCGAGGATCGCGCGGCTAGGGCCATTTGGCTCGAACACCAGCGCCGGGCCGAGCGTGCGCTCACGGGGTTGAGCGCGCGGCCCGCCGATCTGAGGCTGGCGGGGTTGGACCGGCTCGCGCTTCGGCTTTTCGCACCCGTTCTGCTCCTCGCCGGCATGATCGGCGCTGGAGGCGATTGGAGCACGAGGCTTGCGACCCTGTTCACGGCCCCCGTCACGCCCGCAGCCGCTGCGACACCGGCCTTCGAACGTGTTGCACTGGCGGAGGCCTGGGCGGTGCCGCCTGCGCATACCGGCCTCGACACGATCTATCTCGATCGGGAGACGGCCGAATTCACGCTTCCAGAGGGGGCGCAGGTTACCCTCCGCGTCACCGATCTCGAAGAAGCGCCCACTGTCGAGGCGCCAGGCGTCGCCTCCGAGCTTGGGCTTCAGACGCTCGGCGCGGGCCTATCGGAGTTGCGAGGCAAGCTTGCGGAAAGCGGACCCCTTCGCGTGACCGGCGGCGGCGACATGCTCGCCGACTGGCAGGTCATCGTGACGCCCGACGAAACGCCGACAATCGAGCTTTCCGAAGAGCCGCGCGGCACGTTTGCGGGGGCACTTGAGCTTGGGTTCACGGCGACCGACGACTACGGCGTGATCGCCGCCTGGGCCGAGATCGCACCGCCGGGCGGGATCGAACCAGGCAAAGGGCTCATTGAGGAGCCGGTCACTTTCGCCCTGCCGCTCCCGATTACGGGCGATCCGAGGCAAGTGTCGGACGTCGCGCTCGAGGATCTGTCGGAACACCCGCTCGCCGGCGGCGAAGTCGAGATGACGCTGCGGGCGGAAGACGGGGCGGGCCAGATCGGCGAGAGCGAGACGATCACGTTCACGCTGCCGGGCCGCAACTTCTCCAACCCGCTCGCGAGGGCGTTGGTCGAGCAGCGGCGCGAGCTCTCGATCGCCTTTGCCGAGGCGCCTCGTGTCCTGGACGTGTTGCAGGCGATCACGCGGCGGCCCGAAGAGGTCTTCGGTGACAAGCATGGCGCCTTCCTTGCCGTGCGCACCGCTGTGCGCCGTTTGGCGAGCGCGGTTGCAGATGAGCGGGTGCCCGACGAGGCCGCCGATATCGCGGAGTTCCTGTGGCAGGCTGCGCTGGAGCTCGAAGGGGGCGACCTCAATTCCGCCCTCGAACGGCTGCGCGCGGCGCAACAGGCGCTGGAAGACGCGCTGGAGAATGGCAGCGAGGAAGACATCCGCCGCGCCATCGAAGACCTCCGCGCTGCGATGGACCAGTATCTGCGCGAGTTTGCGCGTCAGATGATGCAGGAGGGCATGCAGCAGGCCCAGCCGCAAGACCCGCAGGGTCAGCCGATGACGCAGCAGGATCTGAACGAGATGCTGGACGAGCTGCAGCGGCGAGCCGAGGGCGGGCTGAGGGATCAGGCGCGGGACATGCTGTCAGAGCTGAGCCGCATGTTGGAAAACCTGCAGGCGGGCCAATCGCAGCAGGGCCAGCAGCAGGGCGGGCCGGGTCAGCAGGCCTTGCAGCAGCTTCAGGAACTGATCCAGCGGCAGCGCGAGCTTTCAGACCGCACTTTCGGCGAGGATCGTCGGCAGCGTCGCGAAGGCATGCAGGGCGGGAACCAGCAGCAAGGTCAGCAGGGACAGTCCGGCCAGCAACCGGGTCAGCAGCCCGGCCAACAACCCGGCCAGGGCAGCCAGGGCCAGCAGTTCGGCCAAGGCGGTCAGCAGGGCCAAGGCCAGGGTGGCGAGGGTCAGCAAGGCCAAGGCCAGGGTCAGGGTCGAAGCGGCCAACTCGCCCAAGAGCAGCAAGCGCTGCGTCAGCTCTTGGACGAGCTGATGGGTCAGATCCCAGGTGGCAGCGGCGGGGAAGAAATCCGCCGCGCGCTGGAAGGCGCGGGCAGTTCGATGGGCGATGCGCGCGGCGATCTCCAGCGCGGCTCACCTGGCGATGCTATCGATGATCAGCTTCGCGCATTGGATCAGCTCACTGAAGGCGCGCAGTCTTTGGCGCAGGAACTGGAGCAGCAGGGCCAAGGTCAGCAAAGCGCGCAGGGTGACGGTAACGGGCGTGGCGATGCGGCCGAAGACGACACCGCCGATCCGTTCGACCGCCCCGCCGGTCGCTTCGGCGCCATCGACGGGCGGGAGACCGGTGTGCCCGACCGCGCCCTGATGGATCGCGCGCGCGAGCTTCTCAACGAACTGAGAAGACGCGCCGGAGAGGCGACGCGGCCCGAATACGAGCTCGACTACCTTGAGCGTCTGATCGAGCAGTACTGATGACGTCCGGCCAGCGGCGGCCGGACGCCCCTCATCAAGCGCCTACTCGGACATCACCTTGATGATCTCATCGACGCGACGCTCGAGCGCGACGAGGCGCTCGTCGAGATCCGCCCGACCGCGATCAACGCTCGCCACGTAATCATCGATGGCCGCACTCGTACCCGGCAGCTTCTGCTTGATCACATCGGCATAGGCGTAGACCGCCGCCAACATTCCGATCGCACCGAGCACGAGGAAGAGACCCGTGTAGAAGCCGCCCCTTGAGCGGCGGGTCTTCTCCGCCATCTGACGGCGGCGATTGCGCTTTTGATGCTTCCGCATCAGACCCGCGCGTTGACGCTCGCCATCTGCTCCCTGGCGCTTGGCCTTCACTTGGGGATCGAGAAGCTTCTCGCGCAGGGGGTCCGAGTACTCGTCACGCCGGCGCTCAACGATGGGCGCAGGCGCCATCTTCTCGATGCCTGCAACGTCGCGCTCGCGAGCAAATGCACGCTCGGCCTCCGCGCTACCGCTTCCCTCGCTGCCGGGAACCTTCATCTCGTCGAGCATGCGGCGGATCTCAGCCATCTGCTCGTTGCGCTGCTCGCCGCCGGCCTCACCACCCGCCGGTGCTGCAGCCTCCTCGGCCTCGAGCTGCGCGCGAGCGGCATCCGCGCCGATCATCGTGCCGTCCGATCCGGGCGCTTCGTCGTAAGGCGGTGCCTCATGAGGATCGTCGTACTGGGCGGCTGCGGCGCGATCGCCAGCAGCGCGATCCCCATCGTCGTCGCCACGGCGGCGGCGCAAGGTCTGCTCCTGCGCGGCGCGGGGCATCGGATCGGGCGCCAAGCTCGCCTGACGCAGACGCGCAAGACGTTCAGCGAACGGATCCGCGCCGCCGCCCTTGTCGGCGCCTGGATCAGCGTTGTCAGGCGCATCCCCAAAAGCTTGGTCGCCCTCGCCACTATCCTCGCGCAGATCGCGCCAACGCCGGCGACGGCGCGGCTGTTGCTGCGGCAAGTTGGTCACGTCGGCACCGGCATCCGTGCCGGCATCGGCTGCATCATGATCTTGCGCTGCCGTTTCGGTCGATGCGTCGACATCCGTCGCCGCCGGCCGATCAGCGTCATCGTCGGCGACCGCGGCAGCGCGCGCCGCGGCACGTTCCGCAGGGCTTTCGGCGCTGTCGCCATGGTCAGGCGCCGGCAGGGCTGCTTGCTCCTGCGCACCGGCGTCCGCCACCTCGGCATCGACTTCAGCCGGCGCTTCCTCTTCTATCGGATGCGCAAACCACGTCTCGCCGCATTTGGCGCATTGAACGCGGCGCCCCCCCGGTCCAATCGCACTCGCCGGCACACGATAGCGTGCCCCGCATGATGGGCACTCGATCTCGCTCAACCTGCCCTCCATCTACCGCCCCAGCGGCCTGCCTGACGTCCCTCGCACAGATCAGACCCGTTCGGCACAATCATCGTGCCGGCCCGATAGTATGCGCCGCCCCTCGCCGCTGCACCACGGATTTGTTAATTCCGGTTGTCAAAGCCCTGCCATTATGGCCTTTCTGTCCCATCAGAGCTACTGGATCGACGCGTGATATCCCTATCCCAGGTCAGTTTCGGCTATGACGGCCGCGAGACGCTGCGGGGTGTCGACGCCGAGATCGCTCCCGGTTCGTTCCATTTTCTGACTGGACCCTCGGGCGCTGGCAAGACCACGCTGCTGCGGCTTCTTTATCTCGAACTCAGCCCGAGCAGCGGTCGGTTGAGCCTCTTCGGCGAGGAACCGGGATCGCTAAGGGGTACGGCACGGCTGCTTCTGCGTCGACGCATCGGTATCGTCTTTCAGGATTTCCGCCTGCTCGACCATTTGAGCGTCGCCGACAATGTGCGCCTGCCGCTCATGGTGCATGGCCGCGATCCGACAGCACATGCCGAGGATGTGGCCGAGCTTCTGCGCTGGGTCGGGCTCACGCATCGGGCCGATGCGCGACCGCGATCCCTCTCCGCGGGAGAGCAGCAAAGGGCGGCCATCGCGCGGGCCGTCATCGCCTCGCCAGATGTGATTCTGGCGGATGAGCCGACGGGCAATGTCGATGCGGAGATGGGGATGCGGATCTTGCGGCTCTTCGTCGAGCTCAACCGGCTGGGCAAAACCGTGCTGATCGCGACGCATGATCTCGGCCTCATTCGGTCCGCGCGAAAGCTTGCCGCCACCCGCATTCTCCGGCTTGCCGATGGACAGCTCACGACGGGCGGGGCGGAGCTGTGAGTGAGAGCGAGGGCGCGCCGCCGCAGTTCCGTTCTCGCCTCCGGCTCTTGCCGCGCGGCGGCTGGGGGGCGGCGTTGGCGAGCTTTGCCAGCATGGCGATGGCATTCCTCGCGCTGGTGACGATCGCGACCGGGGTGGCAGCGGCGCGATTGGGTGCCGACTGGCAATCAGCGCTTTCGGGGAGCGCGACGGTCCGCCTGACGGCGCCGGACGAGGCGAGCCGGGATCGGGTGATCGAAATCCTGCAAGCGACGCCGGGCGTGGCCGGGGCTCGCGCGCTCGACCGGGCGGAGCAGGTGGCGCTGCTGGAACCTTGGCTCGGCACGGGCGAAGCGCTGTCCTCGCTGCCCGTGCCGCAGCTTATCGACGTCACGGTCGAGGGTTCGGGGCCTGACGTAACAGCACTCGCCGCAGCGCTCGAGACGGCTGTTCCCGGTACGGTTTATGACGACCACGGCTCCTGGCGCGGCCCCCTGATCGAGGGCGCGGAAGCGGTCGAACGACTGGCGCTTGCGGCGAGCGTGCTTGTTGCGCTGGCGGCGGCTGGCATGGTCGCGCTGGCGGCACGCGCGTCGCTTGCCGGCAATGCAGAGATCGTCCGCGTGGTGCGCCTTATCGGAGGCGAAGAGCGCTTCATCGTTCGCGCGTTTGTCCGGCCGCTCGCCTGGCGCACGGGCCTTGGTGCTGCCGCGGGTGCCGGGCTCGCGGCGCTGATGCTCGCCTTTCTGCCCGAAGCGGGCGAGGCCATCGGCCTCGACCTCGCGCCAGAGCCCGAACGCCTCGGCCTCTTGGCCTTCGCTGTTGCGGCAGGTGCTGCGATGATCGGCTGGGCGGCGGCCCAGCTTGCCGTCCGGGCCGCACTTGCGGAACTGCCGTGACCACGATCGAGCGGGAGAAACCTCGGCCGCTCGGTCTCGTTCTGAGCAAGGCATTCTCCGTATCAGCCTATGCGCTGATGGGCGTCATGGGGATCGTGGGCCTGCCGCTCCTCGTGAGCCGCCGCGTAACGCATGAGTGGATGCGGCTCTACTCCGGCACCGTTCTGCGGCTTGCCCGCCTCTTTGCCGGTATTGAGATCGAACTCCGCGGCACAGTGCCCCAGGATGCGGTGGTGATCGCCGCGAAGCACCAGTCTCTGCTCGACGTCTACATCCTCTACACACACCTGCCCCGTGCGCGGTTCATCATGAAGCGTGAGCTTCTCTGGGTCCCTGTCTTCGGCCTCTACACGTGGCGGATCGGCATGGTGACGGTCGTGCGCGGCAAGAAAGGCGAAGCGGGGCGGATGATCGAGCATCTGCGCGAAACCACACCGCCCGAAAGCGGGGGGCAGATCGTGGTCTATCCGCAAGGTACGCGCGTAGCACCGCTCACAGCCGCACCCTATCGCCGCGGTGCGGTCCTGATCGCCGACGCCCTGGATCGCCCAGTCATTCCGGTCAGCACGAACACTGGTCTCTTCTGGGATCGAAACGGTCGGCTGGCGGGTCCAGGTACCGCGGTGCTGGCCTTCCATCCACCGATCGCGGCGAAAGAGCCGGGTGCGATGCTGACCGAAATCGAACGCGTCCTGGAGACCGAAAGCGACCGCCTCGCCATGGAACGGTGAGGTTCAGGGCGTTGAGCGAGTTTGCAGAAGCGCCATAGGGCACAACTGACGAACGCTTTCAGCCTCGGCTTGAGCCCCGGTGAAGGAACCGTTGCGGTGCGATCAGCCAGCCGCGCTTTCGAACACGGGCGATCACCACTGCTCGATAGGGGCAGCGTCACGCCGGTCCCGTTCCCACTTCTTCAGTGACCCGAAACGGACGGAGGACAGCATGACCTATCGCCAAGTGCAGCCGATTACGGCCGCCCTCATCCTCGCTCTGGTAAGCGCCCCAGGTTTTGCCGCAGATCGCACCAATGATGGGACGCGATCTCCCAGCGCGGACCAGGCAGTCGAAGCGCGGCCGAGCGGGGGCTCTGACGCTCAATCGCCAGCGCTTGCGAGGGATGAGAACGCGTCCGAGAGCTCGACCGACCGGGCGGCACGCGGTGCGTCAGAGAACCGCAAGAGATCCGAGCGTCTGTTGCACAGCAATTCAGGACTCGTTCGGGGGATGTAAGGCGCCCGCGGCCCAGAACGAAGAAACCCCGGGACATGCCCGGGGCCTCTCGCTCGTTCAGGTCACCGTTGGGCCCGATCAGGCCATCCACCAACGCTCGACCCAGCGGCCACCATCCAGCGCCCAGTTGGCGGCGACGTCGGGACCGTGCTGCACCTTGTCCTGCATGGCATAGACATAGTTGGCGAAGCCCCAGATCACGGCACCGCCATCATCCGACACGATCTGCTGCATCTCACCGTAGATCTCGGCGCGCTTCGCATTGTCCGTCTCGGCGCGGCCAGCCGCGAGCAGCATGTTGAAGCGCTCATGCTCGAACTTCGTGTCGTTCCAATTCGCGCCCGAGGCATAGGCCTGGGTGAACATCCAGTCGCAGGTCGGGCGACCACCCCAGTAGCAGGCACACCATGGCTTCTTGAGCCAAACATTGGACCAATAGCCATCGGCCGGCACGCGATCGACCTTGATATTGATGCCTGCCTTGGCGAGGTCCTCTTGCATCAGGACCGATGCATCGACGGCGCCCGCATAGGCCGCATCGGCCGCGGACAGCACCAGCTCCTCGCCACCATAGCCGGCCTTCTTGGCATGGAACTTGGCCTTGTCGAGATCTTGGCTGCGCGTGACCTCCGGGTTGAAGAAGGGCACCGAAGGCGCAATCGGGCTGTCGGCGGCCACGGCACCATGACCCCGCAGGATCTTCGAGACGAGCTGCTCACGATCGAGGGCGTATTTGATCGCAAGGCGCAGGTCGTTGTTGTCGTAGGGTGCGACATTGGTGAGCATCGGCGCCGTGTAGTGCAGGAAGCCCGTGGCCTCCTCGACGCGGATGCCGGGACGGCGGCCCAAGAGGCCGGCGGTCTTGAGATCAACGCGGCTCATCAGATCGACTTCGTCGGTCGCGAGACCGTTCTGGCGAGCGGCGGCATCCGCCACGTAGAGCACCTCGATCTCGTCGAAATGACCGCGGCCTTCCTTCCAGTAGTCGTCACGCCGCTTCAGCACGGTGCGCACACCCGGGTCGAAGCTCTCCATCACATAGCCGCCGGAGCCCACGTAATCCTGCCAATTGGCGGTGCCATCGGCATTCGCAGGCATGACCAGCAGATGGTAGTCGGCCATCAGGTAGGGAAAGTCTGCGTTCGGTGCGTCAAGCGAGAAGACCACCGCATCCTCGCCCTTCTTCGTCATCTCGACGATGGGTGCCACGATGTCCTTGGCGGCGGATTTCGACTCCTCGCCCCGGTGGTGGTCGAGAGAGGCGATGATGTCCTCGGGCGTGACCTTCGCGCCGGAGGAGAAGGTCGCTTCGCTCCGCAGCTTGAAGGTCCACTCGCTCGCGTCGGCATTCGCTTCCCAGCTCTCAGCCACATCGCCGACGAGCTCTCCTTCGGGGCTGATTTCGGTCAGGGTCGAGTGCGTCGCGAAGCCGACCGAGATCATGTAGATGTCGGTATAGGTCTGCGGGTCGAGGCTGTCCGAGGTCGATCCCTCGGCGAGAGCGGCGCGCAGTTTCCCGCCTTTCTTCGGCTCAGCCGCAAGCGGCTTGCCATCGAGGCCGATGAGCAGGCCCGCAGCAGCGGCGCCCGCCATGAAGCCACGGCGATTGGTGTCTCCCAGGCTAAAGGTCATGAGTCTCTCCTGTCGGATAGGGCGTGTTTTCGTTTCATATCAGAGATAACCGCGAGGCACGGTCTCGGTCCACTCCTTCACGACCACATCCGCCCCGTCAGCGCGCGCATGCACGCGCCGGGTCAGGTGAAAGTCGGTGGCAGTGGCGGTCATCTCCGCGTGGCTCTCGATCTCGGCCGAAAAGGCGTCGCGGGCTAAGGCGAAGCGCCAATCCGCCACATGCCGGGCCGAGAGCGGGTCGCTCGGGTTGATGACAAAGGCCTGATCGACGCTGCTCTCGACTTCGAGCCCGTGGTCGGCATGGCGAAGGCGTCCGTAGAAATCATGCGTGCGGAGCGTGAGGGTGCCGTCGGTGGCCTCTTCCTGGCGCGACCATCCCTCGCTTGCCGCCAGCACCTCGCCGATGGGTCCCGCCTCGCCCCGCGCTGGCCCAGGTGCCGCAGGATCAGGCTCCCGCAGACAAAGCCTTTCGGGCAGCACGAGGCCGCAATCCGCGAGGTCCAGCGTAACCGTTGCAGCATCGGGCGCCGGCCAGAGCACGGGCCAGTAGGAGGTTGAGAGCGCGAGGCGCACGCGATGGCCCGCGCGGAAGCGATGGGCGCAGGCGTTGAGCGCGATCATCGCGTGGTAGGTCCGCCCTGGCAGCAGGCCCTCGGCCCGGTCGTGGCCGGCATGGTGGCAAAGGTTGAGCGGCCGATAGCTCACCCGCATCGACGCGCCATCGGGCGCCACATCGCAGAGCCTGGCACAAAGCTGAGCGACTGGCTTGTCGACCTGGAAGGCGAAGCTGAAGACCGGTCGGCCCGCAATCTCGACCGGCCGTTCCAGCGGCGCGCTGTCGAACGTCACGCTGAGCGCGTCGTCCTCGCGCTGATCGGCGGCAAGTTCGTTGTCGACGCGCATGCCGGGGCAGAAATAGGCGGCGTTCTGGCCGAGGGTGAGCGGGGTCGAGATCGCGATCCGCTCATGCACGGGCACCTCGCCGAGCGTACCGTCGGACTGCGGGCAAAGCTCGATCGGCGCGCTCTCGGGGCTTGGCCAGACCGGCTCCGCCACCCACCGTCCAGCGCGTGGTCCGTAGCTGCGAGAAAGGGGACCGGCTTCTGGGTCATGCTCAGTGATGAACAGACGCGCTGGCGGTGGGGGCGGGGTCGATGCGACACCCTTCAAGTACCGGTCGAACCAGCCGATTACCTCGCCATGGAAATCGGCCGGCAGGATCTGCGAGATATGCGGGTATTTGTGCTCCCACGGACCGAGCAACGCTGCCCTCGGTCCCCTCAGGTTCTCGACCAGGGCCAAGGGCGCGTTGACGTAGGCGTCGCTCCACCCGCCGATACCCAGCACAGCGGCTTCGATCGCGCTCCAGTCCTCGCAGACCGAGCCATGTTCCCAGTAATCGTCGCGCAGCGGGCGGCGCAGCCAGTCGGCCGCGAGGAACGGGTAAGTCTCGATCCGCTCCACCCAACGCTCCCGCCAATCCTCGCGCAGCGCGGGGTCGGGCGGGCGTGTCATATAGGCCGTCATCTGGGCGCCCCAGTTGAAGTTGTCGGTGAGGAGGCAGCCGCCCATAAAGTGAATGTCGTCGGCATGACGGTCGACGGTCGAGCACACCGACACGACGGCCTTGAGCGCCGCTGGCCGGCGATAGGCGAGCTGCAGGCCGTTGAAGCCGCCCCATGAGATGCCGATCATGCCGACCGTGCCATCGCACCAGGGTTGCGCGGCGGCCCAGGCGATCACGGCCTCCCCGTCCGACAATTCCTGCTCGGAGTATTCGTCATCGAACAACCCGTCGCTATCGCCGGAACCCGCGATATCGACGCGGAGGCAGGCATAGCCGGCAGCCGCGAAGATCGGATGCGTCGTGGCGTCCCTCGGTGCGGTGCCATCGCGCTTTCGGTAGGGCAGATATTCGAGGATGCAGGGCGCCGGCGCCGTTCCCGAGGCGGCACTCGCCGGGAGCCATAGTCGCGCCGCGAGCCGGCGCCCATCGGGCAGTGGCAGCCACAGATGGGGCGTCTCGACCGGTGCATTGCCGCCTGGCGCATCGGGTGGCGTCATGCTCTCTCCTCTCGCCTGCGGCACTGTTCCGAACCCAAAGGCTTGCGCGCAGGACACGCGATGTGAAGACGTTGATCAAGGCCCCCATGTCTTCGGAGCGGGGCACGTGTCACAAGGGGAGACATGACGTCGACCAGCGATAGCGTGCCGAGCGGATTGTGCGCCCGCCCCCTCAAAGGGCGCCGGGCGCTCATCACGGGGTCTGGCCGCGGCATCGGCTTCGAGGTTGCGCGAGCGCTCGCCTCGGCCGGCGCGCATGTTGTGTTGAACGGCCGCTCGTCCCGAGCCCTGAAGGAAGCTGCGGGCG
>JBCDFC010000139.1:0-12893 GCA_039178805.1 Pseudomonadota bacterium | reverse complement strand
CAGTATCACACTGTACACTTTCTCCGCGACAGTTTTGAGTTTGGAGAAGGGCGGTCTTTGCCTGCTGCGTGCGGGCCGGGCCCGGGCGGGCATGGTCGGGCCTGGGCGGGCCGGGGCGAGATGACGGGTGCCCGTGCGCGCCGCATCGCCTTCGCTCGCAGCGCGACGCCCACCCGCCATCCCGCCCCGGTCGGGCATCGCGCGATCCGTTGCGTTGTCAGCACTCTCAAGGGGCGGTAGGACTTTCCAAAATGCGGAGGACGCCAAGGAGGCCGGAATGATGGACGGGGCGCGGGACGGCGGAGAGATGCGTGCGGAGCGCGCGCGGGCGGCGGCCTGGTTCGTTGAGCTGAGGGATGCGATTTGCGCCGCGTTCGAGACGCTGGAGGACGAGCAGGCCTCGGGCCCGCATGTGGGCCTCGACCCCGGCCGGTTCGAGCGCAAGGAGACACGACGCGCAGGTGAGGGTGAGGGCGATCAGGGCGGCGGCGTGATGAGCGTGATGCGCGCCGGCCGCGTCTTTGAGAAGGTCGGCGTCAACGTGTCGACGGTCTATGGCACGCTCGGCGAGCAGGCGCAGACGAGCCTCACGGCGCGCAAGGAGCTGCCAGGCCTTGCCGAGGATCCGCGTTTCTGGGCTTCGGGCATCAGCCTCGTTGCGCATATGCAGAGCCCGCGCATGCCAGCGGTGCACATGAATACCCGCATGTTCTGGACGCCGTCTTGCTGGTGGTTCGGCGGCGGGACGGACCTGAACCCCATGGTGCCGGTCGACGAGGACACGGCGTTCTTCCATGGCGCGCTGGAGAAGGCCTGCGCGCCCCACGGTGCCGACTACTACCCCCGCTACAAGGCCTGGGCAGACGACTATTTCATGATCCGGCACTGGAACGAGGCGCGCGGCGTCGGCGGGATCTTCTACGACGATCACTGCACTGGCGATTGGGAAGCGGATTTCACTTTCACCCAGGATGTGGGACGGGCCTTCCTTGATGCTTTCCTGCCGATCTGCCGATTGCGGCGCGACGAGGCTTGGGGTGAAGAGGAGCGGGCGCATCAGCTCTTCCGCCGGGGCCGCTATGCCGAGTTCAATCTCGTCTATGATCGGGGCACGAAGTTTGGGCTCGAGACCGGGCATAACCCCGAGGCCGTGCTGATGAGCCTGCCGCCCGTGGCCACATGGCCGTGAGCCCGCTCGCAGGGCGCGCGCGAGGGCCTATCTTCCTCTCCAGCTAGCAGGGAGGATTGCATGATCGCGGTGATCTTCGAGGTCGAGCCAGCGGAAGGCGCACTCGAGGGCTATATGGCGCTCGCGACGAGTTTGAAGCCGGAGCTCGAGAAGATCGACGGCTTCATCTCGGTGGAGCGGTTCGAGAGCCTGACGACGCCGGGCAAGCTCGTCTCGCTCAGTTTTTGGCGCGACGAGGAGGCGCTCGCCGCCTGGCGCAACCGGCCGCGGCATCGGAGCGCCCAGGCGACCGGGCGCGCCGGGATGATGGCGGGCTATCGGCTGCGCGTGGCCAGCGTCATTCGCGACTACGGCATGGCCGAGCGGGAGGAGGCGCCCGCCGACAGCCTCGCGCATCACGATGCGGCACTGGAGGTGGGCGCCAGTCGCTGAGCCAGTCGCTGAGCCAGTCGCTGAGCTAGTGGCTGAGGCAGTCCCTGGACGGGCGCTCAGGTCAGGACGAGCGGGGCGACGCCAAGGGGCACGTTGAACTTCTCGCACCAGATCCAGACCTCGTTGTACTTGCCAATATCGAGGCCGGCCTTCAGCGCATAGGTTTGGGCGCCCGCATTGCTGCGGAGCGGGGAGAGGATCGTCGCTGGGTCGAAGCCGCCATTCCCGAGCCCGACCTTGGGATCCGGTGCGCCATCGAAGGTGAAGTCGTCCTCGAGCGCGATGATCACTTCGCCCTGGGAGAAGATCACACTGGCATGGCCCGTCGTGACATGGTCCGAGCGGCCTTCGAAGACGCCGCGGGCCGTGGTGCGTGCGCCCGCTGCGATCGTCGGGGCCGGTGCTGGGGCGGAGGCCACGGTGGTGCCGCTATCGGCGGCGCAACCCGCAAGAGTGGCGGTCCCGCCGACGGCGAGGAGGCCAAGCGCTTGGCGGCGCGTTGTGATGAAGACGGGTCTGGTGGTCATGGTGGCCTCCCGGGCGTGATTGGTTGGGCTGACGGAGGGTGATGCCATCGGCAGTGCGACGCCAGGGTCCACACGCGACTCTCACGGTGATTTGCCGTAACGCGCGGAAATGTGAGGATTATGCGTTGTCTTCGGCAACGATTTGAGTGGGCAGTGGAGAAGGTCGGCCGTGATTAGCACAAGCGGACGGTTCGCGATCATCGGATGGGGATCGCTGATCTGGGACATGGATGGGCTTGAGCGGCATGTGACCGGCGATTGGGCCATGAGCGCGGGCCCGGCGCTGCCGCTTGAATTCAGCCGGGTCAGTGCGAAGCGGCTGGGTGGGTTGGCGGTCTGTATCGACCCCGAACATGGGGTGGATTGTCCGAGCCACGTCATCGCCTCGCGGCGGGGGTGCCTGTTGCGTGCGGCCGTCGATCTGGCGCGGCGGGAGCGGGCGCCGATACGGCGGATCGGGATCGCCTGGCCCCAGCACGGGGTGTTGCGCAGCCATGTGCCGGGGATCGGCGAGCGCTTTGCCGCATGGTGCGAGGCGTCGGGTTGGGACGGGGCCGTCTGGACCGATCTCGACCGGAATTTCGAGGCGGAGAAACGCGAGCCTTTCGGCATTCCCGCGGCCGAGCGGCATTTGGCGGGGCTGACTGGGGCCTCGCGCGTCGAGGCGGTGCGCTATATCGAGGAGGCGCCGAGGGCGACCGACACACCACTTCGCAGGCATCTTGCCGCTCAGCCCTGGTGGCAGGCCGCGGTTCGCGAGGTCCTCGGGCGTTGAAAGCCGGGTGCCTTCTTAGCCGTCGATCAGCAGCATCGCGGCGGAGAGGGCGACGAGCACCCCCATGACGATGTTGAAGGCCCGCAGGCGAGCGCCCCGGCCGAGGAATTGGCCGATCCAGGCGCCGAAGAGCGTCCATGCCTGGGTTGAGCCCAAGCCGGAGAGCGTGAAGACGGCTGCGACGAGGATCGCTTCGCGAAGAGGGGCCGCGCCAGAGACATAGGTGGCGGAGACGGCGATGCACATCACCCAGGCCTTGGGGTTCACCCACTGAAAGGCAGCGGCCTCGACGAAGGTCAGCGGTCGGCTGCGGTTTCTGTTTTGCGCCCGGTCGCGAGGGGGCGCGGTGGTCTCGGCCGCCGGCATCGCCGTTGCGATCCGCCAAGCGAGCCACAGCATCACGCCCGCCCCGACCCAAGCCATGCCGTCGCGCAGCAGGGGTGTGTTCTCGAACACCTCGCCCAAGCCGAGGGCGACGGCGAACACCATCACCGGAAAGCCGAGAGCTACGCCCATGGCATGCGCCAGCGTCCGGCGCCAACCATGCGTCGCGCCGGACGCGGCAAGCATCATGTTGTTGGGCCCGGGCGTGAAGCTCGCGGCGACGGCGAAGCCTGCAAGCGCGAGGAGGAGATCTGGTTGCATAACGGCGTCTTTATGTCAGTCGTTCTGACTAATTTCCGCCCGAAGATGCGAGAGGAGTGCCGCCTTGTCCAGTGTGAAGCCGCTCTCGATGAACGCTGTTTCGGCTGCTGCGAGGGCGTGGCCCAGGGCGGGTCCCGGCGCGATGCCGATGCGTTCGATATCCTTCGCTGTGATCGGGAGCTTGGCGGCGGCGCCCCGTTGGATGGCCCTGGCCGCGTCACTGGGGGTGGGCGGTCTGTCCTGCCAGCCGGTGAGCGAAGCTTCGATGAGAATGGCGGCCCAGGTGACCTCTGCCCCGTGGCGATAGGCAATTGCCCCTGCGGTCGTACCCTCGGACAAGGCGCGCCGCGCCGAGTGGATCGCCGCCAGGTGACGGCGCTCAACCCGCGAAAGACGTAGTGCCTCGGCGGCGCTGTCCGGATCATCTGCCGGCAAGATCGCCGACAGCCGGGTGCGCCAGTCGGCCCCGACGGCGCACTCCGCTTCGAGATGCACCAGGGGGGCGAGCGTTGCGGCTGTCGCACCAGGCAAGCACCGGGTCAGGATGCCGGCGCTCTGCATGGCTGCAACGGCCGGCGCGGGGTCGGGTGCGGACAGGAGGCGCCGGAACTCATGGCCTATGCGCTCCCGCGCGAGCCCATCGATACCGTCCGCCTCCTCAGCACTTGCCGCCAGCGCCTCGGCATCGATGCCGCCCGCCGGGTCCGCATACCAGGCATGGAAGCGGAAAAAGCGCAGGATGCGGAGATAATCCTCACGGATCCGATCCTCGGGCCGGCCGATAAAGCGCACGCGGCGAGCACGAAGATCGCCGATGCCGCCCAGCGGATCGATGACGCGGCCGCGTGCATCGGCGTAGAGCGCGTTGATCGTGAAGTCGCGGCGGGAGGCGTCGCTCACGAGATCCGCGTCGAAGGACACGGTCGCCCGCCGCCCGTCGGTTTCCACATCGCTGCGGAAGGTCGTCACTTCGTAACCATTGCCCTCCGCGACCGCCGTTATAGTCCCGTGCTGAAGCCCCGTCAGAACGGCGCGGAGGCCCGCTGCCTCCACCCGGCGCACGACCTCCTTTGGCAGCAAAGGCGTTGCGAGATCGATATCGCCCGCGGCCTGGCCGAGAAGCCCGTTGCGGACGGCGCCGCCGACGAGAAAGGCGGTGTCCTCACCGGGACAGCCGAGTGCCGACATCACTTGGCCAAGGCCGGGCGTGGCTAAGAGCGCTGCGCTCAGCACATCGCCAGTGTACCAGGCCGCATCGATCGCGACCTGCGTCACGTCCCGCGGCCCGCGAGCTGATCGTCGAGCGTTTGCGGAAGGCGGCCAAGTTGCGAGAGGCGGTCGGACAGGCCCTTCAGCATGCCCGCCGTCGCACCCCAGATGTAATACTCGCCCCAGGGCATCGCGTAGAAATAGCGCCGACGCCCCTGCCATTCGCGGTGATGGCGGACACGGTTTGACGGGTCCATGAGGAAGTCGAGCGGGCACTCGAAGACCTCGTCCACCTCGCCCGGATCGGGCCGGGCGCGCCAGGCAGGCGGCACGAGACCGACGAAGGGCGAGACGCGGAACCCGGTCGACGTGACATAGGGATCAAGCTGTCCCAGCACCTGCGTCTCGGACGGGTGGAGCGCGATTTCCTCTTCGGCCTCGCGCAGGGCCGCGTGAAGCGGCGAGCGATCCTGATCGTCGACCTTGCCGCCTGGAAAGCTGATCTGACCCGCGTGATGGCGGAGATGGCGTGAGCGCACCGTCAAGACGACCCGCAGACCGTCCGCGCGCTCAACTAATGGGCAGAGCACCGCCGCGGGCCTCTCCGGCACCGCACCTGATCCCGACGGCCGAAACTCAGGCGCCAGATCGAAATCCGACCGCGTCCCCAGCGGTGGCAGCGCAAGCGCGTCTTCGATATCGGTGAGGTGAAGGGCCATGCGGGGTCATGTGACGCCGAGGGGAGCCTGAGACAAGGTCAAGGAGCGGCGGGTCCTGCAATGGCGGAGGATAAGACGCCAAGATCGTCGGGCGATGACGCCACTGCCTCGGCCAAGATGCGGGCGGCGCTGCGGGCGGCGTTGGAGGGCCATGATCCTGTCCTCGGCGCCTTCGTGCCCCGTTTCATAGGCGTTTTCATCCTGATCACCGCAATCGCCGTCGCGGTCGAGACGATCAAGGGCCTCCCCGAGTGGGTGATGCTCGCGCTCTTCCTGTTCGAGACCGTGGCAGTGGTCGTTTTTCTCTCTGAGTATGTGCTGAGGCTCTTCGCGGCGGAGAAGCCGTGGCGCTATGCGACGAGTTTCTGGGGGATCGTCGATCTCTTCTCGTTCCTGCCGACGCTCTTGTTCCTGGGCTTCGATGCGCTCGGCCTGCGGGCGCTGCGGCTTTTGCGGTTGTTGCGTCTGCTCAAGCTCGTGAAGAACGACAACTCCTATCGCCGGCTGGTCGTCGCGGTGCGGCGCGTGCGCGAGGAGCTGATCGCGGTCGTGGTGGCGGCGGGCATCGTGCTCTACCTCGCCTCTGTCGGGATCTACTACTTCGAGCACAGCGTACAGCCCGAAGCCTTCGCCTCGATCCCCGAGAGCATGTGGTGGGCAATCGCGACGCTCACGACTGTCGGATATGGCGATGTGGTGCCGATCACGACTGGGGGCCGGATCTTTACAGGCTTCATCATGCTGATCGGTATCGGCATCATCGCGGTGCCCACGGGCCTCATCGCTAGTGCCCTGATGGCCGCCCGCCGCCATCGCGACGATCGTGAGCGTCTCGCCAGCAGCTTCGCCGAGCAGGTGGCGGACAAGATCGTTGCGGATATGGAGGAGTTCCCGGGCGATCCGCCGGAGCCCTCGCAGCCTGACGGCGCCGCTCAAAGCCAGAAGCGGCGCTAGTCGTGCAATGGATCCTGCAGGATTTCGAGGATACGCGGGCCCTCGGGTCCGCGCTCGACCGGCTCCAGATCGCGCATAGCTGGCACAAAGTGGTGCCCTTCGTGGGCGATTTGCTGCCGGAGCCTGAGATCCCGGACCCGAACGCTGTGGTACTGTTCGGGGCATACACGCTTCGGCACTACGCGGCGGCGCGCGGGCTGCGGCCCGGGGTCTACACGATTGCGCCCTTCGTCGAGGAGACGGTCTGGCATCCGTATCTGCTGAACGGAGCAGATGCCCTCTTCCTGTCGTTGCAGGAGATCCCGGCAAAGTTCCCCGATGACGGGCGGGCGTGGTTCGTGCGGCCGGTCGAGGACAGCAAGGAGGAGGCGGGTCGGGTAAGGACGACGGCGGAGATCATCGCGACGGCCGAACGGGTCCTGTCGCTGTCGGAAGACGAAATCCCGAGGGGCTCCCTCCGCCACGACACGCGGCTGATGCTGACGGCGCCTGTCCGCATCCTGAAGGAATGGCGCGTCTGGATCGTCGCGGGGCGGGTCGAGACCTATTCACTCTACAAAGAGGGCGCGCGCGTTGTCTATCGCCCGGAGATTGACGATGACGCAGGCGCGTTCGCGCAACGGATGGCCGATCTGAACCCCCGCTACGCCGACGCCTATGTCATCGATATCTGCCGGACCGAAGAGGGCCTGAAACTGCTCGAAACGAACTGCATCAACGCCGCCGGCTTCTACGCCGCGGACCTGGTGCAGCTAGCAGCGGCGATCGAGGCGACCGGAGAGCACGGCTAACGTCACGCCCGGGCTCGATCCAGGTATCCACGATGCCAATCACCCCCTTGACCGCGCGCGGTCATGCGCCCCTGCCAGCCGTTCCATGTTTGCCAGTGCCTCGAAGAAGGTCTGGCGCTGCTGCCGAGGGGTGAGGGTGTGGCCGTGCTCGGCAAGCCAGGGCTCTTGTTGGGCTAACGCTCGGTACAGCACGTCTGCCTCCCGCGTCATCGACATGATCGCCGCCGTGCTCATCATCACCGCGACCAAAGAGAAGAAGAGGCCCCACGCAACGCCAAAGGTGATGCCCAGCCCCATCGCCGAAGATCCGATTGCGCGGTCCAGCGGTGTGAGCGCGGCAATCATCGCGTCGCCCCCGTTGCGCGCCGCGACGGCAAAGAGGATGGCGAGGACGATCTGGCTCACGGCGAGACCGAAACTAAAGCCCTGACCTGTCAGCATTCCCACGCAGGCACCCACTTGGTGCCGGCCGAGTGCAACCGTGATCAGCGTCAGGGTCAGCAGGACGAGGAGCAGATCGGTGAACTTGACAGGAGTGTCGGCCGACGCCTCCGAAATGCGGGTGCCGAGCCACTCCCAGCTCATAAGCGCTCGTCCGGCTTCGTGCTGCGCCGAAGTGAAGGTGAGCCAGAAGAAGGCAATGAGCAGAAGGGAGCCGATTAGCCGAAAGCTTGTCGCCATCCCCCACGTGTGGGCGCCGAGCAAGAGCCATGCAAGCGGTCGTGGCAACCAGCGTCTGCTCCACTCGGCATCGAGGCCGGTACTCCGGCACACGATCCGCTGCGCGAGGTATAGGGCGCAGAGCCAGATCGCCGCTGGAACGAGCGTGGCCGCCGTGTTGATTGGTGCCAGTGGTGGCACGAGTAAGAGAGCAAGCAGGAACAGTGGCGACGTAAGGATTGCGGCCAACGGGCCGTAGAAAAACACCTTGATGAACATGCTTTAAGTCCAGCCGAGACCTTGCATTCGGTTATCCGCGCAGAATGTGTCGCGGCATACGGTGCCGGTCAAGCAGATGAGTGCCCGTGGCGTGTGTCGGTCGGCAGACGCCACGCCCGCGGAGCATGGGAACGGCGCTGCAATGCTGCAGGTGGTCCCATCTCGGCGTGTTCGGCTCACATCTCCGGTCGCGGGCGATGCAGGCTGGTGCGTGTGGATCGTCGTGGGGCGGGTTGTGACGCACTCGCTCTACAAAGAGGGCGCACGCGTCGTCTATCGCCCCGAAACCGACGATGACGCATGCGCGTTCGCGCGGTGGATGGCTGATCTCAACCCTCGCTGTGCCGACGCCGATGTAGTCGGTGCCGGAGAGCACGGTTTGAACGCCTTTTGACCCGACGCGCTCATGTTCTGCCCGGGCCTGGCCCGGGCATCCACGGTCGTTGGCGCTGGATTGACGGGCCAAGCCCGGCAATGACTGTTGTCGATTGCCAGGCACCCCGGGGTGGACCTGAAAGAAATCAGTCGGGGAGTTCGGCGGCGGGAATGATGGGGAAGAACTGGCCTTGGCTGCGGAGGCCGAACCAGTCCTCGCCTTCATGGGCTTCTATCTCGCCGATATCGACGAGGCGGTAGAAGCTCTTGCGGTCGATCAGCGCTTCGAGACCCCGGCGGACATGGACGTAAGGCGAGGGCTCGCCCGTCTGCGCGTCGCGCGCGACGCGGATCGGGTTCTCAGGCCCCGCCGTCGTCTCGTCGCCCACATTGGTGATGAAGGTCAGCACTTGGCCGTCGGGCCGCTCCTCCGCACGGAAGTCGACTGCGACAAAGGGTGCATCGTCGACGGTGATCCCTATCTTCTCGACCGGGGTCACGAGAAAGTGCTTGCCGTCCTCGAGTTTTAGAACGCTTGCGAAGAGCTTCACCAGCGCCTCGCGCCCGATCGGCGTGCCGAGATACCACCACTGACCGTTCCGTGCGATCCGGATGTCCAGGTCGCCGCAGAAGGGCGGGTCCCAAAGGTGAACGGGCGGTGGGCTTTTCCCGCCCTTCGTGGCCTGAGAGACCGCCTTGGCGAGACTGTCCGCTTTCCCAGGATCATGCGCGGATGCCGTTCCTGGGGCGCTGCCTGCGGCGCTCGGTCCCTCATTCATGTCGGAAACCATTGGATCGAGCCTTTGCCTTTCCGCCTACGCCTATACTTTAGGATGGTTCGGGTGGGATTGCAGCAGGCCTGATTCTGGTTTGCAGATGTCGCCGTCCAAGATGGTTGCGAGGAGAGCGCTCAATGTCCGACCCAGTCCACGATATCGAAGAGGCCGGCCGGACCTTGGCCGCCGCCCGCACGGAGATCGCGAAGCGGATCGTGGGCCAAGAGAGCGTCGTGGAACTCGCGCTGACGGCAATCCTGTCCGGGGGCCATGCGCTTTTGGTGGGTGTACCGGGCCTTGCGAAGACCCGGCTGGTCGAGACGCTCGGCACCGTTCTCGGCCTCGATGCAAGCCGCATTCAGTTCACGCCCGATCTGATGCCCGCCGATATCCTCGGCTCCGAGGTGTTGGAGGAGGGGCAGGACGGCGCGCGGATGTTCAAGTTCATCAAGGGCCCGATCTTCACGCAGCTCCTGCTCGCCGACGAGATCAACCGGGCGAGCCCGCGGACCCAGTCGGCGCTCTTGCAGGCGATGCAGGAGAAGGAGGTGACGGTCGCGGGTGAGACACGGGCGCTCGACAAGCCGTTCCACGTCCTCGCGACGCAAAACCCGATCGAGCAGGAGGGCACCTATCCGCTGCCCGAAGCGCAGCTCGACCGGTTCCTGGTACAGATCGATATGAGTTACCCGACCCGGGACGAGGAGCGTGACATCCTGCTCACGACCACGGGTGTGGAGGACGCTGAGGCGAGCCGTGTGCTCGATAGCGAGGGGCTGATCGCGCTGCAACGTCTCGTCCGCTCCATGCCCGTAGGCGATACGGTGGTCGAGGCGATCATCAGCCTCGTGCGTTCCGCGCGGCCGGGTGAGCCGGATGCCGCACCGATGGCGACGGATCGGCTCGCCTTCGGTCCCGGACCGCGGGCGGCGCAGTCGCTGATGCTTGCGGTACGGGCCCGGGCGCTCCTGCAGGGTCGCTTGGCGCCGGCGATCGAGGACGTGCGCGCGCTCGCATCGCCTGCGCTCACCCACCGCATGGCGCTGACCTTCGCCGCGCGGGCCGAGGGTGCGAGCCTGGAGCAGGTGATCGAAAGTCTGTTGGAGGGTGGCAGCCTAGAGGCTGCGGCTTGAGGCTGACCCCGTCAGACATCGCGGCTAGCGGCATTGCCCGAGGTTCGGTTTTGGCTCGAGCGCTCGGACCGGCGTTGACGTGCGCCGCGCTGCTCGCGCTCGGCCTCCATGCCTCGCCCGTGGCCGCGAAAGGCGTTCAGCTCGACGCGGTTGGGCCTGCGATGAAGTTCACGCTCGATCTCTGCCGGGCGCTCACCGATGATCAGGAAGCGGCCGAAGCCTTAATCGATAAAGCGGGTCTGGAGGAAGTTGGGGATCGGCGGTCCTGGTATGCCGAGATCACCGGTGCCCCTGCCGATGCCGCCGGCAAGGGCTTTCCGGAGACGATGCATCTCGCCGATGCGGTGGGTGAGCGTTACTATGCCAAAGGTGGTCCGGGCGCCGGCCCGGCGCTGGCGGTGACCTTTGCCGCTGGCGCTGCGACATGCCTCCTCTCGACTGAGATCGCCCGTCCGCCGACGAACACCAATCGCGCCTTGCGGCTTGGTACGCGGCTCCTCAAGGGGGCGGGGCTTAAGGCGAGCTGCCACAACGTCGATATCGGACCGCCGGTGCAGGTGATCTTTGGCTGGGGTGGGCCACAGGGCCGGCGCGGCTGCGCTCAGAAGGTCGGGCTCGCCGACCGCCAGTGCTGCTGGCTGCATATGAGCTATGCCGGAATGGAGCGCGGCGCCCGTCTGCGCACGCTCGTGCATCTCGGAAAGGGGGCGCCATGAGCGTGACTGGGCTCTCGCCAGAGCGCGCGGCTTGGCTGCGCCGGGACAGCGAGCGGATCTCAGGCGCGCTGCCGCCGCTTCTGGTTGAAGCGGAGCGGCTTGTCGCCTCCACGTTCCACGGCGTCCACGGTCGGCGGCGCTCGGGCCCGGGCGAGACTTTCTGGCAATATCGCAGTGCCCAGCCGGGTGATGGTTATGCGCAGATCGACTGGCGCCGGTCCGCGCGGTCCGACCGTCTCTTCATCCGTGAGATGGAGTGGGAGGCGGCGGAGACCGTGCTCTTCTGGGTCGACCGCGCCCGCTCGATGCAGTTTGCGAGCGAGTATGCGCGTGAGGCGCGCTCGGGCCGTGTGACCAAGGCGGATCGGGCGTCTCTCCTCACCTTGGCGCTGTCGGTTCTTCTCAGCCGCGGCGGAGAGCGGTTCGGATTGATCGGCACCGATGCCGAGCGGGCGCGGACCGGGGAGAAGCAGCTCGAGCGCGTGGGCGCGATCCTCTCGGCCGACCACGCAGCCGATGGGCCGGATTTCGGGGCGCCGGCGGACTTTGAGCTGCCGCGCGCTGGGCGCGTGGTGTTCCTGTCGGACTTTATGGGGCCGCGGGACCAGGTGCTCCCCGCTTTGGAGAAAGCGGCAGGTCGTGGGATCGGCGGTGTCTATGTCCAGGTGCTCGATCCAGTCGAGGAGGACTTCCCCTTCGTCGGCAGGACCCGGTTCGAGAGCGTCGGTCATTCGATCCAGCACGAGACCGACGAGGCGCGCGCACTACGTGATCGCTATCGCCAACGCTTGGCGGAGCGCCGGGACGATCTTTCGCGCGCGGCGCGGAGGGCTGGTTGGCAGCTTTTGCTGCACAGGACGGATGAGAGCCCACGCAAGGCGCTGCTTCAGCTCCATGCCTGGCTTGGGGGAGCACGATGACGCTCGTATGCGCCCGCTGTGAAGTGGCTGTTCACGTGGAGGGCCGGTGATGTTGGGCCTTGGCTTCGTCGCACCCTTCGTGCTTGCCGGGCTCGTGGCGTTGCCCGTGCTCTGGTGGCTGCTGCGCGCGATCCCACCGTCGCCGCGGGCGCAGCTCTTTCCCGGGGTGCGCCTGCTCTTGGGTCTCGAAGATCCAGAGCGGGAGGCTGAGCGTACGCCGTGGTGGCTGCTTCTTTTGCGCATCGTCGCGATTGCCGCCGTCATCATCGGCTTCGCGCAACCGATCTTGAACCCCTCGGAACGGTTGGTCGGGTCCGGCGATGGCCCCGTCCTGGTACTGATGGATGCCGGTTGGGCGAGTGCGCCTGATTGGGAGGATCGCTTGGCTGCAGCGAGCGCCGCGATCGACGAGGCTGGGCGCGAGGGTCGCAGCGTGATCCTATGGCGCGCCGCTGAGGAGCGCGAAGCTCCGCCACCGCAGATGACGCCGGCAGCGGCGCGGGCGGCGCTCGGCGGTTCGCAGCCGCTGCCGCTCCGCCCGAACCGCTTGTCCGTGCTGACGCTTCTCGACGATCCGGCCTTCGTCGCGCCGGGCGAGACGGTTTGGCTGCATGACGGTGTCGTCCATGCGGGCGAGGATGCGGACGAGACTGCCGCCCTGGCAGAGAGGCTGATGGATTTCGGCCCGCTCCACATGGTCGGTCCGGCGGAGACGGCTCGGGCCGTGCTTCCCCCGCGGCTTGAGGATGGGCGCCTCACCACCACTGTGCTGCGCGCGGGAGGTGCCGGAGAT
>JBCDFC010000138.1:0-12929 GCA_039178805.1 Pseudomonadota bacterium | reverse complement strand
GCGATCATGGATCGCCAGCTGACCAAGACCCAGCAGGAGATGATAGCCAATCGCCAGGCGGTCGGATCGATCCTCGAGGAGCTGGAGAACACTAAGGCAAACTTGGCTGAATTTACCCAGCGTGTGAAGGACGACAAGGACTACTCAGGCGAGGAGGCGATGAGAGACGGCACGAACAACGTGCGCGCTTTCGAGAAGCTTCTGCAAAAGCACAAAGCGATTGTTGCCGAGTATTCGGATGAATTGGCCAATCAGTTCGATGGCAAGGCCGAGGAAGTCGCTGCCGAGTACGACAAGCTGTTCGCGGCCGTCTGCGACTACGATCTGGCGGGCAATACCTTCTCGCCGGAGGCGCGCGCTACTATTCGGCGGATGGAGGATGCCCAGGTTCTTGATGCCCGCACGATTGCGGGGCTGAAGCAACTCAGCAGCCAGCAGGAGAGAAAGGGTCTCGACAACATCGCCAAGGGCCAGGTCGACAATAATGCCCGCGACCTCGAAAGCTTCGACAACACGCTAAAGGGGCTTGGCGGCGACTACCACACAGCCGAGCAGCGGACGGCACTTCGGGTCGCGGCCGAAATCATCTTGCCCGGCAGCAAGGACGCTCAGCTACACTTCAAGCTGCGAATGAACACCGCTGCCGGTCAGCGTGGCGTTCTGAACCAGACACTCAAACACGAGCACTACGCGTTCGACGTTTATTCGCGCGTCTACTCGAATGTCGACGATATCAACGAGGCCGCTGAACTTCACGTTGAACAGCAAGCCGAAAAAGTGGGGGCGCACGCAACCCACGCGAAGGGCACGAGTCAGGTCGCTCACGATGACTACAGCAACGTCCACTCCGAGCCCGAGGTCTCGGACGATGAGGACGACGACACAGTACAGACGGCCGCCCTGGCAAAGAGTGTCCCACAAAAGCCGTTGAAACCGAAAATCGACGGTATCGATCTGCTCAAGGATAGCGCGATGCGTCTGGGGACGCACGATCTGATCAAGGCGCGCGCCGATGTGGCCAGGGCTGCGGGCTACGACGGCGACTGGTTCCAGGATGGCGTCAACACCCTTGAGAAACTTTATAACAAGGGCAAGAGCAACGTCATAGGAGACAAGGAGGTGCCTCCAAGCACCGCCGAGATGGAAAATGCCATGGCGGTCCTAGAACTGCTGGAGAACATGCCTACGACCGAGGCTGAAAGCAGTGAAGTTCAGCAGCAGATGGTCAACGACAAAGTCGCATTCAGTGCTACAAACCTGAAGTTGGCACTCGGCATCGACTCCGAGCTGGACATGAACGATCCGGAGGCGGTGAAAGCGAAGGCGACCGAGGCGCTGACTAACAGCTCAAACAAAGAGGCCATTGAGGATCTGCAGAAGTCTCACGCGGCGGTCACGGACCTCTTGATCACACAGCAGGCCATTGCGACGACTGTCCGCACTGCAATGTATGAACCGCTGCAGGAGTTCGCGCAGCATCTCACGCATGAGAATGTCGACACCACGAAACCCGACGAAGTCGTCAACTACATCAAAGGCCCCAAGTTCAAGCGCCAGCGCGAAACGCTCCGCAACGTCGCAGCCTTCATTGATCTGAAAGAGCGTCGGGACAGGAAAGTCTTCAGCGATCAGTTCGATATCAACAGCGACAGTTACATGTCGGCTGGCAAGCAGATGGTCGATCTGGCCAAGGATGTGCGGTACTTTAATCCTCAGACGATGAAAGCCTCGACGAAGTTCTGGGCGGATGTCAAAGACTGGCTCAAGATGGGGAACGTCCCGCTCGACATCGAGGACGACCACGACTACGAGCCGGACGCGGTCCAGCGTGTGAAGGACGGTTACGCGAAGTCGATCGACGAAGGCCTCAGCCAAATTAAAGCAGAACAGCGGGCATCCGACATTGCCATGATGATGTCGCTGAAGGGCAAGGGCGACATCGGACGGGAGTATGCGTCGGTCGAGGCACACCTCAACATGCTGGCCTTCTTGGAAGAGTCGAACGAGGATATCCGCGACTTTATGGATAACCTTGGTGCTCAGTACAACTCGCTGCTGACCGACGTGCAGCAACTGCAGAGTGATCGCCTGGTTCAGCTTGCCATCCTGGAGTCGCTGCAGGGCGACGATCCGAAGCTTGACAATGGAACGATCGACAGAGCGCGGCAGCTGCTGGTGTCCTGGGGCCATGCTGGGGCCATCGACAAATACGTGGAGAACCATGCCGACGAGATGACCGCGATGCGGGCGGGCGGCGCCGAGCAAGGCGGTGTCCTCGATGCCTGGCGTCAGAACTCCAAGGGCCTGCCCAAGGAAATCCAGGAGCGGATGACCCAACTGAACGACGCGATCCTGCGCTACGAAGCGCTGTTGAAGGAGAGCGGCAAGAGCATCGCCAGCTTGGCGAAGACCGACAGCTACGAGAAAGCCAAGGCAAAGCTGGCGCCGACCACGAACGGCATCCTAAAGGAACGCCTGGAGGATCGTCCCAATGCAGAGGAGCAGTTCGCGACCATCTTCCAGTACGACAAAGGCTACGGCCGCGCAGACGAAAACCCGCTGTCGAAGAAATCCTTCGCCAATCAGAAGCAGTGGCGCGAAGCTGGCGGCGAGACCGAGGCCGAAATGAAGAGCATGGGTGCGGGCCAGTTGCTCCCCCATATCCGTCAGACCATGGCGGCCGTCGGCGACCAGCTGATCGCCGAAGATGTCGAGCAGGTCAAAGGGTACAGCGATGAGGAACGTCAGGCTGACAAAAGCTGGAACGACCAGAACGTTGAGACGCTGAGAAGGATGGAGCAGTTGGATGCGCTCGTGCACGAGACCCAGGTGCGCAAGGATCTGTTCGGTTGGAAACCCAGCCAGGAAACCAAGGACAAGATCAACGAGCTGCGCACCGCGCTCCGAGATGATGCAACGCGCCTGGAACCTGAAAGCAAGAACGGTCGGCGGCATCGCTACAGAAGGATTGGCGGCGGCCACCGCCACATAGGGTACGAGCAGCGCAAGAGTAGCGTCTCGACATTCCTGAATCAGATGGACAACGCCCTGTACAGCACCATTCAGCAGATGCGCGCTGTGCCGGAATGGATGAGAACGTAAACGATCTCACGGCCGCGGCGCGCGCCGCGGCCGTCCCCGGTGATCCGAAGAGGAGAGAGCAACGATGATGTCCGCATTCGCTCCGGAGCTGGAAAGGCAGGTTGAGCAAACTTTGACGCGCGTTGGCCGCGAGCTGAACATCACCCTGCGTTTCGACGCTGAAGGCGCCTGTTACTTCCAGCATCGAGAAGGCTGGAATATCGCCGTGATCCGTTCGGGCACCGATCAGCTTGTCATCACCGTCAGCGTCGTGACCCAAGAGTTTCCAACAGCCGAGACCATCAGCGCGCTGCTCTCACAATTCGGCTGGCTGGGGTTCGGCACCGGCGGCGCCGCTCTTTCCTACAACCCAGAGTCTGGGAGCTTCGTGCTGTGGCGTTCGATCGATGCCGCCACGGCCGATGCCAATCAAGTGAACCGGGAGTTGCTTCGCGTGATTGGCTACGCGGCAAAGCTGCGGCGCCCACTCCAGGCGGCCCTGGTGGAGGCTGCAGCGGACCAATCGACGGCTGATACCGACAACGACGCAGTCCCCGCTCACCTGTTAGGCTGAGTGAGCCACGGTCGAGCCGACAACGCCAATTTGGTGCGACGCAAGTACTGCGACGACCGCACTCCGTAACCCATGATCAAGGTGCTCCCCGTCGATGCATCCGCCGCCGCGACCATGTCCTCTGACCTAAGCCCATTGTGTCTCAGCGGCAGCGCGGAGCCTGTGTGGTGGATGTTCAGTCCCGGAGCGTGACGGCATATCGTTCTGCTGAACTGCCCCCACCGAGTGGTTCGTTGGAATCGTTGGTGCATGACCGGCCTCTGGTCGACGGGGGTGATCGCTCTGGGGCCTGACGGTGTTGTAGTGGTGCCGCCACTGCTCGATCAGGACCTGGGCCTCGCGGAGCGAGAAGAAGATCTCGCTGTTCAGCAGCTCGTCTCTGAACCAGGCGTCGAACGCCAGTGTGAAGCATAGCGTAGATTGCACAGAATGGTTCCGGATGGACGAAGCGTTCTACACTGCCTGCCTTGACCCAACGGACTGTCGGTCATGAAAGCAAATTTCAAACTGACCCACTACCCTCCGCCGCAGGGTAGAGGTTGTGAAATGATCTGATGCTATGAGGCAGCCTTGTGGGCGAGCCTTTCGCGCCGCAGGTCTCGCCGTCGGCCCGGGTGAGGGCAAACGCGATCTGCTCGTTGTGAACCGTTTCATAGACATCCCGCGCATTCTCCCTGCTCAGGACCATCCCTGAAATCTCACATGCAGATCAGATCGTTATCGGCGATCAGGAACGTTGACGGCACCACAGCGCCTCAGTAGGGTTATCCAATGGGAACCAGCGGCGGCATGCCGACCTGGGGTCGGAATGGCGCGAAGGCAAATGCTCGGACATCTTGCAGCAAGATGTTTGCTCGCTCTGGCGCTTGGCGCAGGCAGCGCTCAATCGGCAACGCTTTTTCTCACCGACCAGTTTGGCTCGGATTTGTTCACGTTTGACACAGACACCGGCACAACGACGTTGGTGGGCAACATCGGCTTTGGCATCAGCGGGCTGGCCCTGGCGCCGTCGGGCGACCTGTTCGGAATAACCACCGGGAACGCGTTCATCTCAATCGACACATCGAGCGGCGCGGGCACGGTCATTGGCACATCGACCGTTTCAAGCTTCCCGGAGGGACTGGCTTTCGCTCCGGATGGAACGCTCTTCGCCAGTGGTGGCGAGGCACTCTTCACCATAGACCCGCTCACCGGGGTGGCGACTGAGCTTGGCGCGATTGACCTGTTTGACCTCGATGGCCTGACGGTCACACAAGGACCCGTGACAACGGCGGTGGGGACATTCGGTGCGGGCACGATCCTGGCCGCCGATTCAGGCGGTCTGTTCGCCATCGATCCAGGTACGCTCGCAGTAACCTTGATCGGGTCGCCGACCAATTCGGTGCCACAGGAAGCGCTGACAGTTCTGCCGGACGGAACGTTGTTTGGCGCAGATTCCATCCTCGATGCGGTTTTCCTAATCGACCTTGTGACACTCGTTTCGACACAGGTTGGGCCGCCAACAGGGCTTGAGCTTATTGGAGGGCTCACAGGCCCAGTCGCACCCCCTGGTACCGTTGTTCCCCTTCCAGCCGGCTTGCCCCTCGCACTGGCTGGTCTGCTTTCACTCGCCTGGGTTGGCCGCCGCCGCGGTTGACGACATCTGGAGTTGGAGTTCCCCCGGTTTCGTGGACGGTCATGGGTTAGAGGTTTCCGGCCTGGCGAGGGCCTCTCTTTCCTCGTCGATGGGTGAGAGATAGCCGAGCGCGGATAGGCTGCGCCGCGACCTTGCCTGGTTGCGCTCCTCCTCAAACGCCTGCATCACAGCGCCGTCATGCGCCGCGAGCGGGTGTCGCCGCCTCGCTGCTTCGGCTCGAAGCTGCCCGTCGTCCGCTGGGCCGCATCCCACCGGATGACCGACGAGACCGAGACCCCGAACCGCCCGGCCGCCGCCCGTCGGCTCATCCGCGCATCGACCGCAGCCAAGGCCCGTCGCCTCAGATCCTTGGAGAGTGGTTTGCCCATGCCAACGCCCAACATCTGCTCTATCGAGCGCTGAATCGGGAAATTGCCGCAGTGGGAGTCCCTTCATCGCGATTCAGCAAGGACGCGCGACGCTCTAGAGGCGTGCGGAGCCCTCGTCGCCTTGGACCGCACGGGAAAAGGTCATCCGGCAACTCTCGGGCGCGGCGAGGAGATCCACCGTGCCCCAGCAGCGCCTCCTTCAAATGCCGGATGCCGAGCTGAGCAAAACCGGTCCTCCCGCGCACATTCTACGGCGTCCCGCGTCGTCCGATCATCGTGTCGAGCCAGGCGAGGCCGGCGAGCGTTAGGCCGAGAACGAGGAAGGAAACGACACGGATTAACCCTTCAAGCCCGCTGATATCGACGAGGAACACCTTCGCGATCGTGAGCCCGAGGACGACCATCGCGACCCGGCGAAGGGGCCGCGATGCCGTCTGGATCGAGCGCAGCAGGAGCGCCGCACCCGCGATCAGGAGTGCAAGCGTGTAGGTATATAGCTCCCCGTCGATGACCCTGGGAATTGTCAGATCCGGCCCCTGCCAGAGCCTTCGCACCTCGAGCCCGATCCATCCGATTGCGCTCGTCATAGCCAGTGCGAAGCCACCCTGCGACGCTGCGCGTGGCAAGGCTGTGACCAGCCGAAGGACGCCGAGGATAAGCAGCGCGGGCAGACCGTAAGCGACCAGAAGGCTGTCGAGCAATGGCGGCCCCGCGATCTGCCCTGCGAGGAGCGGGCTGCCAATGGTCAAGCTCAAGAGCAGCAGCACCGCGCCAGTCCCGCTGAAAAGAGCTGCAAGGACCCTCCGCACAGCCTTCAAGGCGTCGTCGATCTTCGCGCGGTAAGCCTGAACTGCGCCGGAGATCAGCCAGATCATTGCGTAGAGCGACAGCGCCCAGTGGCTCACCGTGTCGCCACTGTCGTCGAGCGCGCGGAAGATCAGGAGACAGATGAGGATGGCGGGTAGCGACCACGCGGCCGATTCGAGCGTCGTTATTGCGCCGGTACGACTGCGTTCGGTGGCGCACTGCCGCGCTGCGAAGAGAAACGTGATGACGCCCCCGAAGGCGAGGATCAGCGCGGGCCAATCCGCCCCCAAGGCCCAAGGCAAACCGGGGTCGACAAGGAGGCGATAGCTGCAGACGACGACCCCAACCTGCGCGAACCGCGAGAGCAGGGGCACGTCGAACCGCCGGTCGAGCCAACTTGCGGAAAACATGATCGCGGCGAAGGCGAGGGTGAGAGCGGTCTCCGTCAGTACGATCGACACGGCGAAGGCGATCATGTTGAGTGCCGCCAGCGAGAAGACCGAAGCCCTGAACCGCTGGAGTGGATCACGCTTGAACGCGCGCTGCGCGAGCGCTGTCATCACCAGCGCAATGGCTGCCGCGTGCAGCGCCCATGTCGTGTCGCTAAGCTGGGCAAGCGGCTGCCACCACAATGCGAGCACGAAGATCGTGGCGGGCGCGAAAGCTGCGGCGGCGATAGCCCATTCGCGCGAAAAGTTCCTTGCAGTCTCGCTCTTTCTGGCAGCGACGAGCGACAATGCAGCGCCAAACGCTGTCAGCCAGAGCATCGTGTTCGGCGGGCTGCCCTCAAACCCCACCTCAGCTGTCACGAAAGATCGCGCAACCTCGAGGTTCCAGAAGCCATGAGCTCCGATGATCGAGAGAATGCCAAGAAGGACCAGGGGTGCTGCGTCATCCAGGACGTCCGTCTCAAGCCAAAGGGCGAGAACGACGAGCAAGAACGCCAGCGCGCCGAGGGCAAGCCAGAAACCGAGCGCGCTGTTCAGGGATACGATCACCGCAACGCCGATCAGCCCGGCGACTCCAGCCATGGCAAGTCGCGCCGGAAAATCGGGCGCTTCTGCCGGGCCGCGACGGTGGATGCGCCTAAAGACCATGCCACCCTGGAGTGCAGGCCTCAACGAGCGAGTCGGTAAGGTGAGGGTCGCGGCGCCGATAAGCGCGGCGAAGGCAAGGAAGTGGCTCTCGGAGCCCGGTGAAGCGAGATACACCAACGTGGCTGAGCCGTAGGAGGCGACGAGCCCGACCGCCGACACCCAGGCCGTACGCTGAAAACTGTCCGTCGCAAAGGCAACGCCGGCGATCAGGGCAAAGTAGTAGAAGAGCCCGGTAATGCTTTCCGCCTCCCCGCCGATCACGAATGGCGCGACCATGGCGCAGAGGATACCCATCACCGTCAGAAACACGCCGTGGCGCAGGCCGAGCAGAACGCTGAGCGCCGCCGTCGCAGTGAGGCCCATGAACGCGACCTCGGTGCCGATGAGGTCGTAAAGAATCCGGGCGCCCAAGACGGCGGAGTAGACACTTACCACACCGCCGGCACACAGTGTTCCCGGCAGCAGATACCCAGCCGTGCCCAAGCCGGAGCCGCCGACACGTCTAAGCCGCTCACCGGCGACGGTAAGCGCCGCACCGAGGACAAGACCGCAGATGATGCGCAACGCGGGCGGTACCAACCCGTGTTCGATCCCGTAGCGGACGAAGAAGACACCGGCGAAACTCAGCGAGAGTGCTGCGATTACGGAGACCCAGTGGCGCGACAGCCAAGCAACGAGGCGCGCCCAATTGTCGGCCGTGAACACGTAGTGCTTCGGTGGCGCGTCCTTCGCTGGAAGCCCCTGTCTTTGCGGCTCCCGCGCGGTGCTTTGCGCTTCGGCGGGCTCCCCAGCCGCGCCTTCTTTCGGCGCAACCGGGCGCTCCGGCGGCCTCTCAGCCGTGACACGCCGTTCTGCGGCGGCATCGGGAAGGAGACCCGCTGCGTTGAGCAGAGTCTCCAGCTTGGCGATACGCTGCGTCAGTCGTCGGTTCGACAGGATCAAGAAGAACGGCGCAACGACGACAAAAACCATCGTGGCCAGCACCATAATTCCGACCAACATCAACATCGCTTCCATGGAGCGATACCCCCAAAGGTTCAAAGCAGACGAGTAAAACTGTGGGTAACGTGCCCATTGCGTAAACCGTGGAAAACCACGCCCTCTCGGCCTGACGGTCCGACGCGGACCGCTAGGTGCCTGTCGGCAAGATGAATTGCCGGACTCGATCGGGCAATGATGGTGCCGAGTGTCTCGGCCGGACCACGAGATCTCACCTTGCTGGCTCGCGATGACGGCCGCCTGCTAGGTGGGGGCTTCGCTACGCGCAGTCGGTTGCCGAAGTCCTGTCTCATGCCGAAACCGTGGCTTCAATTGCAGCGTCGACGGTGTCGAGGCTTGACGCGGTGCCGCGAAAGTCGTGCGCTTCGTGGTGTCGTGAAACATCGAGGAGGACGACCGGCCATGGAGAGAAGACGTTTTCTGACAGCGCTCGGTTCAGGCGCCGCAGCCGCACCTCTCGCCACGCCCCTGGCCTCTCCTGCGATCGCACAGGACGTGCAACGATGGAAGATGGTCACGGCCTGGCCCAAGAACCTGCCGGGACCGGGGGTCGCCGCGCAGATGCTGGCCGATCGCATCACCGCGCTCTCGGGGGGGCGGATCGAGGTCGAACTCTTCGCCGCGGGCGAGATCGTACCGGGGCTCGGTGTGTTCGACGCAGTCTCGGAAGGGACCGCCGAACTCTATCATGCGGTGCCCGCCTACTGGGGCTCGAAATCCAAGGGCATCCTCCTCTTCGGCTCCCAGCCCTTCGGGCTTCGCGCGGACGAACAGGCGGGATGGCTCGCCCATGGCGGCGGGCAAGCGCTTTACGACGAGATGTACGGCCAGTTCGGGCTGAAGCCGTTTCTCTGCGGCAATTCCGGGCCGCAATGGGCAGGCTGGTTCCGCAATCCGATTGAAAGCCCGGAGGATCTCAAAGGCCTCAAGTTCCGTACCACGGGCCTTGCCTCAGAGATGGCCTCCAAGCTTGGTATGGCGGCCCAGGCCATGGGCGGGCGCGATATGTTCCAGGCGCTGCAGACCGGGGCGCTCGATGCTGGCGAGTTTATCGGGCCCTGGACCGACAGTGCCCTCGGCTACTACCAGATCGCGAAACTCTATTACTGGCCGGGCGTCGGTGAGCCGTCCTCCGCCGAGGAATGCGGCGTGAACCTCGAAGTCTACGAGGCGCTGCCCAACGATCTCAAACAGGCCGTGCGCTTCGCCTGCGAGAGCCTCTACAATCCGGTCTGGACCGAGTACACGACCAAGCACGCCGAGGCGCTGAAGACCCTCGTCTCCGAGCATAGCGTCGAGGTGCGCAAGCTCCCCGACAGCGTGATCGCTGCTATGGGCGACGCTGCGGCAGAGGTCATTGGCGAGCTCCGTGAGGACAGCGACGAACTTACCCGCCGGATCACGGAGAGCTTCGTCTCCTACCGCGAACTTGTCGGCGGCTACATGACCTACGCCGATAACGGGCAGATGAACGCCCGCGCACAGGCGCTCGGCTACTGAGCCCCGCGCGCCTGCCGCCGTCTCCCGCCAGCGTCCCCGGTCCCATCGGCCGGGCGGCCGCGCTTGCGGACTGGCTGAACCGGGTTGTGGGGCAGGCGGTTCGCTGGCTCGCGATCGCGATGGTCCTCGTGCAGTTCGCTATCGTCGTTGGGCGCTATGTCTTCGGCGTCTACGACATCGCGGCGCAGGAGAGCGTGCTCTACATGCACGCGGCCCTCTTCATGCTCGCGGCCGGCTGGACGCTGCAGAAGGATGCTCATGTCCGCGTCGACATCCTCTATGCCCGCGCCTCGCCCCGGATGCGCCGCATCATCGACATCGCGGGGCACAGCCTCTTCCTGATCCCGTCGATGCTCACGCTTCTGTGGTGGTCCTGGCCTTCGGTCCGGAACTCCTGGGCGATCCTCGAGGGTCCGATCTCGGTCGGCGGGATCGAGGCCGTGTTCCTGATGAAGTCGCTCATCCCGGCGTTCGGCGTTCTGCTGATCCTACAGTCGCTCGCGATCCTCACCCGGCTGATCGCGAGCCCGCGCGGGTGAGCGACTATCTCGACCTTCTGATGTTCGGGGCGCTGATCGCGGCGATCCTTTCGGGGTTCCCGGCCGCCTTCTCGATCGCCGGCATCGCCGTGATCTTCGCCTATCTCGGATGGGCCATGGGCGCGATGGATATCGGCCTTCTCGGCGCGCTCGGCCAGCGGGTCTTCGGGCTCCTCTCGAACGATGTGCTGATCGCGATCCCGCTTTTCGTCGCCATGGGCGCGATCCTCGAGCGAAGCCGCATCGCCGAGCACATGCTGGAGACGATGGGGCGCCTCTTCGGCGGCATGCGCGGTGGTCTTGGCATTTCCGTTGTTCTCGTGGGCGCACTCCTCGCAGCCTCGACCGGGATCGTCGGCGCCACCGTCGTCGCGATGGGAATGATCGCCCTGCCGTCGATGCTGCGCGCAGGCTACGATCCGCGCGTGTCGGCGGGGGTCGTCTGCACGGCTGGGACGCTCGGCCAAATCATCCCCCCCTCGACCCTCCTCATCATCCTCTCGGACGTGATGTCGAATGCCTGGCAGCAGGCGCAGTACGAGCAAGGGAGGTTCGCGGTCGAGGCGCTCTCGGTGGGGCAGGTATTCGCCTCCGCCGTCATACCGGGCCTGGTGCTCGTAACGCTTTACCTCGGCTACATCGCAATCCGCGGCCGCCTGCGCCCAGGCGACATGCCGCCCGTTGGCGAGGGCGTCCCCCTGCCCAACCTTGCCGCGATCATGCAAGCGATCGTGCCACCCGCCATCCTGATACTCGCCGTCCTCGGCGCGATCCTGGGCGGCGTCGCCACCCCGACCGAGGCCGCCTCCGTCGGAGCGGTCGGGGCGCTCATGATGGCGGGGATCCGGCTTGGCCGGTGGCGGGGTGCGATCCTCACGGGCGCCCTCGCGCTCGCAGTCCTTGGCGTGCTCGCAGGGCTTCTACCGGTCCGTCTCCAGCGCGGCGATCTCGGCGCGGGCGAGGTCACGCTCGGCTGGCTCTATGTGGGACTAGCCGTAGTCGGAGCGGCAGGCATCGCGCTCGCACTGGTCTCAGCACTCCGGGCGCGGCTCATCGCCGAGGCCGTCGAGGCGACGGCGACAATGACCGCGATGATCTTCGCCACGATCATCGCGGCCGGGTTCTTCAGTCTCGTCTTCGTCGGCCTCGGCGGCGAGGAGCGCGTGGCCAATATCCTCGCAGCGATGCCGGGTGGGGCTACGGGCGCCCTCCTCTTCTCGATGGCCTTCGTCTTCGTCCTCGGCTTTTTCCTGGATTTCGTGGAGATCGCCGTCATCGTGCTGCCGCTGATCGTGCCGCAGCTCATTCTCATGGGGTACGACCCGATCTGGCTCGGTGTCCTGATCGCGATCAACCTTCAAACGAGCTTCCTAACACCGCCCTTCGGCTTCTCGCTCTTCTACCTACGCGGAGCAGCCCCACCCGAGGTGACGACAGCGCATATCTACGCGGGCGTCGCCCCCTTCATCGCCCTACAGATCCTGGGCATCACGCTGGTCTGGCTCGTCCCCACACTCGCAACCTGGCTTCCGTCGATCCTTTTCTGAGCACCGCCCGTCACAATCGTAACCCGACCGCTGGCAGCACGTCGGTCTGCCGCACCTCTGGCGCTACGACTGCCACGCTCCACCTCGATCTGGCCCAAAAATCCTATGTCGTGTGGTCCATCCTGCTCTACCGGGTGTGCCCGGTCGCTCACCTACTCGAGCTTCAAGCCCAAAGTAATTCAGGAGGTTGTGGGGATCAGCGTCTTTGTTCCTGGGGTTGTAAAGATCGGACGTCAAGTGCGTAGTCTCGTATGTCTGAACCAGGTTGAAAATCTGGCTAGGAAGGTACTGCCGGGTCGCTTGCAGTGTCCCCAGGAAGGGGTCACGATGTCTCCCTATCGCTTGCGATGCCGCGCATCATGTCCCTCGAAACATGGCAACCGCCAGCGTCGGCTCGGCATCGTAATGCCAAATTCGCTCCGCCGGCCTCGGTGCGGCCCGATCGATACCGACAGGCACGCCGGCGACGGGAGGTCCGTATGCGGATCGCAAAGCGTACAGCGAGATCGCCGTAGCCAAGCCCCCTCGAGGCCGGCGTTCCGTCAGCCTGTCATCTTTCCTCCGTCTTTATCCGGCTGAGGGCTCCGGCTCGAAGACCACGCCGTCGCGCATCATCCGGAACAAAACGGTGGCCAGCTTCCTGGCCAGCGCGACGCGCGCCTTCCAGCTTCCCGATCGCAAGGCGATCGCCTGGGCCCACCTTCGCAAACGAGAAGGGGTCTTCGTCCGATAGAGGATCACGTTCGCTGCCTCGAACAGGAGCCGGCGCACGCGATCGCGG
>JBCDFC010000137.1:0-12978 GCA_039178805.1 Pseudomonadota bacterium | reverse complement strand
CTCGGCATGATCTCGGACTTCAACCTCGCCCAGGCGGGTGCGTTCGAGGGGTCGTATGTTATCCGTCTGCTGTTTGGTGTGACCGTCGAAGACATGGCGGCAATCAACACCTCGGAGTTCCTGGTGGCATTCCTGTCGACGCCTGAGGATGCGGAGATCCCTCTCCCAGCCACGGCGTGGCTCCTGCTCGCAAGCGTCGGCGGTGTTGCTTTGATTGGGCGTCGTCGTCGCCAACAGGCGGCCTGACCGCTCAACTACGCGTTATCCGGCTCAGAAGGGCGTGCCCGAGGCGCGCCCTTTTTATTTTGAGCGTCGAGGGAATTGCGCGGGCCTGGCTTCGCCCCCGCATCGACCCTCATGGAAGATCATTCCGGTGCGATGACCCGCGAAAGCTCTAGCGAGTGATCCAGCCTCCGCCCAGGACGCGACTGCCTTCGGGCGCGTAGAAGACGCAGGCCTGGCCTGGTGCCACACCCTCTTCGGGCGACAGGAGCGTGACCTCCGCCTCCCCCCGACCCGATGGACGCAGTCGAGCGGGGCAGGGCGGCCGGGTCGATCGCACCTTCACCGATACCTCAAATCCCTCGGTGCCCGCCTCGACCAAACTCTGGTCGCCCAGCCAGTTGACCTCTCGGATGCGGACGGTACGTGTCGCGAGCGCAGCCCGGGGCCCAACAACCACCCGTCGGTTCTCGGCATCGAGCCTGACGACGTGGAGCGGCTCCCCGCCGGTTTCCCCGCCACCAAGGCCCAGGCCACGGCGCTGTCCGATCGTGTAGTGAATGACGCCGCCATGGGAGCCGAGCACGCGGCCATCGAGATGGACGATCTCACCCGGCTCAGCCGCACCGGGCCGCAACTTCTCGATCACGGCGGCATAATTGCCCTGCGGCACGAAGCAGATGTCCTGGCTATCGGGCTTGTCGGCCACGGGTAGACCGTGCTTCGCTGCGAGCGCCCGCGTCTCGGCCTTGGAACGCAGATGTCCGAGCGGGAAGCGCAGGAAACCGAGCTGCTCCCTGGTGGTCGCGAACAGGAAGTAGGACTGATCGCGCGCCGGATCCTCCGCGCGATGCAGCTCCGCACCGGCAACGCCGATGCGTCGCTGGACGTAGTGGCCGGTTGCGAGACAATCCGCATCGAGCTCGCGCGCCGTCTCCAACAGATCGCGAAACTTGACGCGCTCATTGCAGCGCACGCAGGGAATGGGCGTCGCACCGGCGAGGTAGCTGTCCGCAAAGTCGTCGATCACGCTCTCCCGAAAGCGGCTCTCATAGTCGAGGACGTAGTGGGGGAAGCCCATCGTCTCCGCCACGCGCCGGGCGTCGTGGATATCGCGGCCGGCGCAGCAGGCGCCCTTCTTCGCAAGCGCTGCTCCGTGGTCGTAGAGCTGAAGGGTGATGCCAACGACGTCGTAGCCCTCGCGCGCAAGCTCTGCTGCCACGACCGAGCTGTCGACACCGCCCGACATCGCGACGACGACCCGCGTCTCTGCAGGTGTTTTCGCGAAGCCGAGACTGTTCTCCGCTCCCGTCCCGACAAGGCCCTCTGAGCCCGCGATCGCCTGCTCCATGGCGAGGTTTCTCCGCTTCATCGCCGTTTAAGCCCGATCTCCTAAAGTGGCCGCAGTCGAAATAGAAGATGGAGGTGTGAGATCGACGCGAGCAAAGACTACTGCATTGGGCCGGATGGTGAGCGGATGACGCTTTCCGACCTGCCCCCGCCCGATACCCTTCGTTGGGTGCCGAGGCGGAAGGCCAAGGTTGTGGCGGCAGTGGAAGGCGGGTTGATGTCGGAACTGGACGCCCGCAACCGATACCGGATCTCGGAGGAGGAATACGGCCTCTGGCGATCCGCGTTGAGCCGGCATGGCATGCGTGGCCTCTGCGTCACGCAACTCGGGCGCACGAGACGGGCTTCAGAATGAAGCCTACGCGCGCCTCGGCGCCGTCATTCAAATGTCGCTTGGTCGTCACGAAGCTGCCGCTCGCACAAGTATCAATAAACTACGACTTGGCTGTCCGCCTGACTTGGTTCCTCAAACATTAGGGAAAATCGTTATCGCAACGGCACCGCTGGTAAGGTATCGTTTACAGGATTAAGGTTTAGTCACGCCCGGTGTAGAGTTCCAGTGAAGGCGGAGTGGTTCATATGCGGATCCTGCTGATCGAGGACGATGAGAGCACGGCGGCCAGCATCGAAGCGATGCTGAAGAAAGCTGATCTTAACGTTTACGTAACTGACAGTGGCGAGGAAGGGATCGAACTCGCTAAGCTGTATGACTACGATCTAATCATTCTCGATCTCAGTTTGCCGGACATCAACGGGCACGAGGTGCTGCGCAAGGTGCGCCTTGGCCGCGTCGACACGCCGACCCTAATCCTGACGGGCGAGAACGGGATCGATGCAAAGCTGAAGAGCTTTGCTTCCGGCGCGGATGATTTTCTGACGAAGCCCTTCAATCGCGACGAACTTGTTGCGCGGATCCACGCCATCGTTCGTCGGTCGCGCGGCCATGCGCAGAGCATCATCGAAACGGGCAAGATCAAGGTGAACCTCGACGCCAAGACGGTCGAGGCCTCAGGCAGGCCGGTGCATCTGACTGGTAAAGAGTATCAGATGTTGGAGCTCCTTTCCCTCCGCAAAGGCTCGACGCTGACGAAGGAAATGTTCCTCAACCATCTCTATGGCGGCATGGATGAGCCTGAAGTGAAGATCATCGACGTCTTCATCTGCAAACTGCGTAAGAAGCTCGCCTCTGCAACCGACGGTGATAACTACATCGAGACGGTGTGGGGCCGGGGCTATGTCCTGCGCGATCCGATGCCGGAGACCGAAGCCATCAGCATGTCGGCCTGATCGCGGGTCGACCATTGAAACCAAAGAGGCCCGCGGGAAAACCGCGGGCCTCTTTGGTTTCGGTCTTTGCGCGTTCAGGTGAGACGAAGACTACTCCGCGGCCGACGATTCCGGCTTCGAGGACGTAGGCTTGCTCTCCTTTTGGTGCGTGATCGCTGGCCGCGCGCTGCTAGATCCCAACGGGTCTTCCTGTCGCTGGACCGAACCCTCGAAATGCGCACCGGACTCGATGGCGATCGTTTTGTGCACGATATCGCCTTCGACGACCGCCGACGACGTGAGACGGACCTTGAGCCCACGCACACGACCGACAACCTTTCCGTTCACCACCACGTCTTCCGCGACGATCTCACCACTGATCACGGCGCCATCGCCGACCGTCAGCAGGTTGGCGCGGACATCGCCCTCGACCGAGCCTTCGATCTGAATATCGCCTGACGTCTCGACATTGCCCGTGATGTGCAAGTCGGACGACAGAAGTGAGGGCGAAGGCTTTGGTTTCGCAGGGAAAGACTGCGCCTTCTCAGCCGCAACCGGTGGCTTCGCACCGTCCGTACGGGCGGGCACGTTCCCGGGATTTGCGGCATCGCCGCCCTGGGTTGCGTCAGTCGGCTTCGGCTTAGAGAACATCGCGGGCTGCCTCGATGAATTTCATAGGGTTCACGGCCTTGTTGTCGATCCGAACCTCGTAGTGGAGATGGTTGCCGGTGCTGCGCCCGGTGCTCCCCATATCCCCGACCCTCGTTCCACGCTCAACACGCTGGCCAAGCTTCACACGCGCCTTGCTCAGATGAGCATAAAGCGTCTCGAAACCGAATGCATGCCGAATCTCCACGACGATGCCATAGCCGCGCTGGCGCCCGACAAAGGTGACGATGCCCTCGGCTGTGGCGACGATAGGCGTGCCGCGCGGCGCTGCGATATCGATCCCTTGATGCATGCTCGTCCGACCGCGGAAGGGATCGCGCCGTAGCCCGAACATGCTGGTCAGGCGACCGCCCGTGACCGGAAGCGTGAAGGGCACCTTGGTCGCCGCGAACTGCATGAGGCTGACGCGCTCCAGTGTTTCCGAGAGTGCGGCAAGCTCGATGTCTCGTGGGTCGTCCTCGGACCGTTCCTCGAGCGGCTGAAACGGGCCGCCCTGGCCCGAGTAGTCCCGGCTCATCTCCGACAACAGACGGTCGAGGTCGATTTCGGCGCGCTCGAAAATGCTCGCGAGCCCAGTCGCGCTCTGCTGGGCCGCCTGGTTGAGATCGGCTACCAGCCGCTGTTCACGCTCAACCGCGCTGGCAAGGGCAATCTGCAGCCCGGCCATCTCATCCGTAAGCCGCTCGCCGCGCGCCAGGGCGAAATCGCGTTCCGAGATGACGCTGTCGACCACTTCGGCGAAGTCTGCGAGCTGCGCCTCGAGTGCTGCGCGCCGCGCCTCGATCGCTCCGAGCTCTGCCGTCGCATCCATCAGCGCTTCAGCCGCGGCATCCGCTTCGGCGGCGAGCGCGCGATGCGCCCGCTCCGCGTCCTCACTGGCGGCAAGCGCTACTTCGAGGGCTGCATCGCGCTCGCTCATGGCAAGCGTCGCGGCACGCAGGCGGCCTTCCGCGTCGATCAACCGGTCCGATACTGCTTCACGCCGCCGATTGGCTTCGTCCCGCTCGCCGGCGAGGGCAACAATGCGCCGTTCGAGGCCTGCGACCCGCAACTCTAGCGCCGATGCCGCCGCCCTCTCCCCCGTCGGGCCGAGGCCGATGGGAAGCGTCAACGCCAGTGCGACGACCGCACCACCGATGGCAGTTCCGAGGAGAAACGCCGTCGCGCCGCCCCGCTTCGATTTCGTGATATTTCCGGATCTCGCCGAGTTGGCACAGTCCCGCGCTGCTTCTTCGACCAAGAACGACCCCGCCTGTCCCGCCTGTTAGGCTGCGTGCATTTTTATCCACTGCACACTTTCTGCAACGCTATACAGCCAAATACCAGGCAAGCAACCGATTTCTTGGGGTCGGCGGTGCCTCCGACCCCGCCCCTAGTGGGCGCGGCAGTTCGTCTCACCGCGCCACGCTCCGGTCAGATGGCCTGTACGGCGCCCAGAACGGCATCAACATGGCCCGGCACCTTTACGTTACGCCAAGCTTCCACGATCTTGCGATCGGCGCCGATCAGAAAGGTCGACCGTTCGATGCCCATGTATTTCTTGCCGTACATGGACTTCTCCTTCCAAACGCCGAAGCGCTCGCAAAGATCGCCCTCCGCATCCGACAAGAGCGCCACTTTGAGCGCATGCTTGGCGACGAATTTGTCATGTTTGGCGGCAGTATCTTTCGAAACGCCCACCACTGCGGCACCCGCAGCCTCGAATTCCGCGATCTTCTCGCTGAACCCGACGGCTTCCTTGGTGCAGCCCGAGGTGTCGTCCTTGGGATAGAAGTAGAGGACCAGCGTCTTGCCGGCGAAATCCGCGAGCGACAACGTGCGCCCACCGTCGGCCGGTAGACTGAAATCGGGTGCAGGGTCGCCAGGACCCGGGATTGTGGCGGTGTCGGCCATGCGCTCCTCCTGAATGCGGTGCCCTAAGGGCGCTGTTGTCGGCGCCCCATGCGGCGCGGTAGATATCGCGGCGCAACAGGCCGACAAGGATGCCGATGTTTTCGGCAAGCCTAGGGCCATGCCGACCGGGGCTCTGGAGAGGCCGATTGAGCAAGCCCGCGACCCGTCGTGAACCAAAGCAGGTGCCGCGCCTCGTTGTGCTGTGCGAGCGATGTTCGCTTGGCTGCTCGATGCTTTTGAGCGGGTGCTTTCGCGTGCTCGGCGCGGCCTTCGTTCTGGCGGCGATCGCGACCGGCATGATGGTCCATATGCTGAAGCAAGGTGCTGTGCCGTTGCCCGGGCTCGCTGAGATCGCTGCGGCGGCGGTGAACGGCGAGGGCAGCACGTCGCGGATCGAGATCGGTTCCGCCTATCTCGCCATCACGCGTCGGGACCGGCCGGCACTTCGTTTCGGCGATGTGCAGGTGCGCGACGTGGAGACCGGTGAGCTCCTCATCGCCGTGCCGCGTCTTGGCGCGCGCTTTTCGGTACCGGATCTCCTGCGGGGGCAAGTCGAGCCGATCGGGATCACCGTCATCGAGCCGAAGGCGCGGCTCGTCCGGCTCGCCGATGGGCGGTTCAGCTTCGGGCTCGGCATCGGTCCCGCGTCGGCGCCTGGCGCGTCGCCCGAGGAGGGTGCCGCGCCGGAGAACGCGGGGTTTGCCGCGGTCAGTCGTCTTCTCGATGCCCTCGCAGGGCTCACGCCGCGACCGCAGGGGGCGCAGAAGCTTCGCCGGGTCGCCATCCACGATGCGGAGCTCATCCTGCGTAATCAGGCGACCGGCAGCGCCTACACATCGCGCGGGGCGGATCTTCTGCTGCGCGCCAATGATCGCGGGATCCGCCTCGATCTCGGCCTGCCGGTCCGTCTTGCGGACGGGTCCGAGGTCGAGATCAAGGCCGAGGGTCGGCGCCGGATTGGGGCGACCGAGAACGAGATCAGGGTGGATGTCGCAGGGCTGAGGCTCGATCAGCTCGCAGCGGAGATCCCTGAGCTTGCCTGGGCGGCGCCGCTCGTCGCGCCGGTCTCGGGCCATGTCGAGGGGGTCGTGCATGGCGATGGCAAGATCGGCGGGATCGAGACCGCGCTGAAGCTTGGGCAGGGTGCGCTGATCATCGGCCCGGATCTACCGGTCCTGCCGATCAGGACCGCGGAACTCGTGGCGGCCTTCGATCCCAGTACGGGTCGGCTCGCGCTTGAGAGGATGAGCGTGGACGGCCCGCTCGCACGGATGAGCGTCTCAGGCACGGTCGGGATGGAGGGCACTGCCGGTGGCTTGCCGGAACGGGTGAGTGCTGAGTTGCGCCTCTCGGACCTCGCGCTCGACATGCCAGGGGCGCTCCCGGGCCCGCTCGCGTTCGAGAGTGGCAGCCTGGTCTTCCTCGCAGAACCCGCGGTCGGGCGGTATCGGATCGCTGAGGCGAGCCTTGGCCGAGGCCCGCTCACCTTCGTCGGCAGCGGCACGATCGAGCAGCGCGCGGATGCGGAGAGCCCAAGCGTCGCCTTCCGCGCCACGGCGAACGGCCTGACCGTCGAAGACGTGAAGACGCTCTGGCCTGAAGGGGCCGGGGGCAACGCGCGGCCATGGTTCGTTGAGAACATCAAGACAGGCAAATTGCCTGAGCTGCTGGCGCAGGTAGCACTCGGCCCCGAGGGTGAGCATGTGGCGGTCGACTTCTCGTTCGAGGATGTCACCAGCACGTATCTCGCGGCGCTGCCCCCCATCGTCGACGGCAGCGGTCGCGCGCATCTCACCGCCGACGCGTTCGATCTTGAGCTCGACGAGGGCCATGTCGATGTCACCGGTCGCGGGGCAGGGCGCATCGAGATCGGTGGCTCGCGGCTCCGCATCTACGATTTTGAGGCGCCGATCACGCCTGCCGACATCGCGCTGGAGGCGGAGGGGCCGATCGGTGCGGTGTTGTCGCTGATCGATCAGGAGCCGCTCGGTCTCGTCTCCCGTTTGGGGCTGCCGCTCCAGGACGTCGCGGGACGGGCGCGGGTCAGCACGGATCTCGCCTTCCCGCTCCTCGCCGCGCTGAAGGTGGAGGAGGTGGAGGCCGACGCCCGTGCCGATCTTCGCGGCATTTCGCTGAGCATGCCCGTGGAGGAGGGGGAGCGCATGACGCTAGCCTCCGATGCGCTGTCTCTCTCGGCGAGTACGGAGGCGCTGCAGCTTTCGGGCGCTGTCGAAGCGTTTGGGGCGCGGCTCGAGACGTTATGGACTGAACGATACGGTGCTGTGCCTGGCCGCGCTCTTTCCCTGTCTGGGCAGGCGGATGCGGCGCTCCTCGGTCAGCTTGGCGTCGAGCTTCCGGGGCTTGGCGATGAGAGTTTTCCGGTCGCAGCGGAGCTTCAGCAATCCACCGATGGACCGATGCAGTTCGAGCTGGAGGCCGATCTGACGCCAGTCTCGCTCGATCCGCCCATCGATTGGCGGAAGTCCGCCGGAAGCCCTGGAACGCTCGCCGTTCAGGGCAGCCTCGGCGGCGGCATGTCTGTCGACCGCCTGGCCTTGGTCGCGGGCGATCTGGAGCTGAGCGCAAGCGCCGCCTTCGACGCAGAAGGTCAGTTCGCCAACGCCACGCTTGAGCGTCTGGTGGTGGACGATCGGGCTGACCTTAACGGCAGCGCGCGACGCGAAGAAGCGGGTGGTTACGCCGTGGAGCTTGGTGGCCGGATGCTCGATATCGGCCTTCTCGGCGGGGTCGAAACCGGCCCGGGCGGGGGCGGCGTGAGCCGGGTCGATGGCGTGCCGCTCGCGATCGTTTTCAACCTCGATAGCCTCGCCCTCGCCGAAGGGATCGAAGTGAAGCCCGCTGGCGGGATGCTGCGCCAAGAGCCTGGCGAGGGCGCAAGCATGAGCTTCTCGGGCAGGCTGAACGCCCTTGCGCCTGCCAGCGGTACGGTCTCGCTGCCTGCCGGTGAACCTGGGAAGATATCGCTTCGCACCGAGGATGCCGGCGCTTTTCTCCGCGCGCTCGAACTCGCGTCTGAGGCGCAGGGAGGTACGCTTGCGATCGATGCGACGCTCGTGGATGGCGGCCTCGATGAGATCCGCGGCAAGGCGCTGGCTGAACGCCTCCGCCTGACCGAAGGCAGCACCGTGCAGAAGATCTTCGTCGAGGGCGGCGCGGGTGAGGTGCTGGATGTCGAGGGCGCCCGCGGCGGCATCAGCTTCCGCCGCATTGAAGTGCCCTTTGTCTTCAAGGACAACGTCATCACGGTCGAGGATGCGGTGGCGACGGGGCCGGCGCTGGCCATTCGCATCGGCGGGACGATCGATCAGGACGACGGCACCGTCGATATGAGCGGCGTCGCCTCACCGGCCTACGCGGTCTCCGGCTTTCTCAACGACATCCCGCTCCTTGGCCGTGTTCTTACCGGTGAGCGCGGAGAGGGGCTCCTGGGTCTTACCTTCGACGTCTCGGGCCCGATCGAGGACCCTAAACTGAGCGTCAATCCGCTTTCGCTGCTGGCGCCCGGCATCCTGCGTGAGCTTTTCACCGGTCGCCCGCCTGGACGAACTGGCGGTAAGGCGATCGAGCCCAGCACATCCCAGATCGAGGAGCGTTTCGGGCGCGGCAACTAGGGCGCCCGACGCCCGCGCCCGGCCGCACCGCGCATCACCCCTGCAACACGCACACGCCGCTGTGTTCGCAACTGCAAGATGGGGTGGCCAGCGTCACGACCCAGGGATAGTGATGGGGCGTGGCGGAGGGTTCATGCACGTCTACCTGCCCATCGCCGAAGTGTCCGTAAACGCCCTGCTGATCCTGGCCTTGGGTGGTGGTGTCGGCATGCTTTCCGGTCTTTTCGGTGTCGGTGGCGGGTTCCTGATGACCCCGCTCCTCATTTTCGTGGGCATTCCGCCGGCTGTGGCCGTCGCGACCGGCACCAACCAGATCGCGGCCGCTTCCTTCTCCGGCCTCCTGACGCATCTCCGCCGCCGAACGGTCGACATCAAGATGGGCATCGTGATGTTGCTTGGCGGCATCGCGGGCTCAGCACTTGGTGTGCAGGTCTTCGCCCTCTTGCGAGAGATCGGTCAGGTCGAGCTTGCGGTTGGGCTCTGCTATGTCGTCTTCCTGGGCACGGTCGGCAGCTTGATGCTGGTCGAAAGCCTACAGGCCGCGGCGAACCTCCGGCGCGGGCGCAAACGACAGCATAGGCGCCATGGCTGGATCCACCATCTGCCGCTCAAGATGCGGTTTCGCCAATCCAATCTCTACATCAGTGCGATCCCGCCCTTTCTGATCGGGGCGATGGTCGGTGTGCTGGCCGCGATCATGGGGGTGGGTGGCGGCTTCATCATGGTCCCGGCCATGATCTACCTCCTCGGCATGGCGACCGCGGTGGTCGTCGGAACGTCGCTTTTTCAGATTCTGTTCGTTGCGATCTTCACCACGCTCGCGCACGCGATCACCAATCAGACGGTCGATGTCATGCTGGCGTTCTTGCTGATCGTCGGCGGCGTCGTCGGGGCGCAGGTGGGCGCGCGGATCGGGCCAAGGCTGCGGGCGGAGCAGCTCCGCATCCTGCTCGCGCTCCTCGTGCTGGCAGTGTGTCTCAAGCTCGGCTGGGACCTCGTGCGCCACCCCGATGAGCTTTTCGTGCTGGGGGGCGTCGGTTGATGGGACGGCTGGCCCTCGCACTCATGCTTGCAGCGCTCGCCTTGCCAGCTTCAGCGGTGGGGGAGGAGGTGGTTGCAGGGCTCAGCCAAACGCGGGTGTCGATTACGACAAGCTTCACCGGCTCGGAGATTTTCGTCTTCGGCGCAGTAAAGCGGGAGGCACCGGCGCCAGAGGGGAAGATCGACGTGATCGTCACGGTCTCAGGCCCTTCACGCCCGGTCCTCGTGCGCAAGAAAGAGCGCCGCTTCGGCGTGTGGGTTAATGGGCCGGGCGTACAGATCGACGCCGCACCAAGTTTCTATGCCGTCAAGACCACGGGGCCTTTTCGCGAGATCATAAGCTGGACCGAAGAGCTCCGTCGTCAGGTGGGCCTTGCCGAGGTGATCCGTCTCATCGACGCGCCGGATTGGCTGGTCGGTGAGCGCGGCGACTATCTCGAGGCTGTCGTGCGGGTGAGAGAGAATCAGGGCCTCTACTTCATCGACGAAGGCGGTGTCTCGCTGGTCGAAGAGACGCTTTTTGAGACAAATGTGGCCCTGCCCGCGAATTTAGTTGAGGGCGATTACGAGGCGCGCATTCTACTCCTGCGCGGTCTTGATGTTGTGGATGAGCACCGGACGACCATCCCTGTCAGAAAGGTGGGGATGGAGCGCTTTTTGCACAGCCTCGCGATGGAGTTGCCGGCCGTTTATGGAGTGGCGTCTGTAGTGCTGGCGCTGTTCTCTGGATGGGCCGCTTCGGCCCTCTTCCGCTACTTCGTGCCCTGATTTCGGACACGCAGCATAGGGCTAAACCTGTACGGGAAATCTCGCTCAGGACTCGCCCTTAACGTTTCTTTGATGGTATCCGGGTAACAGGTCGCGATCGGGTGGGTTCGTCCCGATGAGTGTGTTTTCGGAGTATCGTGATGCGTTTCGTCCTCAGCGTTTTCTGCGGCTTGATTGCCGTCTTTTCTCTCCCCGCTGCTGCCAATGATCTGACGCAGACTGTGATTGAGCGTGCGGGCCAACCGGTCGAGGTGCGGGGCACGCAATCTCGGGTCGTTGGCTTCTTCTCGGAAGCGGATGATCGGCTCGACGTCACTCTCCTGATCAGTGGTCATGCGCCGGGGCCTGTCCTGCGCACTGGCGCGCGCTTGGTCGAGGGCCAGCGGTTCTCGATGCAGCGGAGGATCGGAACGGGCGGCAATCATGAGACGGTGATGATACGACGCCAGGGCGATATCATCCTGCTCTCGATCAGCTCTGGCCGGCAGCAGGCACCCGTTGCGGCGGCGTTCAGGGCACGGCTCGCAACCGCGAAGGAGTAGTCCCTTCCAGGCTTCGATCCGTTTCGCGCCAACTGCGACGCCATGTGATCCATGCACCCTGCGCTTTAGGGTCCTGCGCCGCAGTCACTTTCTCGCCCGCTCACGCAGTGCTAGCCCCTCATCCAAGCCTACTGAACGGGATCAGGGAGCTGAAAATGAGTGCGATTGCCGGACAAACCGCCTTCGTCACTGGCGCAAGCCGCGGGATCGGCGAGGCCACCGCCCGTGTCCTTGCGGGCGCGGGCGTCGCCGTGACCCTCGCGGCCAGAAGTGGAAACGATATCGAGCGCATCGCCGATGAGATCCGGGATGGCGGCGGTCGGGCCCTCGCCATCGCCTGCGACGTCGCCGACCGCCTGGCAGTCGAGGCCGCAATCGCCGAGGCCGAGGCAGCCCACGGCCCCCTCGATATCCTGGTCAACAATGCGGGCATGATCGAGCCCATCGGCCCCCTTGCCAGCACCGACCCCGATGACTGGGCCCAAACGATCGATGTGAACGTCAAAGGCGTCTATTTCGGCCTGCGCGCGGTGTTGCCCGGCATGATGGAGCGTGGCCGCGGCACCATCATCAACATCAGCTCTGGTGCTGCGTCGAATGCGCTCGAAGGCTGGTCGGCGTATTGCACTTCCAAGGCGGCGGCCGCCATGCTGACCCGCGCGGCCGATCTCGAAGCCCGTGCGCCAGGTGTCAGGGTAATCGGCCTCAGCCCCGGCACCGTCGCGACCGACATGCAGCGGGTGATCAAGGCCTCAGGCATCAACCGCGTGAGCGAGCTCGACTGGTCGGTCCACATCCCCGCGGACTGGCCCGCACGCGCAATCGCTTGGCTCGCCGGCCCCGACGGCGATGCCTTCGCTGGCCAAGAGGTCTCGCTCCGCGACGAGACGATCCGGAGGCGCGTCGGGCTGATCGAATAGGGGCTGCGCCCGCCTGTCCCACCCTTGCCGCTTGCAGCGCCGGGCTCCTGCGCCACATCGCCTATCAGCGATCGGAGCCTGTGATGACTGCCCTCCTAGAGATCGAAGCGCTCAGCAAGAGCCACCCCACGCCGCAGGGGCGCCTGCAAGTACTGGAGGACGTCAACTTGTCCCTCGGCGCGGGCGAGACCGTGGCGCTGACGGGTGAGTCTGGATCGGGCAAGAGCACGCTCCTCCATCTCATCGCGGGGCTCGACACGCCCGATACGGGAGAGATCCGCATCGAAGGCCAGGCCTGCGGCAGCCTTGGTGAGCGGGCGCGGGCAGAGCTCCGCCGCACGCGTCTCGGCATTGTGTTCCAGCAGTTCAACTTGATCCCATCGCTCACGGCGCGGGACAATCTCGGCTTCGAGGCGCGCCTCGCCGGCCGGCCGGATCCAGCGCTCGAGGACCGGCTGGCGGCGCGCCTCGGGATCGCCTAGACGCTCGACCGTTACCCAGAACAGCTCTCCGGCGGGCAGCAGCAGCGTCTGGCGTTCGGCCGTGCGCTGGCGGCGAGACCGGCGCTCCGTCTGGCGGACGAGCCGACCGGCAAGCTCGACGAGGCAACGGCAGGGTTGGTGCTCTATCTCGCGCTTGAACTTGTTGAGGAGACGGGCTGCTGCTTCTTGATGG
>JBCDFC010000136.1:0-12983 GCA_039178805.1 Pseudomonadota bacterium | reverse complement strand
GTGATCGGATCGCCCCCGACCGATGCCAACAGGATCCCGATCGCTGAGGCGAGGAGGCCCTTCACGAGCGAGCCCGAGGAAACCGACACGATGCAAGTCATCCCGAGGAGGACGAGCGCGAAGGTCTCGACCGGGCCGAAATTGAGCGCGAGGGCCGCAAGCTGCGGCGCGGCGAGTAGCAGCACGACCGCGGAGACTAGCCCGCCCACGACCGAGGCAACCGTGGCCCAGCCAAGCGCCTGGCCCGCCTCGCCCCGCTGCGCCATGGGATAACCGTCGAAGCAGGTCGCAGCCGACTGGGGCGTACCGGGCGTGTTGATGAGGATGGCGGAGATCGAGCCCCCATAGACCGATCCGGCATAGACTGCGAGCAGGAGCAGGATCGCCGGCGCCTGCCCCATTGAGAGCGTGAACGGCAGGACCATCGCGACGGCCACCGTCGATCCGATCCCGGGCATCGCACCCAGCACGATCCCGAGCACGGTGCCGAGAAGAAGCGTCAGGAGCGCCTCGGCAGTCAGAAGCAACGCCAGCGCGTCGGGGATCGCGGCGAGCATCTCGGCGCTCCGTCAGAACAGGTGGGTGAAGGGCGCCGTCGGCAACGGCAGCGCGAGGATGTGGTTGAAGAGCAGAACGAGCGCACCCGGTACTGCGAGCGCGTATGCCGCGATCACGAGCGGCTGGCGGATCCCGAAGATCCAGAGCGAGACGGTCGAGAACGCCGCAGCGCTAAGCATGAACCCGATCCGCGTGATCGCGTTGGCGAAGAGGAGCGCCGCGACCATGAAAACGATCAGCACGACCCAGCGCTCAACCGGTGCTCCGCGTCCGCCCGCGCGCAGATCCTGGAAAATGGCAACCACGCAGAGGCCGATCATGACGCCGAGGATGATCCTCGGAAAGAAGACTGGCGACTGTGCGGCGCCGAGGCTCTGAAACTCAGCGGTAAAGGTTGTGCTGAGGAGTGCCGCCGCCGCGATAAGGACGGCGAGCATCGTCAGGCAGCGTTCCGAGAGCAGGACTGTCATCGCGATCCGTCAGGTTCAGTAGGGCCCGGCGCCACCACCGGGCCCGAACCACTGGGCCCGAATGACTGGGCCAGAACTACTGGGCCCAGTCATTAGGTCAGGCGCGTTACTTCAGGCCCGCTGCTTCGATGAGGACGGTGTTGGCCTCGTATTGGGCGCGGAAGAACGCGTCGAACGCTGCCGAGCCCCGATAGTTGATCACGGTGCCGGAGTTTGCGGCAAACTCCTGAAATCCATCGGAGGCGACGGCCGCTTCGCAGGCGCTCTCCAACGTGGCGACCACCTCGGGTTCAACGCCCGCAGGCGCAAACAAGCCGCCCCACAGATAGAGCTCGTTGAGCGGGGCTTCGATCCCGGCCTCAGCGGCGGTCGGCACGTCCGGATAGTTCGCCAGCCGCTCATCGTTGAAGACCATGAGCGGGCGGAAGTCCCCGCGCTTCATCAGAAGTTCCGTGTCGCCGAAGAACTGGATCGTGCCAGCAGTCAGCGCCTGCACGGCGGGGCCCGATCCCTGAAACGGCAGATGCACCATATCGTTGATGATGCCGAGACCCGCGAAGCCCGCAACCGCAGTCAGATGGGTCATCGCACCGGCGCCGGACGAGCCGTAGACGAGCGCGCCTGGATCGCCTTTGACCGCGGCAACCACATCGGCCGCTGTCTGGTAGGGCTGATCGACCGAGGTGAAGAGCAGCGTCGGCGACGCGGCGATCGAACAGATCGGCGTCCAGCTATCAACGTCGTAGGGGACGTCACGGATCTGCGGCTGGATGGTCGAAACCGTGATCGAGAAGTAGCCGAGCTGATAGCCATCGGGCCGCTGCCCCTGCAGTGCGGAAGCAGCGACGGTGCCGGATCCGCCCGCCATGTTGGAGACGAAGACATCCCCGCCAATCGCCTCGGCAAAATGAGGCGCGAGGCCGCGCAGCAGCAGGTCGGTCCCGCCACCCGCGTTGAAGGGCGCGATCAGATTGATCGGCCGCTCGGGGAAATCCGCCGCCGATGCCATTCCAACGGAGAGCACAGCGGCCAGAATGCCGGCAGATGCACGGCTGCAAAGAGTGGTCATCAGTTCCTCCCTGGCGCCCTCATGCGGGGCCCTTTCCTTCTTCTGATCACGATTGGTAGCGTTGTCATAATCTGTGTCAACGTTATCATCGATCCAGCGAAGGAAAGAGACGAAGCCTGGATGAGCACGACAAAGGTCAGTCGCGACTGGGGACAACTCGGCAAACCACGCCGGGTCACGGTCAAAGACGTGGCGCGGCTGTCGGGGGTCAGCGACATCTCTGTCTCACGCGTCATGCGCGGGGCTTCTTCGGTCTCACCGGCCCTGCGTGACCGAGTGATGGCCGTCGCGAACGAGCTTGGCTACACGCCGAACCGACTTGCCGGGGCATTGAAATCGCAGTCGAGCAATCTCGTCGCCGTCGTCGTGCCCTCCATCGGCAACGGGGTCTTTCCCGAAGTCTTGGACGGCATCGAGACCGTGCTGACCACGGCGAACCTTCAGCCCGTCCTGGGCATCACGCAATATGAGCGACCGCGCGAAGTGCAGGTGCTGCGCGACATGCTGGCCTGGACCCCGATGGGCGTGATCATGGCCGGTACGGATCACGATCCAGCCGTCCGCGCGATGATCGAGCAGCAGGACATACCCGTCGTTGAGTTCATGGATATCGACCATACGCCCATGCAGGCGGCCGTCGGGATCTCGAACCGACAGGCCGCCATCTCCGTCGCCGATCTGTTGGCCGACAAGGGCTACCGCCGACCGGGCTATATCGGTGCCTGGGGCGAGCGGCCGGATCGCTCGAAGGCAAGGCGCGAGGCCTTCGAGGAGCGGTTGGCCGAACGGGGCATCCCGCTTTGTGACCGCGAGATCTCACCCGAACCAGCCTCGGTCGTGGGTGGTGGTCGATCCACTGAAAAGCTGCTGTCGCGCAGTCCCGAGATCGATGCGATCTTCTTCGCCAACGACGATCAGGCGCTCGGCGGTCTTTTCCACTGTCAAAGGGCGGGCCTCAGGGTCCCGCAGGACCTTGGTATCATCGGCTTCAACGGCATCGGCATGGGTCTCGCCACCCCCGTGGTTCTGACGAGCGTGGAGACGCCGCGCTTCCAGATGGGTGTCGAGGCCGCACGGCTCCTCCAAAGCGCTCAGCACGCGCCGATTGAGGGCCGCGTCGTCGACCTTGGCTTCCGGATCCGCGAGGGCGAGAGCCTGTAGCGGTCCGGCCCGGGCGGAACGAACCCATTTACGCCATACTCGGGCTTGGCCCTGAGGTCCGGAAAATGGATTGCCGGATCAGATCCGGCAATGACGGAAACACGTCTCTCGGTCAGACGACTAGCGGCTCACGAGAAGAGCCGCACGGATAGACCCCGCAGCGCAGGCGAGAGATAGATTTTCTTCGCCCGCCGCTCAGTTTTTGTCGTTTGAGTTTGGTCTCCATGCGCCGCCCAAGTGATGCCGAACAGCTTGGGAGACGAAGATGCAAGTCAGGGACGGTTTCGGCGCGATCAGGAGCTTGGACTATGTGATCCTGCTCTGTGACGATCTTGAGGGTATGCGGGCGTTCTACGACAAGCTCTTCGCCTTCGAGGTCGAAGAGGACGTGCCGGACACCATGGTGTTCTTCCGGGTCGGCACGTTGTTCCTTGGCCTGCGGCGCAGGGGTCGGGCCTATGATGGGCCGCCGGTACGTACGGGCTCCGCCTCGATCCAGATCAGCTTTCGCGTGCCACCCGCAGATGTGGACATCGCCTATGAGAAGCTGGTGGCGTTGGGGATCGACGTGATCGAAGAGCCGACGAACCAGGACTGGTGCCACCGTACGCTGTTTTTCCGCGATCCGGAGAACAACGTGATCGAGATCTTCGCCGATATCCATCCGAGAGAGACGCTGTCCGCCCCATCGGGCGTGCATCAGCTGGTAGATCAGGGCGGCGTCTGATCGGTCTCCTGCACTCACTTCGCGCCCATCGTTGCCGGGCTCGACCCGGCGATCCACCCCTTGCGCGTGGGTGTCCCGGTCGGGCCCGGGCATGACGTAAACCCGGAAACAAGGAGGGCTGTCAGCGAAAGGGGCTCGGGCGGAGGATCGGCGTGCAGGGGCTCCAGGCGTCGAGCAGGCTGGGTTCGAGCGCCCTCGGAAGGCCGATGAGAAGAAGGCCGGAGCCCCGCATGCCCCGCGCGGGCGGGTCGACGAAGCTCGCCTCATGCCGGCGGCACCGTTCGCCGAGCCGGGCGGAGAGGTGTTCGGCCATGGCTTCGTGGCGGCCGGCGGGTAGGATCGGATACCAAACCATCACCACACCGGCGGGCCAGGCCTCGGCCAATCGCGCGGCGGTCTCCGCCGTCTCCGCAAACTCCTCCTTCACTTCGTAGGACGGATCGATCAGCGCGACGCCTGGGCGCTGATCGGGGCCCACCGAGCGAAGCGCCTCGTGCCCATCCTCGCGTGAGACCTCGACATAAGGCCCGGCCTTGCCGCGGCCGAAAGCGTCGAGCCGGGGGCGCGCATATCGGAGGGCAGCGTACTCGGCTGGGTGCCGCTCATGCAGCACGAGGCGATCCTCGCGTCTCAGCAATGACGCGGCGACCGCTGGGGAGCCCGGGTAGGCGGACGGGCCGTCACGCGCCCTGAGGGCGAGAAGCACATCCCAGAGGGCGCCCGAGGGCGGTCCCTCCGGGAATGCCGAGGCGAGGCGGCCGAGACCGGTCTCAGCCTCTCCGGTCTTGGCCGCCTCGGCAGTGGCAAGATCGTAAAGGCCGCGACCAGCGTGGCTTTCGAGGTAGAGCGCCCCGCTCCCCGCCAGCGGCGCAAGGAGGGTAGCGAGCGCCAAGTGCTTGTGCAGATCGGCGGCGCCCCCGGCGTGATAGGCGTGCTGATAGCTCAACATCGTGAGGGGCTATCCTGTGCTAGGCCGTCCCTACAAGCCGCCGGTTGCGCACACCCAAGCATGGACCCCACCTTTGCGCAGCCTAGCTCGCGCCCCATGCGCCCCTTTGCCCGCCTGCTCGAAAGTCTGCTCTTCACGCCGTCGCGGAACGCGAAGCTGCGGCTGATGGAGCGGTACTTCGCCGAGACACCCGATCCCGACCGGGGCTGGGCGCTGGCGGCGCTGTCCGACGGGGTCGAGATGCCGGCGATCTCGGCAAGTCGGATCAGGGGGCTCGTCGAGGCGCGGGTCGATCCGGTGCTCTTCGCGCTTTCCTACGACTATGTCGGCGATCTGGCGGAGACCGTGGCGCTGATCTGGCCGCCACCCGACGCCGGCGGACTGGGGAATGAGAGCGAGACGCCGAGGCTCGGCGAAGTTGTCGATCGGTTGCGCGCTGCGTCCCGCACCGAGATTGGCGGCGTCTTCGCGGCGCTCCTCGATCGGATGGAGCCCTCCGAACGACTCGCACTCATCAAGCTCGTGACCGGTGGCATGCGCGTCGGCGTCTCGGCCAGGCTCGCACGGACAGCGCTTGCGCGGTGGAGCGGACGGCCCCTCGAACGGATCGAGGAGCTGTGGCATGGTGTCGAGCAACCCTACACGGCACTTTTCGGTTGGCTCGATGGCGGGCCCGAGCCCGATGTCGATCTCTCGCTCGCCTTCCGCCCGATGATGCTCGCCAATCCGGTCGAGGACCGCTGGTCCGATCTTGACCCCACGGCCTACAGGGCGGAGTGGAAATGGGACGGCATCCGGGTGCAAGCGGCGAGTTTTGGGGGCGAACGACGCCTTTTCAGCCGAACCGGCGAGGACATCGCACAGGCCTTCCCGGACATCATCGCGACAATGGCGTGGGAAGGCTGCGTCGACGGCGAATTGCTCGTGATCAAAAGCGGAGCGGTCGCGCCTTTTTCGGAGCTTCAGCGCAGGCTCGGTCGCAAGCAGGTGGGCGCGAAGCTGTTGGCCGATGCGCCGGCGGCGATGCGGCTCTACGACGTTCTGCATGACGGAGAGCGCGACACCCGCGCCCTGCCCTTCGATGAGCGGCGCCAGGCGCTCGAGGCGTGGCAGGCGCGATGGCAGCCTGAGCGCACCGATCTCTCGGGCCTGATCGCGTTCAGCGACTGGGCGGAGTTGGAGGTGCTGCGCGAGGGTGCGCGCGCGGAGGCGCAAGAGGGGCTGATGCTGAAGCGCGGCGACAGCCCTTACGAGGGTGGCCGCCCGATGGGCCCCTGGTTCAAATGGAAGCGCGACCCGCTGACGGCGGACTGTGTGCTGATCTACGCGCAGCGCGGCCACGGCAAACGCTCGAGCTTCTATTCCGACTACACATTCGCGGCCTGGACAGGCGCTGCGCCAGGATCGAACGAGCTGACCTTGGTCCCCGTGGGCAAGGCCTATTCCGGCTACACTGACGAGGAGCTGAAAAAGCTCGACCGCTGGATACGCAATCATACGGTCGAGCGGTTCGGGCCGGTGCGAAGCGTCGCGCCGGAACTCGTGTTGGAGGTCGCCTTCGACGCGGTCCAACGCTCGACCCGGCATAAATCGGGCATCGCGATGCGCTTTCCGAGGATCAAGCGCATCCGTTGGGACAAACCGGCAGCGGAAGCAGATCGATTGGAGACGCTGGAGGCGATGATCCCATCGGGTCCGGCGGCCTAACGGATTGCCAACCAGCCACCGCCGCGCTGGTGGACCGCGCGTCGTGAGCACCAGACGCCCCATTCGCGCTCTGAAGAGCCGCCGCTAAAGCTTCTTGATCCAGACCGACATCGGTTTCTCGGTCTCAGCCGGCTCTCCCAAATCCTTCCAGGCAAAGCGCGCCTCGGCAGAAGGGTGCCTCGCGTAGCCGTAGCGCTGCCAAATGGGATCGAGGGGGGCGTAACTCGCGGGCCGCGCCGGATGATCGGCGGGGCGGGCGACCGCGCAGAACACGGACCATTCGCGATTGAGGGCGCGGCCGGCGGCTTCCCGCCGCTCGAAGAATGCCCTGTAGACGCCGCGCCCGCGATACTCAGGCAACAGCACGCTTTCGCCGCAGTACCAGGTTGCCTGCGGATCCAGGCCGACGGCGGCGAGGGCGGCCCCGAACGCCTCCGCGTGATCCTCCATCGGCGCGCCCGTCGCCGCACCGACCAATCGCTCCCCATCGAGACAGCCGACGACCAGGGCATGCGCGCTGTCGATATAGGGGCGGAGATACGCCGCCTCGTAGGCCTCGCTCCCGTCGTAGAGATAAGGGTACGCGCGGAAGACCGAGATCCGGAGGGCCGCGATATCGAACAATCGCGCTTCGATCTCGTCATGGGAGAGCGTTCGGATGGTGAGGGTCACGGTGTGGTGCTCCCGAACTCGAGCGGTTGTCCGATCATGCGACCGGCCAGCATCTCGCGCTTCGCCCCGAACCCCGGCAAACGCTCGACAGCGAAACCGGCCGCTAAGAGCGCGCGCCTCACAGCGCCGGCAGCGCTGTAGGTCGCGAAACTGCCGCCCGGCCTTGTGAGCCGACCGACGGTTGTCAGCAGATTAGGCTCCCACATCTCGGGGTTCCGTGCAGGCGCGAAGCCATCGAGGAACCACGCGTCGACGACTGGTTTCTCACGGGCCCAATCCGGCAACCGACGGCGGGCGTCCCCGATCCGCACTTCGAGATGCAGATTGCCGAGATCGAGGACGAGCGTCCCCTCGGATGGAGGCCTATCGGGCCAGCCGCCGAGGAGCATCGCAGCCCCCGGCGCGACCGCGCCGAAGGGGGCGAGGGCCCGCGCCATGGTCGCCCTACCGAGAGGCGCCTCCTCGAAACTCACGAAACGCAGCATCGCGCCCGGAGGCGCGCAATGGGTCCATAGCCGCCACGTGACGAGGGACGCGAGGCCAGTTCCGAAACCGAGTTCGCCGATGGTGAAGGCCCAAGGACCCTCTGGCTCAAGGCCATCTGGCTCAGTACCTTCTGGCACGGTGCCATCGGCCAGCCAGCGTTCCTCGAGACGATTGCCGCGAAGATAGACATGCTCGGTCTCCGCCAGACCATCGGTCTTCGCGTAGAACGGGTCGCCGTATCGGCGTGAGACGGGTACGGGACCTGGGCCACCATCGATCCAGTCGAGTGGCGGTTCAGCGGCATCGGGCGCCTGCGTCGGAGTGGGCTCCAGCAGCCCCTCGATCAGCCGCGCCCGGCCCTCGTCATCGCGCTCTTGCCGCCCGTTGCTCATGATGCCTCAGATGGGCGCATCGGGCGGGTCGTGGCAAGGACGGAACGGCATGGCGGCGAGTGGAGCGAGAGACGCGATCATCGTGGGCGCCGGTGTCTTCGGCTTGGCGCTCGCGGACGCGCTCCTTCGGTGGGGGGTGGCGGTGACGGTGCTCGACGATGGTGAACCTGCTGCGTCGGACACACCGGTCGGTGCCCTCGTACCCCTTTTGGCCGCGCCCCCCGGCGACGCGCTGGCCGGTTTGCAAGCAGAGGGGCTTTGTTCGCTGCCAGCGCTCGTCGCCCGGATCGAAGGCGAGACCGGCGTCGCGACAGGCTACCGCGTCATCGGGCGGATCACGCCGCTTGGCGCAGAAGCCGCGCGGAGCCGCGCGGAGGGAGCGCTCCCGGAAGCTGAGCAGCGATACCAACGGATCGCGGCAGCGCAGGTCGCTGCCGGCTATGCCAAGACGGAAGCGCGATGTGTCGGCATCGAAGCCCCATGGGGTCCTCCGTTGGCGACCGAAGCAGCACCGGCCGGTGTCCTCTGGGATCGAGTGTCTGCGAGGGTTTCCGCATCGGCGCTCCGCGAGGCTCTAACCAGACGTGTCGATGCCGATCCGAATGGGCGCGTCTTGCGTGGCTGGCCCGTGATGCGGCCGCTCCCCGCGGCGAGGTATGGCGGGCGAGCCGCGGTGATCGGGCCGAGGGGGCGCATTGCCGCAGACGCCGTGATCCTCGCCGCCGGTTGGCGGAGTGCGGCACTGCTGGACGGCGCAAATCCCTGGGTTCGGGCGGAGAAGGGCCAGGCGGCGTTGGTGGCGGCAGCAATCCCGCTCAATGGCCCGTTGATCCAAGCACCCGGGATCTTCGTTGTGCCCCATCCCGCGACAGACGGGCGGAGTGCAAGCGTCGCTATCGGCTCAACACGCGAAGCCGGGAAGACCGATCTCGCGACCGACGAGGCGCTTGATGGGGTGTTGAAACGTGCGGCAGCGTTGGTGCCGGCGCTCCGCGATGCGCCGATCCTGGCGCTTTGGGCCGGCGTCCGACCGCGTCCTGCACGGCGCCTGCCGGTCGTGGGACCTATCCCCGAGAAGCCAGGCCTGTGGGTCGCATCGGGCGGCGGTGGGATCGGCATCGCGCTCGCGCCTGTCGTCGCCAAGGGCCTCGCCACAGAGATCATGGGTGGACAAAGGACGCTTCCGGCGGAGTGCATCCCCTCGGCGGCTGATCGTAGTGAAGTGCCCGCCCCGTAGCATGTTGGTCCGCGTGTCGAAGCCTTCAGGCAGCGGCGCGGAGGTCCCCGAGAAGAGAGCGCGCCGTCAGGCGGATCCCCGTCTCCAGCGCAGTCGGCCGCCAGCCTTTGGGGAGTGCTGAGGGGCGAAAGCTCATATGGCGCGCATTGTCGGGCGCGGTCGCGTATTGCAGCAGAACCGGACGCTCCACGATCCGGCGCACGATCGCGACGATCTCCCCGATCGCAGCCGGTCGCCCGCTGGCCAGCAAAAGCGGGGCGGGCGGCAGCGGGGCAGCGGCAAGAACCCGCGCGGCAATGAATTGACCCATATCTTCTGCCAGAACGTAATCGCGCACGGTGTCGTTTGCCCCAGCGATGCGCGTCACACTCCCTTCCTGCGCGTTGCGGAGAAGCGCTGCGACAAGGCCGAGGCGGGCGCCTCGCCTGTACCCGTAGACCGAGCTTGGTCGGTAGATATGGGCGCGCAGCTCGGTCCTAGAGAGCAGCGCCTCCTGCGCCTCCTTGCCCGTGCCATAGGGGCGGAGCGGGCGTGGGATCGATCCTCGCTCAATCGGGCTGATCCCTTCGAACAAGCCGCCCGCTGAGCTGAGCAGGTGGAACGAAGCAGCGCCGTCTCCGGGCGTGAGCGACTGAGAGAAATCGACCAGTTCGCGTACGAGCCCGGTTTCTGTTGCCATCGTTTGCGTGTCGCTGCCGAACCCGCTTCGGCCGGCTGACCAGACGATATCGACGCTGTCGCTGCCGGAGAGTAGATCGCTCAGATCGCGTCGGATCTCGGCCCGCCCAGCCGCATCGCCCCAGGGGTAATTGAGATCCCGACCGGGCCGATCCAGGCGCCGCGTGAACGTCTCGGCGATCGCCCCACCGACGAGGCCGAGGCCAAATACCGCCACCGCCCGCCGTTTGCCGCCAGTTTCCCAGACGAAGACGCGCATCCTTCGCCCGTCAGCCCGCCTTTGCCCGGGCGCGGTCGCTGCCAGCGAACCAGCGCGCGAGCAGCGCATCGTCGGAACGGTCCACAGTGAAGAAGACCGGCCGCCCGTGGGCGCGAAGCGTGAGCGTCGAGAGATACTGCAACGTAATGCCGAGCAGAAAAATCGTGAGGCCACCGAAGAACGCCACAGCGACGATCAGCGAGGCCCAGCCCGCTTGCGTGATCGTCTCGGGGTAGAACAGTCGCGCTGCCAAAACCCACAGACCGCCCAACCCACTCAAACCCAGCACGATGATCCCCGTGAGCGAGCCGAGACGCAGGATCTTCAGGTGGCTCGAGAACAGCATGCGGAGCGCGTGGCTGACGAGGGAGCGAAAGCTGTAGCCGCTCCGCCCCGTGCGCTGAAACCGCAGATCCTCAAGCACCATCGATACAGCGGCAACCCGCTGGCTGAACCAGGAGAGGTTCACGTCGAAATAGGTGTCGTGACCGCAGACGCTGGCGGCCGCGCGCGCGATCGGGCCGCGGAGGAGACGGAAGCTGTTGTAGAGAGGCAGGTTCGGATCGTTCGTAACAAAGCTCATGATCCGCTTGAAACCGCGCGAGCCGCGGTCGCGCATGGCAGCGCCGTGAACCGCCCCCTCGGGCCGGGCATAGACGATATCGGCACCTTGCCGGGTGGCGGTCTCGAGCAGTTCCGCGATGCGCTCCGGCGGATGCTGCAGATCTTCGTCCATGGTCACGACCCAGGCGCCCGCCGTGTGCAGGATCCCGGCGATGGTCGCCGCGTGCTGACCGTAGTTGCGAGAAAGGTGCAGCGGCACAACCCACGGGTACCGCTCGGCCAGCGCATCGACGATTTCGGGCGATCTGTCGATGGCGGCGTCGTCGACCAGGACGACTTCCGACAACGCCATCGGCGCCACGGTTCTTGCCCATTCATCGCGCACGGCCGCAAGCGATGCGATCAGCTCTTCGAGATAGTCGGCACCGGCATAGACCGGGACGACAACGCTCACCGGTACGCTGCCAGCGCGGTCATCCTCATCTTCGTGCACATGATCGGCTATATCCGCGACAGTCGCCATTGGGCCTCCATGCCCGCTGCATCAGCGTCGCGATGCGCTGCAAGGCCTGAATAAATCCTTCCACTCACAGCGTCGACCGCGGAGATCGGGCAGAATTGGGAGATCATCGCGCCGGATCGGCGGTGGGGGATGCCTTGACGATCATCCGCCCGTGGGCATCCCGCCTGTCAGCTGTCGCTGGCTTCCGTCGCTTCTTCCTCTTCTTCCGCAGCGATCCGTCCCTCATCGGCCGCCGCCAGGGCTTGCCGCGCAGCGAGGCGCGCGTCCTCGGCCGCAGCGATCGCGCCCGTATTGTCGCCCGCTTCGGCAAGCTCTTCGGCCCGCTGAAACTCCATCTGAGCGGTATGGAGCCGAGCCGGCGCATAGCTTGCAGCCTGCGCAGTAATCGCGTTCTCGACCGCTGCCTCGGCCTTGAGGAGCGCACGCTCGGTATCGGTCATGCCACCGCATCCGAGCAGCAAAGTGGCGATGGCGATGGTCGCCGCGGCGGTTCTCATCTTCCGCATCTTGAAAACTCCCTCGCAATGCCCGGCGGGCACTCGCTTTTCCGAAAGAGCTTAGCGCCCACCGGACGGGCTCGCCAGCATAGGTTCCTCAGCGGGCCATATTTCGCGAAAGGCGTTGCACAGACACACAAAACGCGGATCGACCGATGCACACGCCAAAGGCGAGACGTCTCGCCACGCCACACGTGCGTGAACTTACGGAAATCATTTCCATTGAACGATCATTCCTGCGTCTGCTGCTGACATTGCGAACTCAGATTGTGTAGTCAGTGATTCCGTCGGCAATGAAGCTCGTGCGCCACAGGGTGCCGCGTTGCGATCGTTGCATGCACCGAAAGAGTGCGCACAGGAAAAGGTACCCCTCGGGGAGGAGAACAAAATGACAGAGACCACCAGCAGCCGCCGCAAGTTCCTATCGGGCGGGCTCATGGCCGGCGGTGCCGCCGCAGCAACACTCGCCGCTCCGAGCGTAAGCCGGGCGCAGACCGTTACGCTCAAGATGCAGGGCGCATGGCCCGACGCAAACGTGTTCTCGGACTTCGCGAAGCAGTACGTTGAGCGCGTCAACAAGATGTCGGGCGGTCGGATGCAGGTAGACTATCTGCCGTCGGGCGCCGTCGTGAAGGCGTTCCAGATCCAGGACGCCGTTGCCGACGGCGTGCTCGACGGCGGCCACCACGTGACGGCCTACTGGTATGGTAAGAACAAGGCGGCCTCGCTCTTCGGCACCGGCCCCGTGTTCGGCCCGAACGCAGCCCAGATGCTGGCCTGGATCCAGTATGGCGGCGGTAAGGAGCTTTATGACGAGCTGATCCAGGATGTGCTGGGCCTCAACCTCGTCGGTTTCTTCGCGATGCCGATGCCGACGCAGCCGCTCGGCTGGTTCAAGAAGAACGTCAACACGATCGACGACATGAAGGGCCTGAAGTGGCGCACGGTCGGCCTCGCCGCCGACGTCACGCAGGCGGCCGGCGTGTCGGTGACGCAGCTTCCGGGCGGTGAGATCGTGCCCGCGCTCGAGCGGG
>JBCDFC010000135.1:0-12991 GCA_039178805.1 Pseudomonadota bacterium | reverse complement strand
TGACGAGGATGAGCTCGGCATCCTGATCACCATCGGCGACATGGTCACCGAGGACATGGTCGAGACGGATGCGGGCGCCCACTACGGCATCGTGCGCACCATCGACGAGCTGCAGGAGGCGCTCGCGCCATCGGACACGCCGACGGGCGTCGACCGGCCGACCGATCTCTTCGGCTATGATGACCGCGACGTCGAGGGCCGGCCGCTTACATCCGACCCGCTCGCCTATTCCGTGAACCCCTTCATGGACGAGGCCGAGCAGTTCTTCGCCTATGAGACGGTCGGCGATCTTGGCGAGATCGCGGTCGTGAACGAGCATCCGGGCGGGAGCTTCGACGGCACCAACCACGCTGTCATGGCGCATCAAGCGGGCGAGCAGCAGGAGGCAGGAACGGTTGCCTTCAGCTTCATCGCCGACGATCCCGGCAACGGCGATCAGGCCATCGTCTCGAAGGACTTCCTCAACAACCAGAACGGCGGCCATCTCACCTTCTACGTCACGCCGCAGAAGTATCTGAAAGTGCGCTTCCAGTCGGAGACCGAGAGCTTCTTCCTCGAGTTCCGTGATGAGAAGATCGAGGCCGGCAAGCAGTACGATGTCGCCTTCTCCTTCGATCCCGAAAGCATGCAGCTCTTCGTCAATGGCGATCTGGCGGATGCCGAGGACGGGTTTGCGACGGGCATGCTCGGCAACGACAACAGCACGATCATCGGCGCATCGACGCGGCGTCGGAACGAGAACGACGACAACCTCGAATGGTTCTTCGACGGCGAGGTCAGCAATCTCACGGTTTATGACAGTTCGATCGGCCTGTTGGAGGCCATCGTGCTGCACAACAATGCCATGGATCCGGCAGCGCTTGGGGCGACCCCCTTCGCCGCCCCGCCGGATGATGGCACGCCGCCTAACGACGACACTCCGCCCGACGACGGGACGCCCCCCGACGACGGCACACCTCCAGACGACGGCACACCTCCAGACGATCCGGGAACTGGCGGTGGTGGCGAGCCCGATCCGGTGAGTGTGAGCACGCTCCTCGATATCGGTCTCTACAATGTCGAGGACGCCACGCTGATCGCCGCACTCGGCAACGGCACGGAGATCAATCTCAGCGATGTCGAAGGGCTGAAGGTCGCCGTCGGCGCCTATGAGAAAGGCGGCGCCACACCAGCGGAGAGCGTGCGCTACACGTCCGAGTTCGGCACGCAGCTCGAGAACGTCGAGCCCTATACGCAGTTCGGCGACAGCGGCAACAAATGGAAGGGCGGCATCTCGCTCGAAACGGGCGTCCAGACCATCACGCTCGAAGTCTTCTCGGGCAACAATGGCGGCGGTCAGTTGCTGGAGGAGATCCAGCTTGCCTACGAGGTCGTCGATGACACCGCCGAGCCTGACCCGGGCGATGCAGGCGACCAGGGCACCCCGCCGGACGACGACGGCGGTCAACCGCCAGCGGTCACGGGCCAGCTCGAATTCGGCAACGAGACCGTGCTGCAGGAGAACGGCGACCAGTGGCACGAGGTGACGTTCAGCAGCACCATCGAGAATGCCATCGTCGTGATGGGACCGCTCGAGCATAACGGCGGCCATGACGCCGTGATGCGCGTGAAGGACGTGACCGACACGGGCTTCAAGTTCCAGATCGATGAATGGGACTATCTGGACGCCTGGCACATGACCGAGAGCGTGAGCTGGATGGCCGTCTCGGCGGGCACGCATCAGCTCGCCAATGGCCAGACGATCTCGGCTGGGAGCACCTTGGCCGCGGATGAGACGCTGGTCCAAGTCGATATGAGCGGCTTCGAAAGCACGCCTGCGGTCTTCTCCCAGATCAGCTCGGCCGTGGACAAGGCAGCGGTGACCAGCCGACTTGCGGACATCACGGCCGACGGCTTCAACGTGCTGATGCAGGAGGAGGAGGCCGCCGACGGCCAGCACGCGGCCGAGCGCATCGACTGGATCGCGGTCGAGGGCGATGGTCCGGGCCTCTTCTCGGTCGGCATGGTCGATGGCGGTCTGACCCATGTCTACAAGGAGCACGGTTTCGATAGCGTCGAAGGCTCACCCATCGCGCTCGCCGCGATGCAGACCTTCATCGGTACGGACACCGCATCGCTCCGCTTCAAGAACCTCGACGACGACAGCATCGAGCTGAAGATCACCGAGGAGCAATCGCTCGACGGTGAGCGGATCCACTTGAACGAGCAGGTTGCCGTGCTGACGGCGAGCGAAGGCTTCCACGAGCTCTACGCCTGACCGGCGCCCCCGATGCCCCGCCAAGCGCGGGGCATCGGCCTTATCGGGCCAACCCCACAACGCAGTGGCTGGGCCATTTACCCGACCGTAGCGATGACGTCGAAGGCGAGACTGGCAGGCACGCCATCGCCCCGATCAGTACTTCAGGCGAAAACCTGCGAAGGCGGAGACGCCGGCCGTCTCGAACCCGTCCACCCGCTCATAGGCTTGATCGAGCAGGTTCTCCACACGGACATAGGTCTCAAGCTGGTCCGTGATCCGGTACGCAGCGTCGAGATCGAGTTTCAGGAACGGATCGAGTTCCACGTCGTCGTCGAAGACGCCCATGAGGTAGCTCGCCCGCACCCCGAGCGTCAGCCGGTCGATCGGCTCGACGAAAACGGCGGCGGTCAGGTCGTGGCGGGGCGCGAAGTTGAGCGGCGCACCATCCGGGTCCTCAGCATCGAGATAAGTGTAGGACAGAACCGCCTCGCCGATCCCGTCGAGCCGGCCCGTGAGCCCGATCTCCGCCCCGCGCCGCTCGCTCGTGCCCTCGACCTGATCGAAGCCGGTGCCGAAGACGAATTCGATCAGCTCATCTGTTCGGCTCTCAAAATAGGTGCCAGAGGCGACCAGCCGACCATCGAAGAAGGACTGATCGATCCCAACCTCCCAAGCGATGCTCTCCTCGGGCTCGAGATCCGGGTTGCCGACCGGGCCGAATGGGCCCTCGGGCGAGAAGAGCTCTCGGTTCGAGGGCGCGCGGAAGGCTGTCCCGACCGCACCCCGCAGCACCGTGCCCGGCCTCGCCTCCCAGGCCGCCGTCACGCGCCAAGTAAGGAACCCGCCGAAGTCCGAATGGCTGTCATAGCGGAGCGCACCGGTCAGCGTGACCGCATCGATCGGCGTGATCACCGCCTGCCCAAAACCACCCGTAATCGTGCTGGAGGCCGAGAGCGGATCGTCCGTGTCCACGGCCTCCCGCGTCCAGTCGGCTCCGGCGAGCAGGCTGATCTGATCGGTCGCCTCGAAGGTACCGAGATACTCGACCTTGGTTCGTGCGCCCTCGAACAGGCTGTCGCCCGCGACTTCCTGCTCGAACTCACGGCGCGAATCGAACTGCTGCACCGAGATCTCGTTGACCAACCGGTCATCGAAGCTCTTCAGCCGGGCATAGGCGCGCCCGGCGATGATCCGGCTGGCAGCGGTGTCGCCGATCGCATCGATCACGTTGCCGCGGGAGACACGGTCGATATCGGTCTCCCGGTCGTAGAAGCGGAACGCTGCACCGAGTGTCAGATCCTCGGTCGCATCGAACGAGCCGGTGGCGGCGACCGTGATGTTGCGCGAGCCGTCGTCCTCGGTCCCCGTCGAGGCCGCGGAGAACCCGCTCGTGCGGAAGCCTTGGGCGCTCACGCCGAAATCCCAATCCTCGAAGCCGACACCGGCCGAGGCTGCACCTTGAAAGGTTGCGAAGCTTCCACCCTCTAGGAACCCTTCGGCGCCGATGCCCGAGCCGCGGGCGCGCGAGGTCCTGATGTCGATCACGCCGCCCGCCGCTTCGCCGCCGTAAAGCGCGCTCTGCGCGCCGCGCACGGCCTCGATCCGCTGCGCATCGCCCGTGAGGATCTGGCCGAGATCGGGTTGCGTCCGGAGCTCGCCCGGATCCGCGAACTCGATCCCGTCGATCCTCAGCAATATGTCCTCCGCCCCGAAACCGCGCACCGAGACCTCGGTGGCAGAGCCCGGCACGCCGCGATTGGCGATGGCAAAGCCCGACACCCGCTCGAGCGTGCGATCGAGGGTCGGTGCGGGCTCCCGCGCGAGGTCTTCGGCCGTCAGCACAGTGACCGACTGACCGGTGCGCGCCGCCTCGATCGGCGTTCGGTTGGGCGCTATGACCACGATCTCGGGCAGCGTGACGGCCGCCGTCTCGTCTTGGGCGAAGGCCTGATGGGCGGGCAGTACGACAAGGACCGCGGCAAGCGGTCGGCTGGCCCTCAACGGGCTGGCGAAAGCGGGCATGGACGACCCCATTCATGCCGACCCACACGGTCGGCGTTGAACTCTGTCCTGCACCGGCTGGGAGATCCCACCGGCCCGGACGGCGACAAGGGTCACCGTGGCGGGCCAATGCCGCTCCCCGCGCGCCCTCCGCACGCGAGAATGGTGACTGGGGCGGCAGGTCTCCTGGCTCGCGGGTCACAGCGCTCTGCCCGGCCTTCCCGCCCCAGTCCGGTCCAGTCCCTGGACCCAAGGGCAGTGGCAAATCGGGCGGGCGCTCTCCGCTCACAGTTGCGGGGGCAGCCGCGGATTAGGTCCCCTGGATAGGTCGACCGCACCGCGTTCCCGTTTTAATTCGCCACCATCTCGGGCAGCGAAACCGTCCCGCGCACAGGAGTTGCGCGCATGGTGCCGCCTGTCAATGACGGTTTTCCAATTGACAGGCCCGCCCGGCCGTGGCCCCTTCGCCGGGCAACGGTTCCCGGCGGGTGGATGTGCCTTCCGTCGGGCTGAGAGGGAAGTCGGGCCGGGCCGATCCATGTCGGAGCCCCGGGTACCCGCGCCGCCCCCGCGACCGTAAGCGGCGAGCCCGCTCTCCACGATGCCACTGGGGCCAGAGGCTCCGGGAAGGCGGAGGGCAAGGCTGAGACCCGCGAGCCGGGAGACCTGCCGTCGCACTGCCGGCCATGCTGGCGGGCTACGCATGCGGGCGGGGTGCCCCGCGGCGGAGGACGGCGACCCGGGGCGTCTCGCGCGAGGCGTATCTCCGCATCCCGTCACCGCCCGTCCCTGTCCGAGAAAGTTGGAGAGGGACTATGAGAGACCGCCGCCGCCCACCGCCCAGCTTCTCAGCCGTATCGATCAGGGGTCGATGCCCCTCCGCGACCGCCTGACCCTCACGCCACGCCACAGACTCATCGAAACCGACGGAGGCCTCATGCCAGCCAAGATCCCCGCGACCGTCATCACCGGCTTCCTCGGCGCCGGTAAGACGACGCTGATCCGCCATCTGATCGCCAATGCCGGCGGACGACGCATCGCGCTCGTCATCAACGAGTTCGGCAATCTCGGCGTCGATGGCGAGATCCTCAAAGGGTGCGGGATCGAGGGCTGCGGCGACGAGGATGTCGTCGAGCTTTCCAATGGCTGCATCTGCTGCACAGTGGCGGATGATTTCCTGCCGGCCATCGAGAAGCTTCTCGCCCGCGAGCCCGCGCCCAACCACATCGTGATCGAGACCTCGGGTCTCGCGCTGCCGCAGCCGCTGGTCCGCGCTTTCGGCTGGCCCGCGATCCGAACGCGCGTGACCGTCGACGGCGTGGTGACGGTGGTCGACGGCAAGGCGCTCGCCGAGGGGCGGTTCGCAGCAGACGAAAGCGCGGTCGACCGCCAGCGCGCAGCGGATGAGCAGCTCAGCCACGAGACCCCGCTCTCCGAGCTCTTCGAGGATCAGCTTGCCTGCGCGGACCTCATCCTGGTGAACAAGACAGACCTTTTGTCGGGTACCGAGGCCGAGGCGCTTGCCGCCCGGCTCGACGACGAAGCGCGGCCGGGGGTTCGGGTCGTGGCAACGTCCCATGGAGCGGCGGACCCGCGCGTCCTCCTCGGTCTCGGCATAGGTGCCGAGGACGATTTGGAGGCCCGCCACGAGGTGCACCACCACCATCATGATGACGACCATCATCACGATGACGATCACGCGCACCACGGGCATGACAGCCACCATCACCACGACCACCATCACCACGGGCACGATCATGGACACGGGCACGATCACGGGCACGACGCCTTCGAGAGCTTTGTCCTAGACCTGCCCGAGATCGATGACGAAGCGGCGCTCATCGCTCAGATCGCAGCCGCGATCCGGACGCATGATCTGCTCCGCGTAAAGGGTTTCGCTGCCGTCCGGGGCAAACCCATGCGCCTGGTCCTGCAGGCCGTCGGCCCCCGCATCGCGACCCATTACGACCGCGCTTTCACCGCCGCGGAGCCGCGCACGACCCGCCTCGTGGTGATTGCCGAGGCCGGGATCGACCGCGCCGCTGTCGCCGGCGCCTTCGCGCCCGCGGGCGTCGCCGCCTGAGGGTCCGAAGCGTTGGCGGAGATCGAGATCATCCCCCGTCCGGTCGACCACCCGGACGCGCTCGCAATGATCGCGGGCTCGGAGGCTGAGCTCGCCTCGATCTACGCGCCCGAGCACCGCTACGCCTTCTCGCCGGATGAGCTGATCGCCGCCCGCGTCCATTTCGTCGTCGTCTATCGCGGGGGCAGCCCCATCGGCTGCGGCGGCATGGCGCCGCTCGATGGCTATGGGGAGCTGAAGCGCATCTTCACCGACCCCGCGGCCCGCGGCACCGGCATCGGCCGGCGCATCGTCGCCGTGCTCGAGGCCGAAGCCAAGGGCCGCGCGCTACCCCTCATGCGCCTCGAGACCGGGGAGGCGAGCCCCGACGCCCTCGCCCTTTACGAGAAATGTGGCTACCGGCGGATCGGACCCTTCGGCAGCTATCGCGACAACGGCTCCTCGGTCTTCATGGAGAAGGCGCTCTGATGCATCTCCTCCAAGCGCAACAGGGTGAGATCAGCGACGGGACGGAACCGGTCGATCCCGGCCAGTCCCCGGCCGAGCTTGTCGTGATCTCGGCCAACGATGCGGAGCTTGCGGCCCTCGCGGAGGCCCGCGAGCGGCTCGGCGATGCGGCACCGTCGCTCCGGCTCGCCCGGCTCGATTGGCTCCGCCATCCCTACTCGGTCGACCTCTATATCGACGCCACACTTTCCAAGGCGCGGCTGGTGGTGGCGCGGCTTCTGGGTGGCGAGGCGTACTGGCCTTACGGGGTCGAGCAGTGCTGCGCCCGGCTCGACCCTGCCGGCGTGCCGTTCATCGCGCTGCCCGGCGATGACCGCCCGGACGAGGGGCTCGCCCGGGTTTCGGCAGTAACACCCGAGGACTGGCGCACACTCTGGGCGTATCTTGCCGAGGGTGGGCCTGAGAACGCCGCGAACTTCCTCCGCCTATGCAGTCATCTGATCGGCCGGGGGGCGCGCCCGGCAGAGGCCGCACCGCTCCTCCGCGCTGGCGTCTACCTGCCCCGCGGCCTGCCAAGCGGCCTACCCGGCCTCCACGGTGGCGGGACGGTCGGCGACCTCGCCCGGCTTCGCGCAGCATGGGTTCCGGGCCGGCCGACCGCGGCGCTCGTCTTCTACCGCGCGCTCCTGCAGGGCGCGGGGCTCGACCCGGTCGACCGGCTCTCGGCGGCGCTCGCGGGCGAAGGGCTGAACCCGCTGCCGATCTTCGCCACCTCGCTCAAAGACGAGGTCTCCGCCGCCACCATCGGCGCGCTCTTCGACGAAGCGCCTCCCGCCGTCGTCCTCAACGCCACGAGCTTCGCCGTCGGCGATCCGAGCGCCGGGGCGGAGCGCAAGCCCACGCCGCTCGACACCCCCGGCGCACCGGTCCTGCAGGTTGTCTTCTCAGGCGCCGGCGAGGCGCTCTGGTCGGAGGGCGAACGCGGGCTCGGCGCGCGCGACATCGCGATGAACGTGGCGCTGCCGGAGGTCGACGGTCGCATCCTCTCCCGCGCCGTTGCCTTCAAGGGCGAGATCCGCCACGACGCGGCGACCGAATGCCCGATCCTCGGCTACCGCGCCCGGCCCGACCGCGTCGCCTTCACCGCGCGCCTCGCCGCGAACTGGGCGCGTCTAGCTGCGACACCCCGGGCCGAACGGCGCGTGGCCCTCATCCTTGCGAACTACCCGAACAAGGACGGGCGCCTCGCCAACGGTGTCGGGCTCGACACGCCCGCCTCCTGTGCCCGCGTTCTCGCCGCGCTGAAGGACGCCGGCTACGCCATCGAGGACGCGCCAGCCGACAGCGCCGCCCTCATGGACCGGCTAACGGCCGGCCCGACCAACGCGCCAACTGACCGCGCGGGGCGGGCGGGTGGCGAGGCGCTGTCCCTCGCCGATTACGAGGCGAGTTTCGCAACGCTCCCCGACGACGTGCGGCAACGGGTGACGGAGCGCTGGGGGCCAGCCTCGGCCGATCCGTTCGTCGAGCAAGGTGCCTTCCGCCTCGCGCTCCACCGTTTCGGCAACGCAGTCGTCGGCGTGCAGCCCGCGCGCGGCTATAACATCGACCCGACCGAGAGCTATCACAGTCCCGATCTCGTGCCCCCGCATGGCTATCTCGCCTTCTACTTCTGGCTGCGAAAGACCTGGGATGCGCAGGCGATCGTGCATCTCGGCAAGCACGGGAACCTCGAATGGCTGCCGGGCAAGGCGGTCTCGCTCTCCGAGGCGTGCTTTCCGGAAGCCTGCCTCGGCCCGATGCCCCATCTCTACCCCTTCATCGTCAACGATCCGGGCGAGGGCACGCAGGCCAAGCGCCGGGCGCAGGCGGTGATCGTCGACCACCTGACCCCGCCGCTCACCCGCGCCGAGACCTATGGCCCGCTCCGCGATCTCGAGGCGCTGGTGGATGAGTACTACGAGGCTTCGGGGGTGGATCCCCGCCGGCTCGAGCATCTGAGGACCGAAATCCTGGCGCTCACCGCCAGCAGCGGGCTGGATGCGGATGCCGGCATCGGGGCGGAGGACGATGCGGACAGCAGGCTGAGGAAGCTCGACGACTATCTCTGCGAGCTTAAGGAGAGCCAGATCCGCGACGGCCTGCATGTCTTCGGCGAGGCACCGACGGGCCGGCTCGAGACCGATCTGCTGGCGGCGCTCGCGCGTCTACCGAGAGGCCGGGACGAGGACGCGGGCGCCTCGCTCATCCGCGCCCTCGCCCGCGATTTCGGCCTGATGGGCGAGGCCTTCGACCCCCTCGACTGCAGCATGGGCGCGCCCTGGACCGGCCCGCGCCCGGGCGTCCTCGCGGACCTCACGGCCGACCCCTGGCGCTCGGCGGGCGATACGGTCGAGCGGCTGGAGCTGTTGGCCGCACGCCTCATCGCAGGTGAGACCGTGCCTGAGCCCGGATGGACCGCGACCGCGGCGGTGATGGGGGAGATCGAGGGGCGCCTGCGCCCAGCCCTCCACGACTCCGGCACAGCGGAGATCGCAGGGCTCCTAACCGGCCTCGATGGGCGGTTCGTGGCCCCTGGCCCCTCGGGCGCGCCCACGCGGGGGCGGCCGGATGTGCTGCCGACGGGGCGCAACTTCTACTCCGTCGACACCCGCGCGGTCCCGACCCCCGCCGCCTGGGCGCTCGGCTGGAAATCGGCCTGCCTTTTGATCGAGCGGCATGCGCAGGACCATGGCGACTGGCCACGGGCCATCGCGCTCACGGCCTGGGGCACGGCGAATATGCGCACGGGCGGCGACGATATCGCCCAGGCGCTCGCGCTCATGGGCGCGCGGCCGACCTGGGACGCCGCCTCACGCCGGGTAACAGGGTTCGAGATCCTGCCCCTCAGCATCCTCGACCGCCCCCGCGTCGACGTCACTCTCCGCGTCTCCGGCTTCTTCCGCGACGCGTTCCCCGCGCAGATCGACCTCCTCGACAGCGCCGCCCGCGCCGTGATGGCGCTGGACGAGCCCGCCGAGATGAACCCCGCCGCCGCCCGCTTCCGCACCGAACGCGAACGCCTCACAGCCGAGGGCCGCGACGACGCTGAGCGGCGCGCCGGGTTTCGCGTCTTCGGCTCGAAGCCCGGCGCCTATGGTGCGGGCCTGCAGGCGATGATCGATGAGCGGCTGTGGGAAAGGCGTGCGGATCTCGCGGAGACCTGGCTCGACTGGGGCGGCTATGCCTATGGCCAGGGGGCGGAGGGTGCCCCCGCCCGCGACCGCCTCGAAACCCGCCTCGCCGCGACCGATGCCGTCGTCCAGAACCAGGACAATCGCGAGCACGATCTCCTCGACAGCGACGACTACTACCAGTTCGAGGGCGGGATGGCCGCGACCGTCGAGCATCTGCGGGGCGGGGCGCCGGCGGTCTATCACAACGACCATTCCCGCCCCGAACGCCCCGTGATCCGAACCCTCGCCGAGGAAGTCGGCCGCGTCGTCCGCTCCCGCGTCGTCAATCCGAAATGGATCGCGGGCTGCAGGCGCCACGGCTACAAGGGCGCCTTTGAGATGGCAGCAACCGTCGACTACCTCTTCGCCTTCGCCGCCACGACCCATGCGGTGCGCGACCACCATTTCGACCTCGTCCACGACGCGTATCTGGCCGATGCCGAGAACCGGGCGTTCCTGGAGGAGGCCAATCCCGCCGCCCTCCGCGAGATCGCGGAGCGGCTGCAGGAGGCGATCGATCGCGGCCTCTGGACGCCCAAATCGAACTCCGCCGCGATCCTGCTCAAGGAGGCCTCGGCATGACTTGGCAGCCCTATTCTGGGCGCTTTGCGGGGCTCGATGCCCGGCGGCAGGAGGAGGCCGCGCGCGAGATCATCCTCGGCTGCCCGCCGCTTATGCGCACGCTCCACACCCTGCGCGAGACGGGGCTGCCAGATGCCTGGCTCGTCTCCGGCGCGCTCTACGGCAATATCTGGAACACACTCACCGGCCGGGCCTGCGATCATGGGGTCAAGGACTACGACATCCTCTATTTCGACCCGGACACATCCTACGAGGCAGAGGACGCTGTGATCCGGCGCTGGACCCCGGCTTTTGCCGTCGACCCGCCGCATGAGATCCGCAATCAGGCGCGCGTCCATCTCTGGTACGAGGCGCATTTCGGACAGCCCTACGCACCGCTCAGCGAGACGCGGGAGGCAATCCGCCGCTTCGCCAGCACCACCCACGCCATCGGCGCCCGCCTGAACCCCAAGCTTGAGATCTACGCGCCTTACGGCCTCGATGATATCTTCAGTCTGCGCCTGGCGCCGAACACCCGGCTCGAAAACCACGCCACGCATGAGCGCAAGGCGCGCCGGCAGATGGCGGCCTGGCCCGAGCTGACCTTCGTCCCCTGGCCGGACGCGGTTGCGGAGGAGACATCATGAAACGCGGCCACTGTCTCTGCGGCGAGGTCAGCTTCGAGTATGAGGGCCCCGAGCTTTTCCGCGGGCATTGTCATTGCGAGAGCTGCCGGCGTCAGACCGCCTCGCCCTTCACCACCTTCATGGGCGTGCCCGACGGCGCCTGGCGCTGGACCGGGCGCGAGCCCGCCTTCTATGTCTCGAGCCCTGGGCGCCGACGCTACTTCTGCCCGACCTGCGGCGCACCGGTCGCCTTCACCGACGAGGCGCAACCGGGCGAGATCCATTTCTACGCAGCCCTCCTCGAAGACCACACCGACTTCGTCCCGGAGATCCATTTCCACGACGAGGAGCGCGTCTCCTGGATCGAGCTTTCCGACGATCTGCCGCGCCGACAGGGCAGCGCCATCACCGACACGGCCCCGGAGAAGGGCGAGCCGTGATCCGCGCGCTCTTCATCTGCGGCAAGGCCCGATCTCGCAGCCCCACAGCGGCACAGGTCTTTGCCGAGTGGCCGGGCGTGCGCACCGATTTCGGCGGCGTGAGCCGGGATGCGGACGATGCGCTCAGCCGCGATCAGATCGACTGGGCGGACCTCATTATGGTGATGGAGCAGCGCCACATCACCCGCCTCAACGAACGCTTCGGCAAGGCCCTGGCCGGCCGTCGCATCGTGAACCTCCGCGTGCCCGATCGCTACCGCTTCATGGACGGCGCGCTCGTCACGCTCTTGGAAGAACGCGCAGGGCCCTATCTGCGAGATCAGCGCTAGGACGGAAGGAGACTGCTATGGCCGAGGACACTCAGGTCGACGAGTTGGAGAGCCACGCCAAGAAGATGGCCAAGAAGGCCGCGGCGCGCGAGAAGATCATGGCGACGAAGACCGAGGAGAAGGGCCTCGTCATCGTCCATACGGGCAAGGGCAAGGGCAAGTCTTCGGCCGCCTTCGGCATGATCTTCCGCTGCATCGCCCACGGTTTCCCGTGTGCGGTGGTGCAGTTCATCAAGGGCGGCATGGACACGGGCGAGCGGCGCTTGATCGAGGAGCGCTTCGGCGATCTCTGCGCCTTTCACACCATGGGCGAGGGCTTTACCTGGGTCACCCAGGACAAGGCGCGGGATATGGAGATGGCACGCGCGGGCTGGGAGAAGGCGAAGGACCTGATCCGGGACCCGAACCACCGCATGGTCCTCCTCGACGAGATCAACATCGCGCTCCGCTACGAGTATCTGGACCTTGCCGACGTGCTGAGCTTCCTCCGTGAGGAGAAGCCCGAGACGACCCATGTGGTTCTGACGGGGCGCAACGCTGCCGAGGATCTGATCGAGGCCGCGGACCTTGTGACCGAGATGACGCTCATCAAGCATCCCTTCCGCTCCGGCGTGAAGGCCCAGGCCGGCGTGGAGTTCTGACCCGACGATGAGCCAGCAAGCCGCGCCAGCCCCGCCTCGCAGACCCTTGCCGAACAGTCCCTGTATCGGCACCTGTACGATCGACGAGGCGACGAGCCTCTGCCTCGGCTGCGCGCGCACGGGCGAGGAGGTGGCCGCCTGGCGCGAGGCGGAGCCCGCCTACCACGCCGCCGTCTGGGCGGACTTGCCGGAACGTGCGGCGCGCCTGGGGCTGACGTTTCGCCGCCTCGGCTGGGAGCCGCCCGAGATCCTCGGTTTCGTGGCGGAGACCCTGGAGCAGTCTCGCGGCACCTGGGTCCTCGGCGTGCCCGGCGCCGTGGGCGAGGTGATGTGCGCCCCGGACGAGCCGCTCGAGATCCGTCGTAGCGACGAGGAAATCGAGGCCATCACCCCCCGCGCCGCCCTCCGC
>JBCDFC010000134.1:0-13066 GCA_039178805.1 Pseudomonadota bacterium | reverse complement strand
GCCCGTCCGAGACCAGTGGCATCCGCACCGGTGCGCCCGCACCGCGCGACATCGAGCAACGCCAAAGTCTCAGGCCGTAGCCGCTCGCCCTCAGCCCAGACCAGATCGCTGATCTCCAGCAGCGCCAGATGCTGGCAGAGCCCGGCCCGCACCTGGGGCCGTTGAGCGAGCAGCGCCTCATCGAGACGGCCAAGCGCTGCAGCGGCCTCGGCGAGGGGGCGGGCCAGCGTAGCTTCAGCCGCGATCCAGGGGATCACCTCTGCGGTGAGATCGGGGGCGGCCTGTGGGTTCTGCGCCCAGCCCAGCCCCAAGACAGATGCCCCAGCGACGCTCACAGCCTCCCAAGTCTCGTCTTCGTCGAGAGGCGGTGCTGCGAACCAAGGGCTGTGTACTGCTTCGCCCTCGTCACTCTCGCTGTCTTGCGTGTCCGTGTCAGCAGGCGATAGCCAACCATCTACGGCATCAAAGCGATCCTTCCCCACCGTTGGTTTCTCATTCATGGTCAATAGCTCCAAATGTACACGCAAGCTTACTATGCTAAATTTGCGCTACCAAGCGGTTTTGAATGGGAGCTATTACTCACGATAAGATACACTTATCAGGTATAATGCTCGTAAAAGGGTAGGGGGCGGATGGCGGCCCTGTGACATCCCAAAAACCGCACCGCCTCAGCCTCCGCGTCCCTCAGACCAGCCGCACGGGGCCATCATAGGCGCCAAGGCGGCGATCTGCGGTCACGAGCAGCAAGCCCTCGGCTGCCGCCTGCACCAGCAGCATCCGATCGAAGGGGTCGCCGTGGTGGCGCGGCAGCGACGTGAGCCCGAGGCAGTGCCGGCCCTCTACCGCAAGCTCGCAGTAGCCGTTGGCCAGAAGACCGGCGCGCAGCACCGAGGGCTCGGTCCGGAAATCGGGGCGGTCGAGCGCGCGCTTGATCGCCACTTCCCAGAGGCTCGCCACGCTGTACCAGAGCGTGTTGGCGGGATCTTTGACCAGCGCATCGGCCTCGGGCGACATCAGCGTGTCGCGCCCGGCCGACCAGAGCAGCAGATGGGTGTCGAGCAGCAGGTTCACCGGGGAGGGGTCCCGTCTTCGCTTTGCAGGCCCTCGTCACGCCCCTCGAACAGCGCCCGGATCTCGTCCTCGCCGAGGCGGTCGAAATCGTCTGGGATATCGATCTGGCCCTTGAGAAAGCCGGTCCGCCGTGGTGCGTCAGGGCTGAGGGCTTCGACCCTGACCAACGGTTTGCCGGCTTTGGCGATCACGAAGGGCTCGCCCTCCACCGCCGCCTCGACGAGCTTGGAGAGGTGGGTCTTGGCCTCGTGCATGTTGACGGTCTTCATGGCGCTCTCCTGCTTGGCTAAGCGAGCTTAGCCCAGCCATAGTGACCTAACAAGCTCTGCCGCGCAATCCCACGTTCTACCGGCAGCATTCTGGCTATCAGGGCGGGCCAAACCCCGCTGGGGGTTTATCGAACCTGCAAGGCATTGACAGGGAATGGAACAAGCGACATGCTTTCACTACTGCTCTTTGAAATCGCCAACCAATCCGCTCTGCGCAACGGGTCCGCAGGCTTTCCCTTTGTATGCATCCTCAATGGCTTGCTCAGGGCCGTCTAACCTGTCGCAGCGGCAGCCGGTATACGGTGGCCAGCATCAGCACGGTCTCGATGGCGAGGTTGGAAAAGCGCGCCTGCCCGCCGCGGGTCGTGCGCCGCGGCGCGGCCCAGGTTGCCAGGGCGTCCTCGCTGATCCAGAAGCGCAGATCGCCGCGCTGGACCAAGCCTCGATCATACTCAGGCCAGTTCGTTACTTTGTACTGGGCGCGGGGGATCTTGTCGCGATGGGGCTCATGAAACTTGAACGGCATGTCCCAAGCCTACCCAATCGCCAAAATTTCCGCCACAACCGATCCGTGCACCAAGCCCATCCTGAGTGGCGCGCCAATGCTGAGTGCCGAGGATTTAGAGGTGTTCTGAGCGTACGGGCCAGGGTTGTGGCGGATACTCAGTGTGGCGGCACGCCGAGGCGTGAGCGTTCTGGCGATCTTATTACTACGGGATTGTGCGCAAACGTTGGTTCACGCACAACGCTATAGGCCAGTATTTTATCGCAATTTCCTGGTCAGCCGGTGTTTCCACCTCCCTCGAAATCGCTTTAAGCCCGAGGGCTGGAGGGCGCGGGCCAAGGCGCTCCGCCAGAGCCTCAAAAAGCTGCGAGACTACGCCGAAAGCCCGCAGACCAACCTCGTCGAGTACGCGGCGCGATACCGGGCGGGCGAGCGTGTCGGCACCCCGCTGGTCGAAAGCAAGGGCGCGTTCACCGTCAATGCGCGCAGGGCGCGATCCCAGCACATGCGCTGGTCCGACCGAGCACGCTGCGTTCAACCTGCTCCAGGTTCGTACCGCAGACATCAACCGCACCCTGAAGGCCACTCTCATGGCTGCCTGCCCCCCAGCTTCGGAAAGGTCCTGCGATCAACACGGCAATCTCAGTCGCAGCTTCAGACTTTTCGGCGATATTGGGGGCATGTCGTCCTGCCACGCGAAGACCTCAACACTGCCCGAGCTGGCGAGCGCATCATGCGCGCGACGGACGGCGGGGGCGGCGAGCGCTGCGGCGGCGCTGGTGAGCGTCGAACGATGGTTGAGGCGCATGTAAACCTCCTGCGAGACTATTTCCCGCATGCGGTGAGGGGTCTTTCACGCCTGACTGATGACAATGTTTTTAAGGAATTGTTAAAGGGAGGCGGCGCGCTGAATGTTATCCGACGCGGCGCCCCTGCGCCCAAAGCGCCTGCGGGATAGCGAGCCCGTCATCCATCCTGAAGCGCAAGAGATCTGCTCTGGCGCCGACTGCGAGCCGACCTCGATCCCGCAAGCCCACTGCGCCCGCTGGCGCGGCGGTGATTGTGGAGAGGCCTTTCGCCATGTCGCCGGTCAACGCGCCAATGCGCACAGCCGCCGCGAGCAACGCAGCGGGAACGTAGTCTGACGACAAAATGTCGAGCAGCCCCGTGTCGAGCAGATCGAGCGCAGAGACATTGCCGGAATGCGACTTGCCGCGCAACAGGTTGGGCGCGCCCATCATCACCGCGATCCCGTTGTCGCGGCAGGCCCTCGCGGCCTCCAGGGTCGTGGGGAACTCGGCCAGTTTGATACCGTACCCAGCGGAGGTCGCCACATGCGCTTCCGTCGTGATCATCGTGGCTGGCGAGCACGGCGCCAAGGGCGGCGGCGCGCCTGACGGCTTCGGCTTCGTGCGCGTCGCCATGGCGTTCGCGCAACGCCTGCAAATGCGCGAAATGCGCCTCAACCTGCGCATCGCTCATCGTGTGTTTGTTGCTCAGGTAGAGACGCAGTTGCGCCAGATCGCGGAACTGTCGCTGGCCTGGCGTGTGATCCATCAGGCTGACGAGGCCTACGCGATCTTGCGGGCCGAACTCGTCGAATTCCTCGATCAGCGTCTCGGAACAGATTTCGGCGCGCAGGTGTATGTAGTGGCTGAGCCGCAGCCTGCCGCGCTCACGCAGAGACAGGATCGTATCGCACACCTCGCGAGCATATTTAAGATAGCCCGCCTTTGCGTCCGACGGCACCGAGCCGATGCGCAGCGCGTCGAAGACGGTCGAGATCCCGGTCGAGGCGAGTTCCGCATCATGGGCGATCACCGCCTGCTCGCGGGGCCATTGCACGCCGGGGCGTGGTTGCAGGTGGCGCTCCAGATTGTCGGTGTGCAGTTCGATCAGCCCAGGGCACAGATAATCGCCCTCACAGTCGATCGCATCGGCGACGCGGCTGCGGCCATGGTCGACGCCCGCGATGCAGCCATCGCAGACCAGGACTGATCCGGCGATCGTCTCGGTCGGCAAGACGAGCGTGGCGTTCGTCAGAATGAGATCAGCTTGTCGGGATGCGCCCTTCGAGGCAGGATCGCGATTAAGGGCTGTCATGATTTCGGTCATCTCAACCTCGTTTCGCGGAGATTTCGGCGGCGCATCTGGCCCAATGGGGCTACCCGTCTGTGCTGGACGACTTGCGGTTTCATCTCACGCTGACCGGCGCGCTCGATGCGGAAGCCACTGTTCGGGGCAGAGCAGCAGTGAAGGCCATGACGCCTGCGGCCAGTGAGCGACCGTTCTCGATAATGCAAACATCTGCTCCGCTAGGCTCTTGTGTTGGCGTGTTCTCCAAGCGCTCACGGATGTCTTCCGCGCTCTCGCGTCCACGCCCGGCGAGGCGGGCGGCCCTGATCTCAACTGGCGCGGTGACGTGGAGGACGAGAAACGGATCGAACCTCGATCGCGCCTCGTTGATCACCGAGCGGGAGCAGTTGGCGACCACATGGCGCCCTGCGTCGAGCGCCTCTTCGACACGACGATGGATCGCATAACGGTGGCCATGGGCCTTCCAGTGCAGGAGGAACGCGCCCTCATCGCGCAACCCGTCGAACGCCGCATCCGACACCGCCTCGAACGCTTCGCCAAGCTGGGGCCGCGGCGGGGCGATGATCCGGCGCGCAGCGGTGAGGTCGGGGCGCTGCGCGAGGGCGGCGTTCATCAGTGTGTCCTTGCCCGCCCCTGACGGCCCGACGACGGCGATGAAGGTGCCGCGCCTCATGACGCCGCAGCCGGGGCAAAGGCGGAGACATTGATTTCGCGGTCACAGACATGCGCGCGAGCCTCGGCGTCATGGAAGATGCCGATGATCGCCGCACCGCGCGCCTTGGCCTCGGCGATCAGCGCGAGCACTGTCTCGCGGTTGGCGGTGTCGAGCGAGGCGGTCGGCTCGTCGAGCAAGAGCGCCGCGTAGGGGTGAATGAAGCCGCGCGCGATATTCACCCGCTGCTGCTCGCCGCCCGAAAAGGTGAGTGGCGAGAGCGCCCAAAGCGCCTCCGGGATATTGAGCCGTGCGAGCAGCGCCCGCGCCCGGTCCCTCGCCTCATCCGCCGGCGTCCCTAGCGCAAGGAGCGGCTCGGCCACGACATCGAGGCACGGCACGCGCGGCACGACGCGCAGAAACTGCGAGACATAGCCGAGCGTTTCTCGACGCAGCGCGATCACCTTACGCGGGCTGGCGTTGGCGAGGTTCACCCCGCCGATGCGGATCGCGCCTTCCGAGAGCGCATAATTGCCGTAGATCATGCGCATCAGCGTGGACTTGCCAGCGCCCGACGCGCCAGTTAGCGCGACGCACTCGCCAGGCGCCACCTCAAACTCCGCTCCTTGCATGACCGCGAGGTTGACGCCGCCCTGAGTGTGCAGCGTGAAGCGCTTTGCGAGATTTTCGACTGCGATCATCACACCCTCAGCACTGACGAGACCAGAAGCTGCGTGTAGGCGTGTTGCGGATCGTCGAGCACCCGGTCGGTCAGACCCTCCTCGACCACGCGCCCGCCCTTCATCACCATCAGCCGGTCAGCCAGCAGCCGCACGACCGCCAGATCATGCGTCACGACAATCGCCGAGAGGCCAAGATCGCGGACCAGCGCGCGGATCAGGTCGAGCAGCCTCGCCTGCACGCTGACATCGAGGCCGCCGGTGGGCTCGTCCATGAAGACAAGCCGCGGCGCGGTGACCAGACTGCGCGCGATCTGCAGGCGCTGCTGCATCCCGCCGGAGAAAGCCGAGGGGCGGTCGTCGATCCGGTCGGCGGCGATCTCGACCCGCTCAAGCCAGTCGAGGGCGGTCTCGCGAATACGCCCGTAATGGCGGGCGCCGGTGGCCATGAGCCGCTCGCCCACATTGCCGCCCGCCGAGACCGCCATGCGCAGCCCGTCGCGGGGGTTCTGATGCACAAAGGCCCAGTCGGTGCGCATCAGCATGCGCCGTTCGGGTTCGGACATGGTGAGCGTGTCGCGGGGGCCGTCCACCCTGGTGTCGAAGATCACCTCGCCGCTATCGGGCGCCAGATGGCCCGCAAGGCAGTTGAGCAGGGTCGACTTGCCCGATCCGCTCTCACCAACGATCCCGAGCACTTCGCCGGGCCAGAGGTCAAACGCAACCTCCGTGCAGCCTAGGCGCCCGCCGTAAGATTTCGAGAGGTCGCGGACATCCAGAAGCGGGGTCACGCCGCATCCTCCGCCTCAGTGACGCCTTGCGGCCCGACATGCCCAGCGGCGCGGCGCACACGGCAATGATCAGTGTCCGAGCAGACGAACATCCGCCGGCCTGTGTCGTCCATGATAACCTCGTCGAGATAGCTTTCATGGTCGCCGCACAGCGCGCAGACCTCCGCCGCCCCGCCGCGCTCGAACGGGTGGTCCTCGAAATCGAGGCTCACGACCTTTGTGTAAGGTGGGATGGCGTAGAGGCGCTGTTCGCGGCCCGCGCCGAACAGTTGCAAGGCGGCGCTCTCAAGCTTGGGATTGTCGAATTTGGGGATGGGCGAGGGGTCCATCACGTAGCGCCCTTCCACCTTTACCGGATAGGCGTAGGCGGTCGCGATATGGCCGTTATGGGAGATGTCCTCATAGAGCTTCACATGCATCAGCCCGTATTCCTCCAGCGCGTGCATCTTGCGCGTCTCGGTCTCCCGCGGCTCCAGAAAGCGCAGGGGTTCCGGGATCGGCACCTGATAGACGAGGATCTGATCTTCGCGCAGCGGCGCCTCGGGGATGCGGTGGCGGGTCTGGATGATCGTCGCGTCCGCAGTCGCCTCGGTGGTGGCGACATGGGCGGTCTTCTCGAAGAACTTGCGGATCGAGACGGCGTTGGTCGTATCGTCGGCGCCCTGGTCGATCACTTTCAGCGTATCGTCTGGCGTGAGGCAGGCGGCTGTCACCTGCACCCCGCCTGTGCCCCAACCGTAAGGCATCGGCATCTCTCGCGACGCGAACGGGACCTGATAACCGGGGATCGCAACAGCCTTGAGCAGCGCGCGCCGGATCATCCGCTTCGTCTGCTCATCGAGATAGGCGAAGTTGTAATCGCTCATTGGAGAAGCCGTCTCCCGCTCAACGCATCCTCCCGCGCCGCCGCCTTGGTGAAATGGATCGCGTCCATGCCGACGGCCTCTGCGCCTTCGACGTTCTTGAGGCGGTCGTCGATGAAGACGCACTCCTCAGCGAGCACGCCCGCGCGTTCGCACAACAGATGAAAAATGCGGGGATCGGGCTTCGAGACCTTCTCCACGCCCGATACTATCGTCACGCCGAACACCTCCAGCACGTCGCCACTATCAAAGACGACCGCCTTCACTCCGCCGCCTCCTGCGCGCCGCTTGCAGCCAGAGCATCACGGCGCATCGCGCGCACAAGCTCAAGCTCGGCTTGGAAATCCACATAGTGGGGCAGCTTGATATGCTCGACGAAGCCGGTCGCCTGGATGTTGTCGCAGTGATAGAGCACAAACTCTTCGTCCTGCGCCGGCGCGCCAGCGCTGTCTTCGCCAAGGTCGCGCCAACGCAGCGCCCGGTCGACCAGCGCCATGGAAATCGCCTTGCGCTCTGATTGGCCAAAGACAAGGCCATAACCGCGGGTGAACTGCGGCGGCTCGGTCTTCGAGCCTGCAAACTGGTTCACCGTTTCGCATTCCGTCACGTCGATCTCGGCGATCTCGATGGAAAACCCGAGTTCAGGAATGTCGAACTCGACCGCCACGAGACCGATCCGAAGCTCGCCCACAAACGGATGATTGCGCCCATATCCCCGCTGGGTCGAATACCCCATCCCGAGGATAAAGCCCTCGTCGCCGCGCGCGAGCGCTTGCAGCCGCAAGGCGCGAGACGCTGGCAACTCAAGCGGCTCGCGGGTCAAATCTGGCGGTGTCGCGCCATCGGCGGGTTCAGGCTGGATCAGCCCTTCGTGATCAAGGAAGGATGCGACCCGAGGCTTTGGCGCATGGTCCTTTTCTGACAGAGGCGCGGGCGGTGCGGGGCGCTTCTCTCCTTCGGCGGCGAGCGCAAAGTCGAGCAGACGGTGCGTGTAATCGAAAGTCGGGCCGAGCACTTGCCCGCCCGGCACGTCTTTGTAGGTCGCCGAAATCCGCCGGGCGCAGACCATCCGTGAGGTCTCAATGGGGACCGTCGCGCCAAAGCGCGGGAGCGTGGTGCGATAGGCGCGGATCAGGAAGATCGCCTCGATCATGTCGCCGCGCGCCTGTTTGATCGCCAGCGCAGCGAGATCCGGATCATAGAGCGAGCCTTCAGCCATCACGCGGGCGACGGCGATGGAGAGCTGCTCGCGAATCTGGTCGAGCGACAGGGCTGCAACGTCTGTGTCTCCACGCCTGACCTCGTCGAGCCAGTCATGCGCCGCCTCGATCGCGCGCTCGCCACCCTTCACCGCCACATACATCAGCGCGCCTCCCGTGCGGGCGCACTATCCGAAGCGCCCAATACGCGCGTGGTTCTTGGGATGGCGGCCAGCCGGTCGCCGCAGGTAAGAAAGAAATCGAGCCCCAGCGGGAACAGCGCCGCGTTCTGCCTGAACGCCTCGCCGTCTGGGACCGCCAGGCGCGCCACAGCCTCGACACCCGGGCCGGTGAGGCGAGCGTCGCCTTCCAGCGCTTCAACCTCAACAATCAGCGTGGCGGACCGATCTGGATAGTCCGCCGTCCCAATCGCGAAGCTGGACAGCGGCTGCATGTCCTCCCATGCGCCGAATGCGAACCGCGCCTCCCCCCGGCCCAAGATCGGCGCGCCGCTGTGAAAGGCGATCCATGCGCGCACGTCGTCTGTCGCGACCGATGGCGCGAGCCAGAGCGGCGTGTCTGGATCACACAGCGTCAGCAGCAGTGCGCCTGCCGCCGCGCCGAGTGGAGTTGGCGGCGCCGCCACGCCTACCTGCTGGATCGTGCCAGGCCGCGCCATCGCGTCGAGCATCGCCCGAAACGCATGGGCGGCGTCGATCGGCGCGTTGGCCAAACCGCCTTCAAGCGCCCGAGTGCTTTGCAGCAATCCGAAGGTCGGCACCACCGGTTCAAGTCCGTCGGAGGACGGTTTGCGGCTTTGCGCCTGCAAAGCGCGCCCACTCTGACCCAAGTCGGTCATGGTTCGCCCCGCGCCATGGTGAAGAACTCAACCCGCGTGCCGTTGGCCTTCGCCGCAAGCGCCGCGCGTCTCTGCGCCTGAGCCTGCTCCAGGGGCTCGATGACCGCTGTGCGGACCTCGGCAGCGCGCGGTCCCTGAAGAAGCGCATCGCAGAGCGCCGCATTGCGCGCATGATCCCTGTCACGGCCCGAAACATAACCGTGCCCAACCGTCCCGTCCGCCAGCCGTACCGAGCAACGCGTTACTGTCGTCTCGCCCAGATTGAACACCGCGCCCACGCCGCCCATGCGGCCGCGCACCATCACCGCGCCGATCTCCGGCGCACGCAGCACCGTGACATCGGATGGGAGATCAAGGGCCGCCATGCGCTCAGCCAACGCCTCAGGAGCCGCTTTCGCGAGGACGGCCATCCAGTGTTTGCGGGTTTCAATCATAGAGCATCCTAATTTATAGCTATAAAGCGACAACTAGACTAATATAGTAACAGATGCAAGCGGCCACGGGTGAACCTTCTGTGACGATCTCTGAAGAAGACGCGCCGCTCTGGCGTCAGGTTGAACGCGCAATCGCCGCAGAGATTGCGGCCGGGCGGTATATCGCAGGCGCGAAATTGCCCACGGAAGCCGAGTTCGCAGGGCGCCATGGAGTGAACCGGCATACGGTGCGCCGTGCACTGGCCGCTTTGCGCGAGGCGGGTGTCGTGCGATCGCGCCGCGGGGCGGGCGTGTTCGTGACCGAGACCCCGCCACTGGCCTACACGATCGGGCCGACAACGCGCTTCACTCGCTCTCTGGAGGAGGCAGGACGGATTGGCGACCGTGAGATCCTGCGGCTCGAAACGTTGCCTGCGACGCTAGAAGACGCGGAGCGGCTGGGTGTTAGGCCGGGCGACGCTGTGCATCTCTATGAGGGGGTGGCGCTGGCCGACGGTACGCCGCTCGCGTTGGCGCACAGCGTTTTTCCCGCCGCGCGCGCGCCAGGGTTCTGCGAAGCTCTGCGAGAAACCCGCTCGATCACCGCCGCACTCGCGGCTTGTGGGATCGCGGATTATCGCCGTCGCTCGACGCGCCTCACCGCGGAAGGCGCGCGCGGCGGCGTGGCGCGTCATCTGCGCCTCACCGTGGGCGCGCCGGTTCTGCGCACGATCTCGATGAACGTGACGCCAGATGGAGAGGTGATCGAGGCGGGTCGAACATGGTTCGCCGCCGACCGTGTCGAGCTGGTCGTCGATGAAGAATGAACACTCCCCCGCCATGTTTTTCAAGGAACGCCGCGACGAACAGAGAACGGAAGTCGACGAGCGCCGCGCCGACCGCCTCGTGCGGCCAATCCCACCAAGCGAGCGCTTCTAGAGCATGTTCCGATCAATCTGGATCATACGCCATGCTCTAGTGTTTTGTTTTGCCGCGATTTGCTTCCCCACCTGACCTGCCCCGGTGGAGGCGACGCCCTCCATCTGTTTGTCGTCGGCGTTCTTGACCGCCTCGCAAAACAGCTTGCCGGCTGCGCCAGTGTCCGTCAGCGCGATTGCAAGCCCGCCAGTCATCGGCTCCGGCCCGAAGGCGCGGCTGAGAATGATCGCCCAGATCAGGCCATCGACGCCGCACAACAGGTCGAACAGCCGCCGTAACCCGAACCGCGCGGGCTGCGCCGGATTGACACTGCGCGCCGCCGAAAAAGCGAGCGGGATCGCCGCCAGTGCCGCGAAGACCGTACCAGAAACGCCATCAGGATCGTCTCGACAATGGCTGGAAGACGTCGCCGTGGTTCCAGCGGCTATTGTTCCGGACGCTGTCGAGCACAAAGCGCGCGTTGCTGTGCACCGGGTCGATGCGCTCCCCCGATAAAGCGAGCCCTGCAACCTCGCCGACGCTCTTGCTGTACAGCAGATTGTCAACGGTGAAGAAGAACTCCTCCCAGCCACAGAAAAACCGGTGCGCCTCCTGTCGAGCGCGCGTGATGACGAGGCGGGCGGATGTCAGCGACAGCCAATCCGGTTCGGCCACTCCTTCAGGAAGCGTCAGGGTCACGCCCTCGCGGTGAAAGGCCGTCGCGCGCAATACGCCGAAGCCTGGGATGTCAAACAGCGTCTCATCCGGGCGATAGGGTAATTGAATAGCCGTCTTCGAGATCAATGATCACTGCATCGCCATCGCGCGCCACCCAGTCGGGGTCTTCGGGCAGGATGGACTTGCGCTCGTTCGCGATGGCCGCGCGCACATCGCCGGAGCGATTGTCCTTCTCGATCACGATCTTGTAGCCCACGAGATCGGCGAGCAGCGCCTGCGCCCGTTCGGACTTGGCGCGCTCGATCACGCCACTGATGTCAAAACTGATCGCTGCGTAGACAAGGTAGGCGAGCACCGCAAGCAGAACCGCCCAGACGACCCGCCGGCGCCCCTGCTGGTCGGCCTCTATGGTCTCGAAGGTCATGGTGGCGCTCATGCGCTCGCCCTCGCGCGTTGGGCTGTGCGACCTGTCAGGCGCGCGCGCACCACGCCGCTCGGAAAATCGACCGCGACGAGGCTCAGGAACAGCAGGATGAAGATCGCTGTCGCGTCGTCGTACTGCCCTTGCCCCCAACCGATAATGTTGCGCAGGTCGTAGCCAATGCCGCCAGCGCCCACGACGCCAAGGATCGCCAAAGTCCGCACATTGATCTCGAAACGCAGCAGGAAGGAGCTGAAATAGGTCGGCGTGGTCTGGCTGACGACGCCGTACCACATCCGCTGCAGCCATCCGGCGCCTGTGGAGGCGACGCCCTCGACCGGCTTGAGGTCCGCGTTCTCGTTGACCTCGGAGAAGAGCTTTCCGAGCGCGCCGACACTGTGCAGCGCGATGGCGAGCATCGCCGGGATCGGCTTCGAGCGCCAGATTTCGACGATCTCGTTCCTGTCGACGATGCCGGCGTCCGACGCCTTGCCCAGCGCTCCGGAGTTGTAGCCTGCTTCCCACTTGCCAAGCCCGTCGGCCCAAGTCGCACCGGCGTCGATGTCGCCGTTCGAGACTGCGACGATGGTCTGCTCATGGCCGCCGGTGAACTTGACCTCGCCGAAATAGTCGCCGGGCTTCATGGCCGCATTGATCTGACCCGGAATTTGGATCGACGGGATCAGATACTCCGAGGTCGAGTTCGGATCGCCAATGCCGAACACCTTGCCCTTCATGTCGTCGAGCGAGGCGATGGCGCTGTCTTTGCGGGCAAAGCCAATGGCAATGATAGCTGTATCCGCCATCCATGTTCACCTTGACGAGGATCGGCTCGACGGTGTCGATCATCGTCTCATTCCAGAACTTTTTGGTAATTGCCTCGCTTCGCAGTACGCCAGACCCCAGTCGTTGCCAACCGGCCCGAAAGTGCGGTGCGTGACGTGTGTGTCGTTTGGTTGATGGTTTTGCAACGGCCCCTGCGCGCGAGAATTTCACGCTCGACCAATGATCATAATATCTGTAGTTCTAGATATATGGATAAGAATCATGCTCTCGATGCCTTCGCTGCCCTCAGCCAGTCCACGCGTCTTGACGTCTTTCGCCTGCTGATAAAGGCGGGCGCTGCGGGCATGTCGGCAGGTGAAATTGGCGATACCTTGGGGGTTCGGCAGAACACAATGTCGGCCCATCTCGGCGTGCTTGCCCGCGCTGGCCTGATCCGTAGCCAGCGGGAAGGACGCAGCATCCGCTACTTCGCCGATATGAACGGGATGCGCGGCCTGCTGGCGTTCGTGATGGAAGACTGCTGCGGCGGACGCCCCGATCTGTGCCAACCCGTGATCGATGAACTCGCTTGCGCTTGCTGAGGAGGTCGACGTGACCGATACATCACTTCCCGCTGCGGCGGGCCTGGGAACCTTCGAACGCTGGTTGTCCGTCTGGGTCGCGCTCGCCATCGGGGCGGGGCTGCTTTTGGGCAATCTCCTCCCGGAGCTCTTCTCCTTTCTGGCCTCCTTAGAAGCCGCAAAAGTCAACCTGCCCGTCGCCGTGCTGATCTGGGCGATGGTTTATCCTATGATGGTCGGCGTGGATTTCGGTGCATTGCGCCAAGTCGGCGACAAGCCCAAGGGGCTGGTCGTGACGCTGGTT
>JBCDFC010000133.1:0-13102 GCA_039178805.1 Pseudomonadota bacterium | reverse complement strand
TGAAAATCCGGTCCATCGCACGCGACAGGATCGGGTTCACTTCGTATTCTTCTGCTGGCACAGCGAAGCACATGCGCAGGAAGTTCGCCGCATAGTCCAGATCGTTCCGAGGATAGACGAAGGGCTGCCCGATTGAGAACTTGTAGGCCCAGGCCGCAATCGTCGGCATCTTCGCGATCAGGCGGATCGAGGCCACCTCGCGCTGCCAGGGGTCCGTGATGTCGGTCGAGTCGTGATAGAAGGCCGACATCGCGCCCACGACGCCGCACATGATCGCCATCGGATGCGCGTCGCGCCGGAAGCCGCGGAAAAAGTTCACCATCTGCTCGTGCAGCATGGTGTGCTTGGTCACGCGGGCCTCGAAATCCTCCATCTGCGCGGCGGACGGCAGCTCACCGTAGAGGAGGAGGTAGCAGACCTCGAGAAAATGGCTCTGCTCCGCCAGCTCGTCGATCGGGTAGCCGCGATAGAGAAGCTCGCCCTTGTCGCCGTCGATATAGGTGATCGTGCTCTCGCAGGACGCCGTCGACGTGAAGCCCGGATCGTAGGTGAAGACATCGAGCTCGCCATAGAGGCGGCGGATGTCGAGCACGCTCGGCCCGTGGACGGCATCGTAGATCGGCAGATCGACGGTCTTGCCGTCGTAGCTCAGCGTGGCGGTGCGGGTGGCAGTGTCCGGCATGGTTCTCCCCTTGTCGGTGCGCGCCCGGCCGCCTGGCCCGTCTGGGCAGGGGCGAACCGGTCGTCAGGTCGCCCGGCGTGGCGGTCTCTTGCCGCCGGACGCAATCTCACAGCGCGCCGGTCCGGGTCAGCCGGTGACGTCGGCGATCCGGGCCAGCGTCTCGTCGCGCCCAAGGGTGACCATCACGTCGAAGACCCCCGGGCTGACGGCCCGCCCCGTCAGGGCGGCGCGCAGCGGCTGCGCAACTTTCCCGAGCTTCAACCCTTCGTTTTCCGCGAATATGCGCACGGTATCTTCAAGTGGGCCCGGTTTCCACGGAGTAGCAGCGTGCAGATGCGGCGTCAAACGAGTGAGCAGCTGCGGGGCGTCGCCTGAGAGCGCCTTTCCGGCCTTCTCATCGGGATCAAGCGGCCGGTCTGCAAGAATATAGTGAGCGAGATCAAGGAGTTCCTCCAAGGTCTTGGCGCGCTCTTTCAGCCCGGGCAGCGCTTCGGTCAACATTGCGCTACGTCCCGGCGAAAGCGCCATCCGCCGCAGCGCACAATGCTCCAGAACGAGCGATGCCAAGCGATCATCGGTCATCATGCGGATATGCTGGCCGTTGACGCTTGCAAGCTTCGCGAAATCGAAGCGCGCGGCCGCCTTGCCGATGCTCCCGAGCCCGAACCAGTCGGTCAGCTCTTCGGTCGTGAAGAACTCATCATCGCCGTGGGACCAGCCTAGGCGGGCGAGATAGTTGCGCATGCCCTCCGGCACATAGCCCATCTCATGATAGGCCTCGACGCCGAGCGCGCCGTGCCGTTTCGAGAGCTTCGCGCCGTCGGGGCCGTGAATGAGCGGGATATGGGCGAAGACCGGCACGTCCCAGCCCATGGCGCGGTAGATCAGGCTCTGCCGCGCTGCATTGGTCAGGTGATCGTCGCCGCGGATCACGTGGGTGACGCCCATATCGTGGTCGTCGACCACGACGGCGAGCATATAGACGGGTGTGCCGTCGGAGCGGAGGAGGATCAGATCGTCGAGCTGGGCCGCCTCCCAAGTCACCGTGCCCTGAACCGCGTCCTCGACGGTGACCTGGCCCTCCCGCGGGGCCTTCAGCCGGATCACATGAGGCTCGCCCGCAGCTTCGCGCGCGGCGATATCCTCGGCGCTCGCGTCGCGCCATGGGGAGCGGAAGAGGGGCGGCCGCTTCTCCGCCTTGGCCTGCTCGCGGAAGGCGTCGATCTCCTCCTTGGTGGCGAAGCATTTATAGGCCGTGCCGTTCTCCAGCATGGCGCGTGCAACTTCGGCGTGGCGATCCTGGCCGCTCGCTTGGCTGACCGCGTCGCCGTCCCAGTCGAGACCGAGCCAGCGCAGCCCGGCGAAGATCGCCTCGGTCGCCTCGGGCGTTGAGCGGGCGCGGTCGGTATCCTCGATCCGCAGCAGGAACTTGCCGCCGTGATGCCGCGCGAAGGCCCAGTTGAAGAGTGCTGTGCGCGCCCCCCCGATATGCAGGAAGCCCGTCGGTGACGGGGCGAAGCGGGTGACGACGCCAGGGTCGCGCATTGTGGTACCCGTGGTCTCGGTCATCGATGTCCTCCGCTTCGTCGTTCGGGCAGCCCATGCCCCATCGCCGCCGTCGCTTCAACCGCCCGCGAACCGCGCGGTGGTATCGTTAATTGCTGATTAAGCGCGTCGGGGTCTGATAGCGGCGGCCGGGTTGCGTGGCAGCCGGTGGAGGGCGTGCGATGGTTGATGCCGTTCCTGGCGGTGCGATGAGGGTATTGGGTCCTCTGCCCTGGGGGCCGCGCCAGGGGATCGGGGACTGGGTGCTCCGGCTTGAGTTCAGGCGGGCGGTGCTGTGGCTACCAGTGGGGATCGGGCTCGGCATCTGGGCCTATTTCGCTTGGCCGGCTGAGCCGCCCGTGATGGCGATACTGGCGCCCTTGCCGGGTCTCATGCTCCTCGCGCTCCCAATTGTGCGGCGGTTCATGCTGTTGCGTGTGCTGGCTCTCGTGGCGCTGGCCCTTGGCCTCGGCTTCGCACTTGCCTTGGGCGCCGCGGTCCGAGCGGAGGGGCCGCGGCTTGGCGCCCCGGTGACGGCGACCTTGGAGGGCCGTGTCGTCGCGGTCGACCGGGCGGCGAGCGGTGCGCCGCGGGTGCTGCTCGAGCGGGCGACGCTCTTCGGCTACGGGCCCGAGCGGACGCCTGCCAGGATGCGCGTGGCCCTCCTTGAGCAGCAGGGTGAGCCCGTTCCTCCGCCCGGCACATGGCTTATGGTCAGGGCGACTTTTTTCCCACCCAGCGCGCCGGTCGAGCCCGGCGCCTTCGACTTCGCCCGCCATGCCTATTTCGAGGGGATCGGCGCGACTGGTTTCGCACGGAACCCCGCGCTCATGTTGCCGGCCGAGGAGGCCGCGGGTGCCCGGGCCGAGCATGCGCCGGGTCTCTTCACGCGCCTCCGCCTCGGCCTCTCAGCGCTCAGGCTGAACCTTGCCGATGCGTTAAGGGCACGGATGCCGGGACGCGCTGGTGCCTTCGCTGCCGCAATCATCGTCGGTGACCGTTCGGCGATCGAGGAGGTGGATGCGGAGGCGCTGAGGATCTCGTCGCTCGCCCATCTGCTCGCGATCTCGGGCCTCCATATGGGCCTGCTGACGGCGCTCGTCTTCTCGGGTACGCGGGCGGTGCTGGCGCTGGTCGGGCCGCGATGGCTGCCGCTCAATGTGAAGAAACTCGCCGCGGTCTTCGCGCTCTGCGCGGCGGCGGGGTATCTCATGCTGTCGGGGGGGACGGTCGCGACGCAGCGTGCCTTTGTCATGGTCGCTGTCGCGCTCTTCGCCGTTCTGATCGATCGCCCAGCGATCTCGCTGCGGGGGCTGGCGCTCGCCGCGATCATCGTGCTCGCCATCCATCCGGTGGCACTCTTCAACCCCGGCTTTCAAATGAGCTTCGCGGCGACGACGGCCCTCGTTGCTGCCTACGAAGCGCTGACAGCGCGACGTCGGCGGCGGGAGGCGGGGCGCGAGGAAGCTACGGGTGATGAAGCTCGCGCGACGCCGCTCTTCGCTCTGCGGCTGGTGCAGCCGCTCACGTCGGCTGCTGGCGCCGTGCTCTTCACGAGCATTATTGCAGGCACGGCCACGGCGCCCTTCGCTGGAGTACATTTTAACCGGGTCGCGACTTGGGGGCTGCTCGCCAACCTCGGCGCGGTGCCGGTTATGGGGGCATGGATCGCGCCCGCTGGGATCGCGGCTGGCCTCGCCGCGCCCTTCGGCCTCGCGCAGCCTTTTCTGGACCTCATGGGGTTGGGGATCGAGTGGGTCCTTTCGGTGGCGCATGGTGTCGCAGCACTGCCCGGTGCCGATCACGCCGTCCCTGCAGCGGGCGATGGAGTGCTGGGTGCCATCGCGCTCGGCGGGTTATGGGCGGCGGTCTGGCGTGGGCCATGGCGCGTGGGCGGCGTTGCCGTCGCCGCTATGGCGGCGGTCCTGTGGCAGGCCGATCCGCCGCCGAGGCCAGCCCTCCTGATCGCTGCAGAAGGTCGGCTCGTCGGCCTCATGGGGCCCGAAGGCCGCGTCCTCGATCGCGCCCGCGGGCAGGGCTACGCGGCGGAGACATGGTTGCGGCGCGACGGCGATCGCGTCAGCCAGGAGAAAGCGGCATCGCGGCCGGGCTTCTCGGACGGTGAAGGCGGCGCGCGCCTTGGCCAGATGCCCGGAGGATGGCGCGTCGCGGTGCTTAAAGGAAGGGGCGCCACGGCGGAGCGTCAGGCGACCTACTGCACCGAGCATACGCTTCTCGTAGCGCCGCGGGCTGCTCAGAAGCCGCCCGGGCGCTGCCGCTTCATTGGGTTCGACAGCCTTCAGGCCCGATCTGTCGCCGTTCATGTTTTGCCACACGGAACCCTAAGCCTCGTCACTGCCAAGGCAACGGGCTGCAGGCGATGGCAGGTTGGCTGGCGGCGATGCCCGTCTTTCGGGGGCACCGATTAGCGGTAGGTGCGGATCAGCCCAACCATCTTGCCCTGGATCTTCACATGGCCTGAGCGGTAGAGGCGCGTCTCGTAGGCGGGGTTCGCCGCTTCGAGCGCGATGGCATTACCCTTCCGCCGCATGCGCTTCAGTGTGGCCTCGTTATCCTCGACCAGCGCTACGACGATATCGCCATTATTGGCGGAGTTCTGGCGGCGGATCACAACGACGTCCCCGTCATGGATGCCGGCTTCGATCATTGAGTCGCCGCGCACTTCGAGCGCGTAGTGCTCAGCGGTGCCATCCACCATGTCGGTGGGAACGCCCAAGCGGTGCGTGCCGCTCTCGATCGCTTCGATCGGACGGCCGGCAGCGATGCGACCGACCAAGGGAACGCTCGCCGAATCCGAACTCGTCTCGACCGGTGCAGCACCGAGCCGGGCAATCGCGTCGATGCTTTGCGTGTCGCCATGACGCTGAGGCGCCGGGCTGTCGGCCAGATCGCCGTCGATCACGGCGGGCCGGAAGGCGGGGCGTGGCCCGTCGGCGGCGACGTTCTCGGGCAGCCTTAGGATCTCGATCGCGCGCGCCCTGTGGGCCAGACGCCGGATGAAGCCCCGCTCCTCAAGCGCGGTGATCAGGCGGTGGATCCCGGATTTCGACCGTAGATCGAGTGCCTCCTTCATCTCATCGAAGGATGGCGAGACGCCATCGCGCTGCACTCTCTTATGGATGAACATAAGTAGGTCATGCTGCTTTCGCGTGAGCATAAGGACCCCCTTCGCCGTCTTGCCGCCAACAGCAGCTGATCACCGAGATACCAGTTCTAGTGGTCGAAGTTCTAAGAACGTTCGCCTTTTGTGTCAAGCAACGACTGGGGGAGGACGGGAACGGAACGGGCACGATGTGAGTCTTTACGGCAACTGTTCTCTTACCGGCTGATCAGTTCAGCGGGAGAAACTGAACGCGCTCCCCGGCCGATGCCTTGGGCGCGCGCGGTTGCCGGCAGACGAGGACATCGGCCCGCGCAAGGACCGAAAGGAGGCTCGAGTCCTGGTTCTCCATGACATCGAGAACCGGCACGCCGTCGCTGCCTTCTGCCATGGTCGCCCGCATGTAGTGTTCTCGCTCGCCGTTCGCCTCGAGGTCATGGGCGAGGCGCCCAACCCGGAAGCGTGGCGTGACGGCTGCCGCGTCGAAACCGAGGCAGCGCTCGATGGCGGGTACTAGGAAGAGCTCGGTGCAGACCATGGCCGAGACGGGGTTGCCCGGTAGGCCGAGCATGGCGGGACCGTCCGCAATGCGGCCCGCCATCAGCGGTTTGCCCGGGCGCATGCGGATCTTGTAGAAATCGAGGGTGAGACCCGCGCCGCCAAACACCGTCGCAACCAGATCGTGGTCACCGACGGAGGCGCCGCCAAGCGTGACGACAATGTCTGCACCTTCGGCGGCGGCGAGTGCGGCGAGCAGGCTGTCGCGGTTGTCACGCGCGATGGGGCAGGGCCGCGGGATGGCACCGGCCGCAGCGATGCGGGCGAGGACCGCCGGCGCGCTCGATGCCACGATCTGATCGGCGCGGGGAACTTCTCCCGGCATGACCAGCTCGTCGCCGGTGGCGATCACTGCGACGATGGGCCGGCGCGCGACGACTGGTCGGGCGATATTCATTGCAGCGACAAGGGCGATCTCGCTCGGGCCGAGGCGGCAAGGAGCCCAGAGCGCGAAACCCACTTCGAAGTCGAGCCCGGCTGGGCGGAGCCATGCGCCCTTGTTCGGCGCTTCGCTCACGGTGATGGACGTGCCCTGGCGCTCGGTATTCTCTTGGATCAGGACTGTGTCGGCGCCTTCGGGGAGGGGTGCGCCGGTGAAGATGCGGATCGCGGATTGCGGTGGCAGGGCGGTTTCGACCGCGTGGCCGGCGGCGGCCTCGGCGACCACGGCAAGGCGTGCCCCTGCGTGCGCTTCATGGGCTCTCACCGCGTAGCCGTCCATGGCGGAGGCGGTGAAGGGCGGTTGCGCGCGGGACGCGATGCAGTCTTCGGCGAGAACCCGGCCCGCTGCGGCATCGACCCCCACTGTCTCAGTGCCGAGAGGGGCGACGAGGGACAGGATCTGGGCGCGCGCTTCCTCGACGCTCAGCACGCGGTCGCCGCCGTCTCACGAACCATCGGCATGCCAGTCGCCGGACTTTCCACCGGATTTTTCAAGAAGCTGGACCGCCTCGATCACCATGCCGCGGTCGACCGCCTTGACCATGTCGTAGACCGTGAGGGCGGCGATGCTGACGGCGGTGAGCGCCTCCATCTCGACCCCTGTTTGGCCCGTAAGCTCCACGGTCGCCGTGATCTCCACGCGGTCGGGCGGGGCAGGCGCGAGGTCCACCGTGACCTTGGACAGAAGCAGCGGATGGCAGAGCGGGATGAGATCGGGCGTGCGCTTGGCCGCCATGATCCCGGCGAGCCGCGCGACAACGAGGACATCGCCCTTCTTCGCGCGGCCCTCGACGATGGTGCTGAGCGTCTCGGGCGCCATGCGGACAGCGCCTTGGGCGGTTGCCCGGCGCCGGGTTGCCGGCTTGTCGCCCACATCGACCATGCGGGCGCGCCCCTCGGCATCGAAATGGGTGAGGCCGCTCGCTGCCGGATCCTCGGCGGTCATGCGTCGTCGCCCGGGGCTGCGGCGGCGATCGCGGCCAAGGGGTTGGCGAGGAGCGCTTTGGTCGCTGCGGCCACGTCCTCCTGGCGCATCAGGCTCTCACCGATCAGAAAACGGCGGACGCCGATGCGGGCGAGGCGGGCGAGATCGGCGGGGGTGAAGAGACCGCTCTCGCCCACGATCTCTCGGTCCGCAGGCACCCGAGGTGCGAGGCGTTCCGTCGTCTCGAGCGTTGTCTCGAAGGTATGGAGGTTGCGGTTGTTGATGCCGATGAGAGCGGCGTCGAGCGTGAGGGCCCGGTCGAGCTCGGCTTCGTCATGCACTTCGACGAGCACTTCCATGCCCCAATCGCGCGCGGCGGCGGCGAGTTCGGCGGCCTGGCCATCATCGATGCTGGCCATGATGAGGTGAATGCAGTCGGCACCCCAGGCGCGTGCTTCGACGACCTGGTAGCTGTCGTAAAGGAAATCCTTGCGGAGCGCGGGTAGGCCCGAAGCGGATCGGGCGGCGCCGAGATAGGCGGGGGCGCCCTGAAAGCTCGGCGTGTCGGTGAGCACGCTGAGGCAGGCGGCGCCGCCTTCGGCATAGGCCGTACCGAGGGCCGCGGGGTCGAAATCGGCGCGGATCAGACCTTTAGAGGGCGAGGCTTTCTTCACTTCGGCGATGAGCGCGTAGTCGCCCGCGCGAACGGCGGCATCGAGTGCTGCGCGAAACGGTCTAACGGGCGCGGCAGCACGCGCCTCGGCCTCAAGGCTCGCCAACGGTCTCGCGGCTTTGGCGGCCGCGATCTCTTCCAGCTTGTACGCCTTGATGCGGTCTAGGATCGTGCTCATTGGCTCACCCAGCGCTCCGCGATGGTTGTTCGCCTCTGGCGCTTGGTCGACTGCCTGGCGCCGCGCCCACCCACGACATGTTAGGGTCGAAACATCGAAGATTCCGCGAAGAGCTCAATGCGCTTTCGCAACCTTCTCCGCGGGCGATGTCGGATCGTAGGAGCGCGCGCCGCCGGTTCATGCGCTTGGCCCGCCAGCTTCGGCAGCCGTGATGGCGGCGAGTTCGGCGATCTTGCTGCGCGCAGCACCGCTGTCGATGCTCTCTGCCGCAATGCTGACCCCGGCTTTGAGGTCGGTGGCGCGACCCGCAACCATGAGCGCCGCTGCGGCGTTCAGCAGCACGGCATCGCGATAGGCGCTGGGCGCACCGTCGAGCAGTGCGGCAAGCGCGGCGCCATTCTCCTCCGGCGCGCCGCCGAGGATCGCTTCGAAGGGGTGCGTGTCGAGGCCCGCATCGGCCGGGCCGATTTCGAACTCCTCGATCGTGCCGTTGGCGAGCGCGACGACGCGGGTCGGGCCGGCGATGGAGATCTCGTCGGTGCCGTCGGCGCCGTGGACGAGCCACGCGGCCTCCGAGCCGAGGGCCCTTAGCGTCTCGGCCATTGGGCGCAGGAGGTAGGGGGCGAAGGCGCCGGTAAGCTGACGGCGTGCGCCTGCCGGATTTGTCAGTGGGCCCAGGATGTTGAACACCGTTCTGACGCCAAGCTCCATGCGCACGGGCTGCACGTGGCGCATCGCGGCATGGTGCATCGGCGCCATCATGAAGCAGAGGCCGCAAGTCGCCAACGCCTTCTCGGCGACCGAAGCCGGGACCATGACGTCGACGCCGAGTTGGCCGAGCGCATCCGCGGCGCCGGCGCGGGAGGAGAGGGCGCGGTTGCCGTGCTTGGCGACCGGGACCCCCGCGGCCGCGACCACGATGGCGGTGGCCGTTGAGATGTTGAGCGTGCCTTTACCGTCCCCGCCAGTGCCTACGATGTCGATGGCGTTTTCGGGGGCTGCGACGCGTGTCGCGCGGGCCCGCATCACGGTCGCAGCACCGGCGATCTCGTCCACGCTCTCACCGCGCATGGCGAGCGCCATCAGGAAACCGGCGACCTGCGCCGGCGTGGCCTCGCCCGACATGATGATACCGAAGGCAAGCTCCGCATCGCCACGGCTAAGCGGCCCGGCGGCCGCCTGCGCGATCAGCGGTCGCAAGTCGCCAACGGTTTCGCCCGCGCTCACGAGCCCGCCTCGGCCGGAGTGAGGCCCGCAATGCGCAGAAAATTCGCGAGCATGGCATGGCCGTGCTCGGACGCGATCGACTCGGGGTGGAACTGCACGCCATGCACCGGGCGGTCGCGATGGGAGATGCCCATGACGACGCCCGACTGCGATCTTGCGGTCACTTCCAGACCGTCCGGCATGCTCTCGGGGGCGACCGTGAGCGAGTGGTAGCGGGTGGCCAGGAAGCCCTGGGGGACGCCCTCGAAGATCCCGCTGCCCGAATGGCCGATGGTCGAGAGTTTGCCGTGCAGCACCTCGTGGCAGCGTTCCACCGTGCCGCCATAGACCTGGCCGATCGCTTGATGGCCGAGGCAGACGCCCATGATCGGCATATCCGCCGGTGCTTGTGCAACGAGATTGAGACAGATCCCGGCGGTATCCGGTGTGCCGGGGCCGGGCGATAGGACGATCGCGCGCGGCTTCAGCGCCAAGGCCTCCTGTACGCTCAGCGCGTCATTTCGTTCGACCCGCACCTCCGCCCCCAAATGGCCAAGATAGTGCACCAAATTGAAGGTGAAGCTGTCGTAGTTGTCGATGAGGAGGATCATTCGGCAGCTTTCGCACGGGGACAAACGGTGGCGTCGCACGGTCTGGCCTCAAGGCTATCGCGCGACGATACGGGTCATGGCGTGCCCAGGACGCTGTCGTCAAGCGCGGGGGCGTTTGGCCGGGGGCTTTGGCCGGGGCGACGACTGCGCTGGCGATCGTCGTAGGCGCTGCCCCTTGTGCCAGACAGGCGGTCGACGCAGGTTGCGGCGGCGGGATGCAGCTGGGTCGGGAGCTGCTAGGGAAGCTGCCTGGAAAGCTGCCGGGCAAGCTCGCTGGGGGAGATGCGGGAAGATGAGCTGGAAGAAGCGCTATCGCGATCAGCAGCAGGGTGAGACCAGCTGGTTTCTCGGCTTTCTGAAGGGTTTGGTAAGTGGTGCGAGCCTGACGGTGCTCGCCGTCCTCGGCCTTCTGTTCGTGCTGCCGGAGTTCGAACGGCCGGGGCTCGACCCGGACGCAGCGGCGGTCGCCCCTTCGGATGGTCGCGATGCGGTGCCCGAGGATGGGCTCGAAACGGCGGCGGTGCGCGAGGAGCGGGGGCGGAGTGGACCGCGCTCTGAGGGCAATTTTGCGGAGGAGACGGTGCTTCCGGCCGAGCCTGCTGGCATTCCGTCGCGCGCGCCCACGGTGGCTGCACCTGGCGGGGGATCCGCGCCGGTCGTCGCGCCGCAGCAGCCGATTGGCGACACCGACGCGATTGCGGGGCTCGATACCAGCGTGCTGAGCGGCTCGCAGCCGAGCGCGGATCCGGGTTTGGGACGCACGGTGCGGCCAGGGGGCAGCAACTCGCTTTTGGCGCCCTCCGCGCCGCCGGGCTCGTTGATTGCGCCCGTACCGGGTGGCGCGGTACCGGGCGATGCCGGGCCAGGTGGGGTAGCGCCGCTTGGGTCAGGGCCGAGTGGGGCGGGGCCGAGTGGGGCGGGGCCAAGTGGGGCGGGGCCATCCGCGCCGCCGGCCGCCACGTTGCCGACCGATGGTTTGCTGACGGAGGGTGGGATTGCGGGCGCGCCGGCGCCACAGGCCCCCGCACCCTCGCTTGGATCGACTGTAGGCGATGCGCCTGAAGAGACGGCGCTCGATCGCGATGCGGCGCGCGAAGAGCTTGCCGCTCTCGAAGCGGCTCTGGCAGCGGACAATGCGGCTGGGGCCGAGGGCACGTCCGCGGTGGCTGCTGAGCCCGGTGATAGCGTTGCGTCTTCGCCCGACGGTCCGAGCCAGATCGATGCGATGACACCGGACGAGGCGCGTGAGGCGTTGGCGGCGCTGGGGGTGGATCTTTCGGCGCCGGCGGAGACCGGCGAAGCGGCGGTGGAAGCACCCGCGGCGGCTGAGGAGGCGGCTGCGCCTGAGCCACTTGCGACGCCGCTCGCTCCGGCGCTCGCTGATCAGGCGCCCATCCCAGAAGCACCGGCGATCGGTGACCCTGCCGCTGCGGACACGGCTTCCGAGGATATCGTTACGGCCGCCTTGGACCCCGCGACGGTGCCGAGTGAGACGGAGAACGACGCTTCGGTACCCTTCGGCGGTGTCATTGGGCCCGGCGATGTGATTGACGACACCTCGACCGGTATTCCGCCCGTGCCCGGATCGAAGCCCGATCCGAACGCACAGGAGGCAGCACTGGCGCCTGCGACGGATGCGCCCCTGGCCGCAGATGCGGCGCTTAGCGTCTCCGACGACGACCCGGCCGCCGCTTCCGAGCCGGAGCGGGCGGCGCCAAGCGATGATCGTTTAACGCTCGCGGGCCCTGCGCTCGACGTGAATGCGCGGGACTTCAACGCCCCCGCGGCCGGGCGCATGGTGGCGCTCGTCCTCTTGGCGACGGATGGCGACGATCCGCTGGCAGCGGAGGTGATTGAGGGCTTGCCCTTCCCGGTCGCAATCGGTGTCGTCGCAGGTGAGCCTGGCAGTGCGGATACGGCATCGGCGATCCGTGCGGCGGGTCATGAGGTGATCGCCGAGCTCTCCTCATCGGTCGGTGCCGAGGAGGCCGTGGAGGCACTGGCCGAGGTGCCAGTCAGCATTGCGGCGGCTTTCACTAAGGGTGACGGTCGCGGGGACAACATCGCGCCTGAAGTGCTTGAGACGCTGGGCCAATACGGCTTTGCCTACTTCGACAGCCGGATCATCGGCGGGGGTGCGGCACTCCGTGCGGCGCGTGCGGCCTCGCTGCCGGCAATCTCGCCCGACCGGGGCGGGATCGGGGCGACGACGGAGGCGCAACTCCTTCAAACCCTGAACATCGCAGCCCGGGTCGCGCGCCGTCAGGGCAGCGCTGTCGTCGTTGCACCGGCGAGTGCTGCGTCCCTGCGCGCGGCGATGCGCTTCGCGCTGGAGGGAGCAGGCGAGGCGACAATCGCACCCCTCTCAGCCGTGATCCGGCAACGGTCCGGCGGCTGAGCGATCTTCCGGCCCATCTCGCGACCTGACTGAACCGCGAGGCGCCGTCGTTGTCGGACTTGATCCGGCAATCCAGCATTCCTTTAGGCAGATGGGTTCATTCGGTTTTCTGGACCCTAGTGGCCCGACTCAGACGGAACGAACCCATTCATGTCATCCCCGGGCTTGACCCGAGGATCCAAAAAAATTCTCATTTCAATACTTAAGAGAAATCTGGATTGCCGGATCGAGTCCGGCAATGACGGAACCAAATGTCTCGGTCGGTCCACGAGGGTCCAGCCCTCGGATGCCGTGGATCGGTTCGATCCTACGCGTCGGACGGTAGCTCCGTCGATCTCATCATCGACAGGGCTCGGTTCAGTTCGTGCCTCGGGCGAAGGATCGGGCGACGGCGGCGGCGTGCAGGAGCGCCCGGCTCTTGGACACGGTTTCTTGGAACTCAGCCTCCGGCGTGCTGTCCCAGACGACGCCGCCGCCGGCCTGCACGTAGAGGCGCCCTTCCCGCACGACGCCGGTACGTAGCGCGATGCAGGTGTCCATCTCACCGCCTGCGCCGAAATAGCCGACGCCGCCCGCATAGACGCCGCGTTTCTCGGCCTCGAGCTCGTCGATGATCTCCATGGCACGGATCTTGGGCGCGCCCGAGACGGTGCCGGCGGGCAGACCCGCGAGGAGGGCCGAGAGCGCGTCGTGATCCTCCGACAGTACGCCGTCGACATTCGAGACGATGTGCATGACGTGGCTGTAGCGCTCCACGGTGAACT
>JBCDFC010000132.1:0-13115 GCA_039178805.1 Pseudomonadota bacterium | reverse complement strand
TTAGAGCGTTGCCCGTCCTTTCTGAATCGCACTGAGGGGATTCCCACGGGACGGTTTGCCTGTTTCAGTGCTTGAAGGAGCAGATGTTGGGCATTGGTATGGGCAAACCACTTTCCATGGACTTGAGGCGACGAGCCTTGGCTGCAGTCGATGCAGGTATGAGCCGTCGGGCAGCGGCGGGGCGGTTCGGGGTCTCGATCTCGTCGGTGATCCGATGGGATGCGGCTCGCCGCATGACAGGGAGTTTCGAGCCGAAGCAACAGGGCGGTGACACGCGCTCGCGGCACATCGAGGCGCACCACGGCGCGGTGATGGAGGCGTTCGAGGAAGAGCGCGACCAGTCGCTCGATGAACTCGAGGGCCGTCTGGCGGAGCGCGGCATCGCCGTCTCCGGCTCGGCCCTGTCACGGTTCTTCCAGCGCCATGGGATCACACGCAAAAAAAGACCGCACACGCGATAGAGCAGGATCGGCCGGACGTTCGGAGAAAGCGTCAGGCCTGGTTCTGTGGCCAGCCGGATCTCGACCCCAGACGCCTCGTCTTCGTCGATGAGACCTGGACTGCCACCAACATGGCCCGCAGCCACGGTCGCTGCCGCCGGGGCGAGCGGCTGCGGATGGGCGTCCCTCACGGGCACCGCAAAACGACAACCTTCGTGGCGGGCCTGCGCCTCGGCGGCATGGTCGCACCGATGGTGCTCGATGGGCCGATCAACGGCGACTGGTTCGAGGCCTACGTGACCCACGTGCTGGCACCGACGCTCCGACCCGGCGACATTGTCATCCTCGACAACCTGTCGAGCCACAAACGCGCCGCAGCCCGCGAGGCGATCGAGGCCAAAGGCGCCCGGCTCCAGTTCCTCCCGCCATACAGCCCGGACCTCAACCCCAACGAACGCGCCTTCGCCAAGCTCAAGGCACTCCTGCGAAAGGCCGCCGAACGCACCGTCGAGGCCCTCTGGGACCGGATCGGCACCCTCACTGACACCTTCTCCCCCTGTGAGTGCGCCAACTACTTCACCGCCTGTGGATACGAGCCAGATTGATCGGGCAACGCTCTAGCCCGGAGAACAGCCGCCTCCGCATCATAGGGTTCACTGTAACGGCCACTGAAACTGGACTCAATTTTGCATTGACCAACACCCAGCCATCCATTTTTGGGCTAAACTCCTCAGATGGCAGTGTCGGTTTTTCCCTTGATGCCGGGAGTGTCCTCAACGAGGGGGGTCTCTCTTCAAGCATTTTCTTGGTCGATAATGGTCTCTTTGGTGAGGGTGTTACTGAACTTGTGCTGACAGGAAGTAGCGTGACCGGTGCGGCTTACACCTTGGCACCGGTACCTGTTTCCGCTACGCTACCGCTTTTACTTGCAGGTTTAGGATTTGTAGGATTTGTCGCGCGCTCCCGTCGTGCAACGGAAAAGAGAGCACTCAAAGGACAATTGGAGGCAAGAACCTAGGGCGGATAAGGAACCGCTTTCTGTATTGGCAGACCATTGTGCAGCACTACCTTTGTGTCTCCTGGCATTAATTCCTTGGAACAGCTTCTTCAGAGACCGCTCCTTAATTTAATGAGGGGCACGTTAAATGCTGAAATACTGCGCGCTGCGTCAGCATATCATCTGCTAATCTGTGCTCCAACCCAACGTTCGCTGTCCCGCTTCAGGCTGGTCGGCGGGGGCTGGAGCAGGTTTGCACTGGGGACCTCGCCAAGAATAATCAGGAAGCGGAGTCCGCCTCTCAGCCCCTGCGACGAGCCCCGGTCCGGCGCCGAGCCGACAGCAACGAGCCCGGCGGCCAGGAGCGCGCCGGTCGCCGGTATCGGTACCGCTGCAACCTCAATCCGCGCGCCGTGTGGAAAGTTGTCGAAGACCTGCCAACTTGATCCGATGCGCTGCCCGCGGAGGCTGTCCTCATTGGTTCTCCCGCCTTGCCAGGCGATATTGTTCCCTTCGACAAGTTGAACGACGATCCAGTAGCGCGTTCCCATAGCAAGAGTGACGCCCTGGTCCGTAAAGTCGAATGACACGGTCGTGACCAAGTTGTTTCCATAGAACTGCGTCGCGGACGTCGTGCCAAGGAAGGTGCCGGGGCGGTTTTGCCCGCCCTCGTTCAAAGTGAGTGAGATGGTCCGTTCGCCTTCCTCTAGGGATCTGGTTTGAGTGGACAGACGGATGTCGATGGTTTCGAGAGTCCCCCCAACAACGGCATCAAACAGCAGAGCCCGCGCCGTGAGCATGCCGCCGGCAAGAGTGGCGTTCGCGCTCTGACCGTCACCGCTCCGCAGGTTGTCAAAAACAGTAACGGCGTTTGCCGGTGCCGTGGAACTCAGGGCGGGCACGAGTGCCGACAAACTGAATTTAGCAGTCGTGAGCGCGACAGCCGCTAGAAATCTCCACCGCATCCTTTGATCTCTCATCGCTCCATGACACTTACAAAAACAGACTGAAGAATGAGGCTGGAAGGAGGCAGCACGCGGGATCGCTTGATGCAAGCTGGCACCTTACCTGCGCGCGCAGACTACCATCGGACCGAAATCGACCAGCAGCAGCCCGAGCGGCCCTGGCGGAGGAACGGCGGCGTCGGCCGCAAGCTGCCAACGTGCCACGGTGCCAGCAGGCGGCTGCAGGACCGCGATCGCCAAGGAGCCGTCGTTCACAACTTCGCCGCTCAGGATCAGTTCGACAGAGGGCTTGTCGATGATTGCGTTAGACATGGACCCCTCGATGAGAAGATCATCAACCGTCGTCACCCCCGTCACCATCACATTGAATTCCAGCCGAAACAGGAAGAGCAACTCGTTGATCAGGGTCCCGCCAGCGGGCGAGGTCAGTTCCAGAAAGCCACCCAGCGTGATGTCCAGGTCGAAAGTCGGGTCGGGCGTGAGATCGATCCCGTCAGAGATCGTGATGCCGGTAAACTCCGTCGCGTCCCCGATGATTGCGGTATGGTTGCCCAACGAAGTGCCAAAGGTTACGCCCAGGCCATTGCCGAAGTAAGAGCCCCAACTGACCCCGACCTCTAGCCCTGAGAAGTCCGTGATCGGCGCTGCAGGCGCGGCTGCTGCGGGCAGTACCGAAAGCGTCGCGGTGAAGATGAACCCGCGCGTGACAGCCGCTCCCGAGCTCGGCGGCGCGCAGCGATACCCAGGCAAGCGAAACCGATCACCGCGAATGGACCTGCGGCGGGTAGCGGAACGGGGGCGATCCCGGTGTCGCCGACGGTGATGCCAGCACCGCTATCCTCAAACGCTACGGTCTCTATCGTGATCGAGGTCGTGGCGGGACCAGATGTGCTGCCGATCAAGACCTCGATCCAGCCGAAGAGGAAGGAGGCATCTCGCCCGTTCCGGAAACGGATACCGTAGTAGAGGCTCTCACCCTCTGACCCTAGGTTGAAAGGATCCAAGATGCGCCGGTCCGAAAAACCGTCGGTTCCGTCGATCTCGCTCCCGAGGCTGCGTTCCGTCGTGAACTCGCCGAGCACGATCCGTTCACCGCCCTGGAGGCGATCGTCCCCCTCGAGCCGATAGAGAAACTCGAATGCGCTGCCAGAAAACATGAAGTTGTTTCGCCGGTCATCAGGATTGTAATTGATCGTGACGTCGTCGTTCACCGTTAGGACTATGTCGGGCTCGTCTACTATAATGACAGCATTCGCATCGTCTGCGAATAAGAGGCCGACGGTAACAGCGAAAAACGCGGCCACCATTGCTCTACACATGCTCAAAACCATCCATTTGATCACTCGATGTCCAGATCAGATGGGTTTCCTACGTCGGCACGACCTGAAGGCGAGCGTGCCAAGACCGGTCAGCAACAGTGCAAGTCCTGGCGGCAGGGGCACGGCCTCGACCGCGGCAAAGGTCAGCGTTGGGGTGTTGACGCTGTCGAGCACGCCGCTGGTGGGAATGTTGTCCCCGAACAAAGCCATGAAGGTGCCGCCAATGGCGTTGCGCGTGTCGAGCTGGAACGGAGACGAACTCGGCGTGAGGAGCGAGGCGAACTCGGCTCGGCGGATCTCGCCGCCAACCACCCGGAACTCGTTCTCGTTGTCGCGAAGAAGCGCGTCGATTGGCGCATCGCCGTAACCGAGCGCAGACGGATAACTCGTGATCAGGAAGCTGGTGGCGGCAAGGTTGTTTCCATCCCCATCGGGGAGTTCAAAGATGCCCTCGACGGTGCCGTCGACCTCGCCGGTGACGTTCGAAAAGCTGAAAGTGAAGGTAGCAGATTGCGCCTCCAATGGGCCAATGAGCCCGAGCGTCAACGCTGCCGCGATCCACGGTCTCGCACGCATCCCCTATCTCCTCAATCGATCACTAGGTGGGGTTGCCGTCGCATCGAGAACGTGAGCTTCGGCGCGCAGCCAGTCCGAGCCCCCCGAGGCCCGCCAACAGAAGGCACCCCGCCGCCGGGAGTGGCACTGCTGCTACCTCGTTGACGGAGAGCAGCGAAACGACCGGGCTACCGGCACCACGCGAGCTTTCGATCGAGTCGAAGAAGGTGGCGCCGACTTGGGGCGACGTGAGCAGGTCGTCTATGTCGAACCTGAAGTCCGTGAATGCCGAAGCGAAGTTCGAGGCGTCGCCTCGCGCCCCTAGGGTCAAGCGGTCTGAGCCGGGAGCATAATCGTAGACCACGGTAAGGCCCAGGTCCGGCGTGAAGGTGTTGACGGTCAATCCGTCGCTGACGTCGAACACGAGCGCATCGAATGCGCCATCGATCGTGACATCGATCACGGTCGGTCCAAACTGGCCCCCGTCCGCCTCGATCCGGACGTTGAGCACCACTGCTGACGCATGCGCCACAAGAAGTGCTGACGCGAGCGCCGCACCTGCTAAGGCCTTGATCATCATAACCCCCATATTCCCCACTGATGACGCTATACGGAAGTTCCTCGAAACCAAGTCCCCCAAGAGCTTCGGTTACACTTTGTTACGCAGTTTTCCTGTTCGGACGAGCCAAGTCCGCCAACTCGGTCAACATCATGCTCGGTGTCCAGGACGGCAGCACCCGATCAAGCCCAGACTGCCAATCCCTGCCAGCAGCAGCCAGCCGGCCGCCGGGAGCGGAACAACTGCCGCGGCCGCCGGGGTGAACACGGCAAGGGCGCTCGTCATGCTCTGAGCAAGATCCTCATCCACATCCTCGAAACCCGTACGCACCTGATCTACGCCGGAGGTCATACTGCCATCGTCGCGGTTCAGCGCCTCGGCGAACAAAAACTCCTCAAGGAGAAAAAAACCCGCGTCCCTGACTCGGAACTCGTAAGGCACCAAAATGCCGCAGAGACCAACGTCGTCGCAGCCCCGCGTCCTGCTTGGGATGTCATCAAATACGTCGATTAGGACCTGGTCGAGCAGGGCTTGCGCCGCGATGCGCGCGGCACCCACGGTCGTAAAGGCGAAGTCCCCCGGCGCATCGCAGCCGTCGAACAGTGCGATACAGGTGCCGTCCTCGAAGCTCACGTCGAAGAGGACACCATCCACATCGACCCCGGTCGCCCCAAGCAGCGTGAGCGTGTTCCCGCTGCCACTCGTAACAAGCGTTGCCCCTTGCGCCGGCGCTGCAAGCAGTGCAGCCGCGAAGGCGACCGCGCACGCAAATCTAGATTTCATTTGGCGAGCCTTTCGCATCCCCCGTCACCCCGGTGAGACAATGAGCGCACAAAAAGGTGGGAATTGGGCAGTCGCAAGCATCGTGCCATCCACCACCTCGCCCCATCCACCGACCGACCCATGACGTCAATGGGCACGATGCAACCGTGCGGCAGTATCCATACCCCCATCAGAACTGTTGGTCCAACACCGGTGGCTTTCACTCGTCGGGAGCCGCGCGCTGGAATTGCCACTGTTCCCGCTTTCGCATTCCCTCACCGAAACCACCCAGAATTCTGAAAGGCCGTTGAGGCCCCAAAGTGGCGAACCGGTCATTCGCCGTCACGCAGCGAATTGGGAAGATGGGCTCGTCCCGGTCAGGTTCTGCAGCGCCACATCTGCCAGAATTAGCACAGCCCCTTTGGCGCAACACGGCCTTCTGCAGCCCTTCGTCAAACCACAGTCTTCTGTCGCCGCGTTCTCTATTCTCACCATTGGCGGCAAGTGAAAACCGCGGCGACAAACCGATTCACACTGCGCGGGACAAGAGGCATGAGAGCCGGCGGTCTGCACTGCACAGATGCCTCAATGGATCGGAGGATCATGGAAGAGGCGGGACGCCCGAGCTGCTACACATGGGTGAAGAGCGGACTTTCGGAGGCAGTCAGGTGAGTCAGAGCAGCAGGATGGTGGAGGAGCGGTTGACCTGTGCCTTCGTGCTGGCTGCGGAGCTCTACTTTCGGCTCGCGGGCAGCGACCCGCATGGGCGTGAGGCTCGGCTCGGTCGGTTTCACGCGACACTTCATGACACGGCCCGTGACCTTCTGGCGCTTACGCACTGCGCGCGGCGTGATGTGGCGGGCATGCACTTGCGGCAGGGCGTCGCCGAGCTTCGCGAGAGCCTGCAGGACCTTGTGGAGACGGTCGAACCAACGGATGCGGAGCGGCACCGGGGCTTGGTCGCGCAGATCGTCCGGCTCGACAGAGCACTACAGGCGGACAGGCCACGATGACGCGCGTCATCGACAATGCAGACAAGGTGCGGCCGGACGATCGCATCCCGCCGATGACCCACGAGGTCGACCTCGGCGACCTGCGCGTGATCCTGCTTCCACCGGGTGAGGTCCACGTGCGTACCGCCGTTGCCTTCACGACATTCGATGTCAATATCGGCACGTCCGAGCACGATTACGCCCTCAACTCCGACAGGATGAAGACTGAACTCTTTCGCCCGGGCGAGTCGCTGATCCTCCCTCGCGGGACCGACATGCGCATCGACACGAACAACCCGCTGCCCGGCTGCATTGTCGAGGTGTCGGACGATGCCTTCGGGCGCTGGTTGGATGCGGGCGAGATCAAGGACCGGGACGGACTTAAGCCCGTCAAAGGCGCGGCGGACGCGATCATGCTGGAACTCGCCCGTACCGCCATCGGGCACATGATGCGGGCCTCGCGGTCCGGGGTGCAGGCGGACCGGCTCACGGTCGAGGCGCTCGCCCTCGGCATCATGGCGCGAGGGATCGCGCAGATCGCATCGGCGGCGGACGGTGGGGACGCGGAACCCGGCGCCTCGGAACGGCAGGCGGGCAGCCCCGCCATCGCGCGCGCCATTGACCTGCTCGAGTCGCGGCTCTGCGAGGGAGACCTTTTGATTCAGGATCTTGCGGAGGAGGCCTGCCTGTCGGCCTCACACTTCTCTTCCGTGTTCAAAGCCATGGTCGGCGAGACACCCTACGCCTTCATCCTGCGACGCCGGGCGGAGCATGCACGCGACCTTATCGTCGGCACCTCGGCCCCGCTGTCGCAGATCGCGCTGGAGACCGGCTTTTCGAGCCAGGCGCACATGACGGTCGTGGTCAAGCGCGTGCTGGGCGCCACGCCCGCGGCACTGCGCGTGTGAGGACGCCATGCGGCTGATCGATCTGTTCCTTGCGCTTATCGGTGCGGTGGTGCTCGCAGGCGGCGCGCTCGTGTTTCTGAACCCACCGACCGAGCCGCCGGAGACCGACACGCCCGCTCCGCGCCTGCCGCTGGTCGAGGTGGCTAGCGCCGCGCTCTCCGACCGGCGAGCGAGTGTCGTGCAAACGGCGTTGCTGCGCCCGGCAGCCGAGATCGTGGTGACGACCGAGGGGACGGGCCGTGTGGTTGCGGTCGCGCCGGGTTTCGTGTTGGGCGGACGGCTGGGCAAGGGGGCGGAGATCTTTCGCTTGGAAGATGCGCGCCTTCGTAACGACCTCGCCCGCGCCGAGGCCGACATCGCGGCCACTCTTGCCGAGCGCGACCGACTGCAGGCCGATTTTGCGCGTATTGACGCGCTGGTCGAGCGCAACGTCTCCACCGCCTCCGCCCTCGACGAGACGCAGGCCCTGCTGATCGCTGCGGAAGCGCGATTGGCCCAAGCCGAGGCCGCCCGCCGCACCGCCCAACTCACGTTGGACGAGACCGTCGTACGCGCGCCGTTCGACGCGGTCGTGACCGCAGAGGCGATCTCGGTCGGCCAGTTCCTCCAGCCGGGGACCGAGGTCGGCCGCCTCGTCCTGGCAGAGCGCGCCGACCTGCTCCTGCGACTGGGCGTCGACCAGCTGCAGGCCGTGGAGAAAGCCGGGCCGCTTACGGGACAGACCGTGAGCGTTCGCGCCGCGGACGGATCGGGAGCCGTGAAGCCAGGCCTGATCCAGCGCGTGGCGTTCACGACCGAAGTCGCGACGCAGACCGTAGGCGTTATCGTGACCGTAGCCGACCCCTTCTCCCCCGAGGGTGGGGTCTTCCGTATCGGCACGCTCTACGAGGTGGAAGTCGCCATTCCAGACCGCGCCGCACTGATCGCCGTGCCGGTCGAGGCGATCCAGACCGGCAACCGTGTCTGGGCCGTCGAAGACGGTGCGCTGCGCGAGGTGGATGCGGTGATCGACCGGCGCGCGGGCGACGTGGCGCTTCTGCGGACGAGCGACCTCGCACCCGGCACGCCTGTCCTGCTGACGCGGCTGCCCAACGCCATCGAGGGGCTGCGCGTCAGGATGGCGGTCGGCGGATGACCCGCCTTCTTTCCCGTGCCGCAGCGAACCCGGTCCTCGCCAACATTCTGATGGCCGGACTGGTGATCGCGGGCTTGGCCGCCGCCTTCCAGATCACCATCCGCAATTTTCCCGAGATCAACCTCGGTGCCGTCCAGATCGCGGTCTCGTATCCCGGGGCCACCCCGCAAGAGGTGGTCGATGCCATCGTCGTGCCCATCGAGGGCCGCGTCCGCTCGGTCGACGGCATCCGCCGCCTGACCGCCGAGGCGCGGACGGGCGAGGCGATCGTGACCGCGACGCTCGATCGCGGTGTCGACGTCCGCACCGTCCTCGACGACATCGACGTCGAGATCGGCGCCATCGCCATATTCCCGCAGGATGCCGAGACGCCCATCGTCTCGGAGGTCGAGGCGCCGGAGCTCGCCATCCAGTTCATCCTGTCGGGCGACGTGCCCATGGCTGACCTCAAGGACCTTGCCTTCTCCATTCGTGAGGAGATGCTGGCCTTGCGGGACATCACCAGCGTCGACCTCTCGGGCGCGCCGCCTGACCAGATCGACATCCTCGTCTCGCAGCGGACGCTCGACGCTTATGGGTTGGGCCTCAGCGATCTGGCTCTGCGCGTCGCTGACCAGAGCCTCGACCTCTCCGGCGGCACGCTGATCTCCGAGCGGGAGCGGGTGCAGCTGCGCACCGCGGGCGAGGCGCAGACTGGGGCGGAGTTCGCGGCACTGCCGATCCTCAGCTCCGCCGACGGGGCCGTGCTGACGCTGGGCGCGCTGGCGGATGTGCGGGATGGGCTGGCCGACGAAGGCGTCGTCTCTCTGCTCGACGGCAAGCCTGCGATCTACATCACCGTGAATCGGGAGGGCGACCAGCAGATCCTCGAGATCGTGGAGACGATGCGCAACCTCGTGGCCACCTCCGTCGCGCCCCGGCTGCCCGAGACCGTCACGATCACCGAATGGCGCAATGAGGCAGAGTTGCTGACCGGTCGCATCGACTTGCTTCTGGAGAATGCGGCCATCGGGGCGGCGCTGATCCTCGCGCTTCTTGCCCTAACGCTTGAGGCACGGGTCGCGTTCTGGGTGCTGTTGGGGATCGCCACGGCCTTCACCGCCTCCTTCTCGCTGATGCAAGTGTTCGGGGTAACGATCAACCAGTTGTCGCTCTTCGGCTTCATCCTGGCGCTCGGCGTGGTCGTGGACGACGCCATCGTCGTGGGCGAGAGCATCTTCGCCTGCCGCGCGCGGGGCGACGAAGCGCTCAAGGCTACGCAGCGGGGCGTCGGCAGCGTGGCCGCGCCGGTGATCTACGCCGTCGGCACCACGATCTGCGCCTTCGTGCCGCTGCTGCTACTGCCCGGGGTGCCGGGGTCGTTCGTGGCGCCGGTGGCCGCGGTCGTCATCCTCGTCCTGATCTTCTCGCTGGTCGACAGCCTACTGATCCTGCCGCACCACCTCGCCGGCGTTTCGGCCCGCCCGCCCCGGCGCTTCTCGCCCCTGCGGCTGTTGGTCGGGCTCCGCCGGGTCGTCGGCGGGGGGATCGACGCCTTCGCCGAGACGCGCGTGCGGCGGATGGCGCGGCTCAGCGTGGCGCAGCCGATCTTCGTCATTTTGATCTGCTTCGGGGTCTTCGTCGCCTCGCTCGCGCTTCTTTCGAGCGGGAAGGTCGGCTTCGTCTTCTTCCCCGACATCGAAGGCGATTATGTCGCTGCCACTGTCGAGATGCCCGAAGGGACCTCCGAGGCCCCGACACTGCGCCGCGCGGAGGAAGTGGCCGCGGCGGCCAGGCGCGCGGCCGTCCGGATCGCCGACGAGACCGGCGATGAGGGCGTCCTGCGAGGCACCGCCATTGCCATCGGCTTCGCCGTCGCCGTCGGCGATCCCGAGGGCGGCGGCAGGGGCGCGAGCGATCGGGCCTCGGTGGAGGCGCGCATCCTTGGGGCGGAGCGCCGCCGCTTCTCCGCCGAGCGTTTCGTCGCGCTCTGGCGCGAGGAGGCGTCGGACGTCCCGGGCATCCTCCGGCTCAGCTTCTCCGCTTCGGTCGTGCCGATCGGAGCGGACGTCGCGCTAGAGGTCGGTGCTGCCTCCGACGACGCCCGCAGCGCCGCGGTCGCGCGCATCACCAAGGGTCTCCGCGACCGGCCAGGCATCCTGTCCGTTGTCGACTCGGACGCGACGACCTCGCAGGAAGCTGTCTTCGTGCCCGGCGAGACGGCGCGGTCCATCGGTGTCAGCGTCTCCGACGTCGCGCGCGAGCTGCGCCGCGCCGTCTTCGGAGAGCGCGCCGTGATGCTCCAACGCGACGAGGAGGAGGTCGACGTCCGCGTCCGCCTGCCCGAAGCGGAGCGCGCCGATGTCACGGACCTCGCCGACTACCGCATCCGGGTGGGTGAGGCGCGCGTGCCGCTCTCGACCCTCGGCACCTTCGCCGTCACGGCGGCGCCCACCACGATCACCCGCATCAACGGCCGCCGCATCACCAGCATCGAGGCGGAGGTCGACGACGCCGTGAGCACCGGCAGCGCCGAGATCGCCTTTCTCCGTGCCGAGGTGCTGCCCGACATCCAGGCCCGGTATCCCGACGTGACACTGGAGCTGTCCGGCGAGGCGCAGGAGGAGGAGGATTTCGGCCCCGCACTGGCTGTCAATTTCGGCCTCGCGCTCTTCGTGATCTATGCGCTGCTGGCGCTGGCACTGCGGTCCTACGTCCAGCCGGTGCTGGTTCTTCTCGTCGTGCCCTTCGGCTTTATGGGAGCGCTCGCGGGGCACGCGCTGATGGGGCTCGATCTCACGCTGCTCTCTGTTTTCGGTATCGTCGGGTTGGCGGGCATCGTCATCAACGGCGCCCTCCTGCTCATGGCCACGGCGAACCGTCTGCGTGACGAAGGCATGGCCCTGCGCGAGGCGATCATTGAGTCTGTTGTCGCCCGCTTCCGCCCGATCCTGCTGACGACGCTGACGACCTTTCTCGGCATCGCGCCGCTGATCTCCGAGACCAGCATTCAGGCACAGTTCCTCATCCCCACTGCCGTCTCCCTGGGTGCCGGCATCGTCCTGGGCTCCTTCTTCGTGCTCCTGATCGTGCCAGCCTATCTGTCGCTCGTCCACGCAACCGCGCTCCTCCTCACGCGCCGAGTCCTACAAGGCATGGCCGAAGGAAGATGAAGGCTCTTCTGCCGTTGTCGGAGGATCGATCTGGCTAATGGGCAGGCGGCTCTGCGACCGGAGATCGGGCTACGAAAGAGGGGTGGGCGACAAAACCACGAATGCCCTCATCTCCGAAGCCGGGTTGTTCCGATCCACCCTGGCCCGCCGGCTGACTTGAGCCGGCGGGCCATTGCAGAAGTCGGGCGGGCTGAGAGCTTCGCTTCTAGAACTGCGATGACAGGTCGCTACAGTGCTTGTCGCGGCCCGCCTCTCCTCGCTCAGCGCGTGACGTAGCCGCCATTGACCCAGAGGGTCTGACCGTTGACCCACTGCGCTTGCGGCCCGGCCAAGAAGGCGACCAGCGGGGCGATGTCGTCGACCACGCCGAGTCGGCCCTCGACCGCGAGACCCGCGGCGAAGGCGGCCGACTGCTCGGTCTCCTGACCGTGGAAGAAGGGCGTGTCGACCGGCCCAGGCGCCACCGAGTTCACGGTAATCCCGCGCGAGCCGATCTCCTTGGCCAGCATGCGCGTGTATTCTTCGACCGGGGCCTTGGTTCCGGCATAGCCCGCATAGCCCGGTGCGGCCCCTGCCAACAGCGAGGTCGCAATGTTGATGATCCGGCCGCCGTCCCGGAGGCGCCGCGACGCTTCACGGAGCGAATAGAAGAGCCCGCGGTTGTTCACGGCATCCAGCCGCTCGAAATCGGCGTCGGTGAACTCGGCGACCGGCTTCTTGATGATCGCCCCGGCGTTGTTCACCACAATGTCGATCCCGCCGAAGGCACGCTCGGCCGTGTCGTAGACCCGTGTCACGGTCTCGGACCGGCCGAGATCGCCCGAAACGAGCGTCGCCCGACCGCCCGCGGCCTCGACGAGGCGGGCGGTTTCCTCCGCCTCGCCGCGTGTCTCCTCGCGGTGGAAATGGACCACGACATCGGCCCCCTCGGCGCCCAGCGTCTCCGCGAAGCGGCGGCCGAGATTCGCACGGGCACCAGTGACGATGGCGACTTTGCCGGCGAGCGGGCGGGCCCCGTCGCGGGTGGCAGCGCCCGCCGTCGTCGCGGCGAGGGTTGCGGCGGCGGCGCCGGCGGCAAAGCTGAAGGCGCGGCGGCGGGTGATCATGTTGGCGTCGGTCATGCTCTCGATCCTCTTGTCGGTCGGGACCACCCGGTGTGGCCCGCTCTCGAGAGAAGAGGTGGTGCAGGATGCGTATTCCGAGGCATTCGGACAGCCGTTCCGCTGACATCCGGACATGGATTCCGGGGCATCCGGACAACCTGGCCGCTGCGGCTGAGCGCGAGTTGCTGATGTCAGTCGTCACCTCGCGGGTCAAGGTTGAGGGGCTGT
>JBCDFC010000131.1:0-13144 GCA_039178805.1 Pseudomonadota bacterium | reverse complement strand
GTGTGAACCATCCCTCCGAGATCCTGAACATCGGCGAGACGATCAAGGTTCAGGTCATCAAGGTGAACAAGGACACGCAGCGCATCTCGCTCGGCATGAAGCAGCTCATGGCCGATCCGTGGGAGAGCGTGGCGGCGAAGTATCCGAACGGCTCGAAATGGACCGGCCGGGTCACCAACATTACTGACTACGGCGCCTTTGTGGAGCTGGAGCCAGGGGTCGAGGGACTTGTCCATGTCTCCGAGATGAGCTGGACCAAGAAGAACGTCCATCCGGGCAAGATCGTCTCCACCTCCCAGGAGGTTGAGGTCATGGTGCTCGACGTCGATCAGGTGAAGCGGCGCGTGTCGCTCGGCCTCAAGCAGTGCATGGGCAATCCTTGGGACACGTTTGCGGAGAACTTCCCGTCCGGCACGGAAGTCGAGGGCGAGGTCAAGAACATCACCGAGTTCGGCCTCTTCATCGGGCTCGAGGGCGATATCGACGGGATGGTCCACCTCTCCGACATCGCTTGGGAGCGTTCGGGAGAGGATGCGATCCAGGACTTCAAGAAGGGCGACATGGTTCGCGCCGTGGTCCTCGACGTCGATACCGAGAAGGAGCGCATCTCCCTCGGCATCAAGCAGCTCGGCGGCGATCCGTTCGCCGAGGCGACCCAGGGCCTCAAGCGCGGCGCGGTCGTGACCTGCACCGTGACGGCTATCGAGGATGGCGGCGTCGAGGTCGAGGTCGATGGCATGAAGTCCTTCATTCGCCGCTCGGACCTCAGCCGCGACCGTGGCGATCAGCGCCCCGACCGCTTCTCGGTCGGCGACCGGATCGATGCACGCGTGACTGCGATCGACAAGGCGGCGCGTCGCGTCAGCCTCTCGATAAAGGCGCGCGAGATCGCCGAAGAGAAGGAAGCCGTGGAGCAGTACGGCTCTTCGGACAGTGGCGCCTCGCTCGGCGATATCCTGGGTGCGGCCCTGAAACAGCAGCAGGGCGACGACTGAACGCAGCACCTTCTGCGGTAGTCGAAAGGGCGCGGGGCATAGTCTCTGCGCCCTTTACTTTTCTGCCGCGCCAACGCCGAAAGGTCAGTTCCTTCGGACCGGCGCGCCCGTCACATTTCGTGACCGGCCTGCCATTCGCGCCAGCGCATGGTGGCCAAGGCGCCGAGCGTTGCAATGGGCTCAGGCGGCAGAAGTTTGGGCCTGTCAGCGGCGAGCATGTCGGCGACCAACGGGTCGTTGCCCTGGGCCGCCAGATCAGCGGCGAGCTTACCGGCGATGGTCCCTTTGGTGGTGCCGAGGCCGTTCTGGCAGCAGGCTGAGAAGACCCCATCTTCGATCTCGCCGAAGACGGGCGCATCGTTCAGGCTGAGGCAGAGGCGCCCGCCCCATCGATAGGCCATCTCGACGCCAGTGAGCGACGGGAACCGCGCGATGAGGCTCGCATCATGGCGGCGGCCCAGGCGCGCGACCCGCCGTGCACTCGTCTCAAGATCCGGATCATAGGTCATGCTGTTGCGGATCACGATCCGCGTGCCGCCCATTCCATCGATGCGCCTGATCGTGCTGCCGGCGGGATCGGCCGGTGTGAGGCCCCAACGCGCCTCGCCCCCCAGCTTAGCGGCCTCTTCGGGTCGAAGCTCTAGGGTCATCGACGCATAGAGGTGAATATGGACGAGGCGGCGCGTCATGTAGCCGAAGCTCTCGAGATGGCCATTGACCGCCATGATGAGCCGCGGTGCGTTGACGGAGCCCTTGGGCGTAGCCACCCGCCAGTCCCGTCCGCGCCGCGCGACTTCGGTCGCGGGCGTCTCCTCGAAGAGATCGACACGGCGGGCCAAACCATCCGCCACCCCGCGCACGAACTTCGCTGGCTGCACCAGCGCGGTCCCCGGTGTGTAGAGACCGCCGAGGTAGTAGTCCGAGCCGGTCAGCGCGCGCATTGTCGCTGCATCGAGCATCTCGTATGGCTCGTCGAGCGTTGCGAGATGCGCCGCATAGGCCTCGTTCTGCGCCATGCCACGCCTGGTCGCCGCGGCGTTGATCTTGCCCGGGCGCGTGAAGGCCTCGTTGTCGAGGCCGTACTCCTCGGCCGCGTCGGCCGCGAAGGCGATCGCGGCTCGGTTGAGGCGCGTCTGTCGACGATCGGCTTCAGCATTTCCCGCATAGTTTTCGGATTGCAGCTTGTGCGGCAGGTCGATCATGAAACCTGAGTTGCGCCCGGCTGGGCCTTCGCCGACGCGCCCGGCCTCAAGCATGACGATGCGATCGCGACCGACGATCTGGCTTAATCGTCGCGCCGTGGCGAGGCCGGCCCAACCGGCGCCGATCACCAGCCAATCGGCGGTGACGTCTTCGTCGAGAACCTGCGCGGGAGCGGCCTGCGGCAAGAGCGCGTTCCAGCCGCAGACCCCGCTGTCCCGCGGCAGGCGCTTCCCGCGCCGAACCACATCGGGCGCAGAGCGCTTCGACGTAACACGCGCCGTATCGCCAGCAGGGTCGAGCGTTGTCATGGGCCTTCGACGGCCTCGCCCGGGGATGGATCGGAGAGGTCGATCCAGATCGTCTTGGTCTCGGTGTACTGGCCGTGCGCATCGAGCCCCTTGTCGCGGCCCCAGAAGCCGGACTGGCCGTAGCCGCCAAAGGGCGTGGTGGCGTCACCCTCACCATAGCAATTGACGGTGACGGTCCCGGCACGAATGGCGCGGGCCGCCCGGATGCCCCGCTTTGCATGCGATGTGAAAATGCTCGCGGCGAGGCCATAGGGTGTGTCGTTCGCCACTGCCACAGCCTCCTCGGCGCTTGCGACGGTGATGATCGAGAGGACGGGGCCGAAGATCTCCTCACGCGCGAGCGGGTCCCCCGGCTTCACCCCGTCGAAGAGCGTGGGCGCCACGAAGGGGCCATCCGCCTCGCCGCCGGTCAGCACATCCGCCGACTCGCGCCCGCGTGCGATCCAACCGGTCACCTTGGTCAGGTGATCCGCATCGACCAGCGCGCCGAGATGGTTGGCCGGATCCAGCGGATCGCCAGTGCGCCAATCCCGGAGACGCGCGCGCATCCGCTCCAACAGCGGCGCCTTCACCGCCTCCTGCACGATCAGGCGCGAGGTGGCGGAGCAGTTCTCCCCCATGTTCCAGAACGCCGCGTTGACGATGTGGCCGGCGACAACGTCGAGATCCTCCGCATCCTCCAGAACGACGGCCGGGTTCTTGCCACCGCATTCGAGGCTGATCTTCTTGAGGTTCGAGTCCGCCGAATAGCGCAGGAAACGGCGCCCCGTCTCGGTCGAGCCAGTGAAGGCCACCATGTCGATACCTGGATGCACGCCGATGGGTTCCCCCACCGCAGGCCCATCGCCGGGCAGCACTGCGAGGACGCCCCGGGGTAGGCCCGCACGCTGCGCGAGCTCAGCCACTTTCAACGCGGTCAGCGGCGTCTGCTCGGCGGGTTTCACGATGACCGAGCAGCCGCAGGCGAGCGCGGGGCCAAGCTTCCAAGCCAACATCAGCAGCGGGAAGTTCCAGGGCAGCACGAGGCCGACGACGCCGATGGGCTCCCGCACCACCATCGCCATCGCGTCGTCACCTACGGGCGCCGTGCGGTCATAGATCTTGTCGACCGCTTCGGCGTGCCACTTCAGGCAGTTGATCGCCTCGGGCACGTCGATCTCGGCACAATCGCGGATCGGCTTGCCGCTGTCGAGGCTCTCCATCACCGCCAGCGCATGGCGCTCGCGCTCCATGAGTTTCGCAAGATGGATCAGCGTCCGCTTCCGCTCCGCCGGGTGCAGGCGGGACCAGACGCCAGTGCCGAAGGCCTGCCGCGCCTGGGTCACCGCGAAATCGACATCTCGCACGTCGCAGGCGGAAAGCTCGGCGATGGGTGCGCCGGTCGCTGGGTTCAGCGTGGTGAAGGTCTGGCCGGAGACGGCTGGGCGGAAGGCACCGTCGATGAAGGCCGTGCACGGGGCATCGAGATCTTCTGCCAGGGCTGCGTATTCGTCGCGGGTCATGAGATCGGTCATCGGGTCCTCGCGGTCAGGCGCGCCGGCGGAGCGGCGTGGCGGCGGGCTCGGCGACCGGGCGGGGCGCTGCTGAGGGGTCCTCACCCCCTGCTTCGATGGCGGCGATGGCGCGGTCCATGACCTCGACCACTTCCCTAAGGTCGCGCTTCTCGTCCTTGTCGAGATCGCGGAGCGGGCGGCGCACCGGGCCTACCGGCAGACCGCGGATCGCCATGCCGTGGCGAATGCATTGTACGAACTTCCCGCCCTGCTCCAGCACCCGCATCAAGGGGAGCATCGCCGACATGATCCGCCGGCCCTTGGCGAAATCGCCCTCGATCACGCAGGCCCGCCAGAGCGCGAGATGCGCCTCGGGCGCGAAGTTCGAGCCGGCGCAGACCCAGCCACGCGCACCCCAGGCGAAGAACTCGAGCGCCTGGTCGTCCATGCCGCAAAGGAGTTGAATGTGGGGGTAGTCCCGCGCCAGGAGATGCAGCCGGTTGATATCACCGGAACTTTCCTTGATCGCGCGGAAGTTCGGGGACCGCCCCACCCAGTCGAGGAAGTCCTCGTCCATCTCCGCCGCCATCCGGCCCGGATAGTTGTAGAGCATCACCGGCATATCGACGGCCCGATCCACGGCGAGCGCATGAAGCGCGTTCTCCCGCCCCGTGGGCACGGCATAGGGCGGCGTGCCGATCAGAATCGCGTCGGCGCCCGCCTCCTTGGCTGCGCGCGCCAGCGCGACCGCGTCTTCGGTCCGCATCGCGCCGGTGCCGACAACGACCGGCAGGCGGCCCGCCACGACATCGACCGCGTGGCGCATGAGCGCGATCCGCTCTTCCATGGTTTGGGCATAGTACTCACCGGTCGTGCCGGCCACGATGATACCGTGCACGCCGGCCGCGATCAGCCGTTCCGCAACCACCGAGAACGTTGCCATATCGATCACGCCATCGGGCGCGTGGGGCGTCACGATGGGCGTGAAGATCCCGTCGAAATCCATCCTACCCTCCGGCCCTAGGCTGAGGTTGTACACATTATGTGCACATAATGGGATCAGAGACAAGACCGGGATCGGCGTGGGCTCACGGACCTGTCTGCATCGCCTCCGTCAAAGGGTCCGGATGGACGTAGCGCTCGATATGGCTGCGGGAGAGATCCCAGTGCTCCCAAGTGAGCTTCACTGCAGCCTCTTCGTCATGCACTTCGAATGCAGCGATGAAAGCGTCATGGTGTTCGACTGCGGCGGCGATCCTGCCTGCGTCCTCTCTCGGCCCCGCCCGCCAGAACGTCTGCCCGATCCGAGCGTGGTCGATCAACAAACGGCGGAGGCTGGGGAGCAGATATGGGTTGTCCGCGATCTCTCCGGTCGCGAGATGGAAGCGGTCGTTCCAGAACACCATGCCATCGACATCTGCCGTCGTAACAGCATGGCGAAACTTGGCCTGGACGTCTCGCAGCGCATCGAGCTCTGCTGGACCTGAGTTGCGGGCCGCAAGCCTCGCCACGGCGCTGTAGATCATGGGCGCCGCGAGATAAAAATCGCGCATCGTCTTGTGGCCCATCGGTGAGACGATGGTTCCGCGGTGCTCTCGGATTTCGATGTAGCCTTCGCCGTCGAGCTGGCGGAAGACATCGCGCAACGGCGTGCGTGAGATGCCATAATCCTCGGACAAGCGCGTCTCATCCAGATGCGCCCCCGGAGCGAGATCGAGGGTCAGAATCCGCCTTTGCAGGTCCTGATAGAGCCTCTCCTTGCTTGTCAGAGCCATCGCTTCAATCCACCCACACGCTCATTCCCACCTGCATTCGTAGCCGAGCCAGCCCGCGGTCGCCACTGCGACAGCGGTTCGTCCTTCGAGGGGACCGTTGCGACGTTGTCGATTTGTGGACAGTGTGTATACACTTTGCACACGAGTTCCTCGGGCGCCGCGATAGGCGAACCGGGTCGCGCAGGGAAGGAGGACCAAAATGACCAAGATGATGCGTACTGAACGCAGGCTTCACCCACTTGCCGAACCGACGGCAGAGAGCTTCCGAAACGGCCGGTTGGACCGACGGGAGTACCTCGCCAGCATGGCAGCGCTTGGGGTCAGTACTGCGGGCGCCTTCGCGCTTGGCGGTCTCACGCCGATGGCCGCCGTTGCGGATACGCCGCAGAAAGGCGGGACACTCAGGGTCTCGATGCTGGTCAAGGCGTTCAAGGATCCGCGCAGCTTCGACTGGGCCGAGATCGCGAATGTCGCGCGCCAGTGCAACGAGTATTTGGTGCGCTGGAACGCCGACTTCACCTTCGAGGGGCAGCTTCTTGAGAGCTGGGAGCTTTCCGACGATGCCCGGACCTACACGCTCAACCTTCGCCGCGGTGTCGCCTGGTCGAACGGCGATGCGTTCAGCGCGGACGACGTGATCTTCAACATCGAGCGTTGGTGCGATGCAACGGCCGAGGGCAACTCCGTCGCGACGCGCATGGGCGATCTGGTCGATCCTGAGACGAAGCAGCTGCGCGAAGGGGCGGTGGAGCGGGTCGACGACCACACCGTACGCCTCAACCTACCGAAGCCCGACATCACCCTGATCGCTGGCATGGCGGACTACCCCGCGCTGATCATGCATCGGAGCTATGACGGATCCAACGACGCGATGTCTGCACTAGCGGTCACGACCGGCCCCTTCGAACTGGTCGAGTGGGAGACCGGCGTCCGCGCGACGGTTCGACGCAAGGAAAGCGGTTGGTGGGGCGGCGAGGTTTGGCTCGATGGCGTCGAGTGGTATGACCACGGCACAGACCCGACCACGATGATCGCCGCTATGGAAAGCGAGGAGGTCGATGTCAGCCACGAAACGAAGCCCGACAGCCTTGCGGTGATGGAGTCGGTCGGCATTCCCAGCACCGGCATCTCGACCGCCGCCACGATCGTAATCCGCACCAACGTTACCCAGCCGCCCTATGACGATGTGCGGGTGCGGCGCGCGATGCAGCTCGCCGTCGACAACAAGGTGCTCCTACAGCTCGGCATTAACGGCGCTGGGTCGGAGGCGGCCAACCATCATGTCGGCGAGATGCACATCGACTACGCCGATATCGGCCCAACGAAGCGTGATGTCGAGAAATCGAAGGCGCTCCTCGCCGAAGCGGGCCACACGGATACCGAGTTCGAGCTCATCTCGCTCGACGATGATTGGATGCGGGCGACGACCGATGCGGCGGCAGCGCAGATGCGCGATGCCGGCATCAATGTGAAGCGCTCGGTGATCCCGGGCTCCACCTTCTGGAACAGTTGGGACAAGTATCCGCACTCCTCGACCGAGTGGTATCCACGCCCACTCGGCATCCAGGTGATGGTGCTGGCGTACAAATCCGGGGTGCCCTGGAACGAGACAGCTTACGACAATGCGGAGTTCGATGCGTTGGTCGAACAGGCGCTCGGTACCCCGGATGTTGAGGCCCGTCGCGCCATCATGGCGAAGATCGAACAGAACTTGCGTGACAGCGGGATCATCATTCAGCCCTTCTGGCGCAAGCTCTATCGCTCGCATCAATCATGGGTGAAGGGCTTTGGCGCCCATCAGGCATCAGAGCAACACCTCGACAAAGTTTGGCTCGAAAGCTGACCCGAAAAGTGGCCGCCGCTTTTCGCTGAGCGGCGGTCATTCTTTTTGCACCTGCGTCGATACGTCTTGCCAGCGGTCCCTTCGTGAACTGGGGGCTGCATCTCTCGCTGAATAAGTCATCAAGGCGGCACAATTCATTTTCTTGTCGCTCTGATCTTCGGATTGCCCCGACACTAGACGCTTCGATGCGCTCGATTTATTCGGATAGTGCTGCTTTTTTGACACTCAGCGCTCAGCACATCATCGATTAGTCCTGATGTCTGACTCACGAAATGTGACAATTCCATTTCGGTTTCACCCTGAGTGGGTGGCAGAAAAGTAAAATTTGTTTAGGTCGGACAGCGTTTAGGTTCAGGTTACGAAATGACGACGCCCCGACACACCTCGCTCACTGCAGATGACGCATCGTCGGCCCCAAGCTTGGGCCGGACCGGTATCGTCATGCTGAGCAGCAGAGCCGGCGCTGGGGTCGTCAATCTCGCCGCCGCAGCGGTGGCCGTGCGGACGGTCGGCTTCGAAGCATTCGGTGCCGTCATCCTGTGCCACGCGGTTGCCAGGCTTGTTGGAGACGCGCTCCGCTTTCAGTCGTGGCAGGCCATCCTCTCTTATGGGACGCCGATGCTCGACCGGCGTGAGGGCACGGCATTGAAACGCCTGCTCTGCTTGACCGTCGTGCTCGACCTCGCCGCTCTCGGCCTAGCACTCGGGCTTCTGATGATGCTCGCCCCCTGGCTCGGCACGGTACTCAATTGGCCCGCCGAGACGCAGGAATGGGTGCGGTTCTATGCGCTGGCCGCAGTCTTTATGACATCGGCCACGCCGACCGGGATCCTGCGCCTGGTCGACAGGTTCGATATCCTGAACTGGCAGCACGCAGCCAACGCCATCATCAGGCTTGTGGGTGCGCTTGCCGTTGCTGCGTTGGGCTTCGGGCTCGATGCGCTTTTCATCGTTTGGTTCGCGGCGGCGGCGCTTTCTGGCAGTTGGATGATCTTCCGCGCTTTGACGATCGCCGGCAGGACGCTTCGGGCGCTCCCCGCCACGGGAAGCAACAGCACACCAGTTGGCTTCTGGCGCTTCGTCTTCTCGACGAATGTCTCGAGTTCTGTTTCAGCCGTGATGCTCCATGGCTCGACGCTTGCTATCGGCGCGGCGCTCGGGCCCGCGGCTTCCGCGCTCTACGCCATCGCGCGCCAGATCTCGGATGCGATCGCCAAGCCTGCCAAACTACTCGGCCCAGTGATCCTCCCCGCCTTCTCGGAGACACGACAAGCCGGGTCTGACAGTCATGGCGCACTGGTGCTACGCGCCCTGGGGCTTGGTGCGGCGGCGATGGCGGCCATCGTAGCCGTGATGTTGCTCGCCGGTGACCTGCTGCTCGCCGCCATCTTCGGACCTGAGGCGTTGGCGGCGGAGGGGCTGTTGGTTTTGGCAGCAGTCGCCGCGGCGATCACGCTCTGGGGCTTCGCGCTCGACCCCGCGCTTCTTGCGGCGGGGCGCGCGGATCTCTCACTCATCCTCAGTCTCTCAGCCGCCGCTACCTATGCGCTGATGCTGACCTGGTTGCTGCCCGCCGAGGGGCTGCAGGGGGCCGGCATCGCCCTTCTGGCGCATGCCACGCTGCTCTTTCTCGGACGCTTGTTGGCGGTGCGGTCGGTGCTGCGCGCCCGCCTCCCCCTCGACCAAACGGAGACCGCATGACCCACACCCAGCAGGAAGACCGCGCCATGTCGGGCCGCGGGCCAGGTGAGCGCGATCCGGGCTCCGACGTGAACTCCGACACGAACCTGTTCGCCGCGCTCGAAACCGCCGCTCGAACCGAGGGGGGGATGACTTTTTACGGCGCAAGGGGGACGCTACTCTCATCCCTCAGTTGGGCCGATATCGCGGCGGAGACAGACCTCGCAGCGCGGCGCTTGGCGGCGCTAGACCTTGCACCCGGATCGCGCGTTTTCTTGCTGGCGGAGACCGGGCCACGCTTTGTTGCCCTGTTCGCCGGTGCTACGCGCGCCGGTCTGGTGCCCTGCCCGGCGCCGCTGCCCTTCGCGTTTGGCGATCGGGCGGCATACACAACGCGCCTCCGCCGGCTCGTCGGCGACGCCCAGGCGGTGATCGCGCCGGACATGTTCGCCGATTGGCTCGTAGAGGACTTTCAGGATCAGAAGCTGGTCTTTGCCGGCGGCGCCGATGCATTGCCCGGTCCTGCGTCGTTGCCGGCGCATAAGATTGCACCGAACGATATCGCCTACATCCAGTACTCTTCCGGCACGACGTCGGCGCCCAAGGGGATCGAGATCAGCCACCGCGCGATGATGGCGAATGTGCGGGCCATCGGGGCTGCGCTGAGCATCGGGCCTGAGGATCGTGGCGTTTCCTGGCTGCCCTGGTACCACGATATGGGCCTCGTCGGCACGCTGCTGCTGCCAATCGTCTGCCGGATGAGCATCGACTGTCTTTCGACGCGCGATTTTACCGTTCGCCCGACGCTCTGGCTCGATCTCATCTCCCGGAACCGCGGTACGATCTCCTATGCTCCGTCCTTCGGCTATGAACTCGCTGCGCGGCGCGCCCGGGCGACCGAAAACCTCGACCTCTCCTCCTGGCGTGTTGCGGGGATCGGCGGCGACATGGTGCGGGCAGAGGCGCTGGAGGACTTTGCCGGAGCGTTTGCCGATCGCGGTTTCGACCGGCGCGCCTTCCTGCCGAGCTACGGCATGGCGGAGGCGACCCTCGGCCTCGCCTTCACGCCCACCGACCGGGGCGCGCGCTTTGCGAAGGTCGACGGCACGCATCTAAACCTCGGGGACCGTGTGCGCCGGGCCAAGGGCGGCGGCGGGACCGCGCTCGCGCTCTGCGGATGCCCGCTCCCCGGCCACGACGTTCGGGTTTGCGACGCGGATGGCACGGTGTTGGGCGAGGAGCGCGTTGGCCGCGTCCAGGCGAAAGGACCTGGGCTCATGACAGGTTACCTCGATGCGCCAGAAGCCACTGCCGAAGTTTTCGATGCCGATGGTTGGCTCACCACTGGCGACCTCGGTTTTCTGCGGAACGGGGAGCTGGTCATCGCCGGGCGCGAGAAGGACGTGCTGATGCTCCATGGTCGTGCCGTCTGGCCCCAGGATGTGGAGTGGACCGCGACAGCGGCCGTGAAGGGCTCCGGGATCGGAGACGCAGCGCTCTTCCGCATCCCCGGTCGTGGTGGCAGCATCGATGACGGCACGATGATCCTGGCGCTCGAAACCCGCGAGAGCAGCCCCGATCGCCGGCAAGACCTCATCGATACTGTCCACGCCGCCATTCGCGCCGAGCATGGGATCGAAGTCGACGTCGCGCTCTGGCCGATGCGCTCCCTGCCGCGCACGTCATCAGGCAAGCTACAGCGGGCATGGGCCCAAGCGATGCATCTTCAGGCCGCCGAGGAGGCGGTGGTTCGAGCCGCCTCGTGACCCGTGTCGCCGCGATCACCGGGGCGAGTGGCTTTGTTGGGAGCCACGTAACGTCTGCCTTCACCGAGGCTGGCTGGCGCTGCCGCGTGCTCGCGCGTCGCGACGCAGCCCTGCCGCAGGTGACCGGCGAGATTGTCATCGGGGATCTTGGCGAGCCATCGGCGCTCAGGCGTCTCGTCGCGGGCGCGGACGCCGTTGTCCATGTCGCAGGCCTTACTGCCAGCCGCGATCCCGCGGCCTTCGAACGGGTGAACGTCCACGGCACCTCTGCGATCGTCGATGCGTGGGAGCGGGAGGCCCGGGAGGCACCCTTCGTCCTCGTCTCATCGCTCGCCGCGCGCGAGCCTGCTATCAGCCCCTATGCCGCCTCCAAGCGGCGGTCGGAGACCGTGCTCGCGGACTGTGGCGGACGCTGGTGTGTGCTGCGCCCAGCGGCGGTCTACGGTCCGCGCGATGCGGCAACCTTGGCGCTTTTCAGGATGGCCTGCGCTCCCTGGCAGCCGATCCTCGGCCCCGAGGATGCGCGCCTTTGCCTGATCCATGCTGAGGATCTGGCCGATGCCATCGTCGCGGCAGCCCAACGCGCCCCGTCTGGCGCTACTTGGGAAGTCAGCGACGAGCGGCTCTCGGGCTATAGCTGGCGCGAGATGGCGAGCCTTCTCGCGAGCACCATGGGCCGCACGCCGCGCCCGGTCGCGCTGCCGCGCCGCCTTGTCGACTGGCTCGGTGTCGCGGCGGAGTGCCTGCCGATGGCGCGCAAGCTGATCGGTCCGCTGTCGCGGGACAAGATCCGCGAGCTTCGCCACCAGGACTGGTCGTCCTGTGCCGACGCGCAGCCGCCATCCGCCATTTGGATGCCGCAGCTCTCCCTCGCCGAGGGGTTCGAGCGCACGGTATCCGCCCTCGAAACCGCCAGAGTCATCAAGCGCCGGCAACCTGCCCTCAGGCCGGGTGCATGAGCGCTGCTGCAAAGGAACCGTCATGAGCCGTAACGCTGTGATTCTGAGCGCCGGGCGCGGAAAGCGCCTCTCGCCGCTGACCGACACCAAGCCGAAATGCCTGGTCGAGATCGGCGGGCGCAGCATTCTGGAATGGCAGCTTAGCGCCATCGCCGCCAACGGTATCGAACGCGTTGCCATCGTAACGGGGTTCGAAGCCGCGCAGGTCGAGGAGGCAGTGGCGCGGATGCGCCTGCCAATCTCGCCCGACTTCGTCTTCAACCCGTTCCACGCGGTGGCCGACAATATCGGCTCCTGCTGGGAGGCGCGGGCATGTTTCGGCGCCGACACAGTGCTGATGAATGGGGACACGCTGTTCAGTGCAGAGATCCTGGCACGGCTTCTGCGGGAAGCGACTGCCCCCGTAAGCGTCACAGCCGATACCAAGACGCATTACGATGCCGACGACATGAAGATCCGGACCGAGGGCAAACGGCTGACCGCGATCGGCAAGACGCTGGAGGGCCGTATCGACGGCGAGTCCATCGGTCTTCTGCGGTTCACCGGTGAGGGCGGCGCTTTGTTCCGCACCGCGATGCGGCGCGCTTTGGCCGAGCCCGAAGCGCTGAAGCGCTGGTATCTCTCGATCATCGGCACGCTCGCCGAGGACGGCCATGTCGGCGTGGTGCGGCTTCAGGGCGAAGCATGGGCCGAGGTCGACTTCCCCACCGATCTCACCCATGCGGAAGCGACGGTCGCGACCTTCGAGATAGGAAAGGCGGCCGTAGACTGGCGGGCGCAGGCGGCCAGCGGTTCATGACGCTGCTCGATCTCGACAGCATGGGCGAACAGCCTGAGCTGCGGGCCGATGTCTGCATCGCGGGCGCCGGTGCGGCCGGGGTGACGCTGGCCCGGACGCTCGCGCGCCATGGCGCGGACGTCTTGCTGATCGAGAGCGGCGGCCGCGACTTCTCGGCTGCGGCCCAGGATTTGGCTGAGGGGGAGTTGGCCGAGGGCAGCACGCCCTACTATCCGCTGCGCGAAAGCAGGCTGCGCTTCTTCGGGGGCACCACCGCGATTTGGGGCGGGCGAGTCGCGGAGCTCGATCCGATCGACTTCGAAAAGCGCGATGGCGTGCCGAGT
>JBCDFC010000130.1:0-13166 GCA_039178805.1 Pseudomonadota bacterium | reverse complement strand
TCGTGGTTAAGGGGGGCTTAAGCGTTAGGGAGTGTCTAGAAACGGTTCTCGCGCCCGGAGAGAATACGGGCGATGTTTTCGCGGTGGGTGATCCAGACGAGGGCGCCGAGGAACGCCATGGCGAGCACGGCCTCGTGCCGCGCGAAGGCCCAGAAGACTGGGCCCGCGGCGAGGGCGGCGCCCAGGGCACCGGCGGCCGAGATCCGGGTCAGACGGGCGGCTGCGAGCCAGACGGCGGCGAGCACCAGCCCCGAGGGCCAGTGAAGTGCTAGGGCTATGCCGAAGAAGGTCGCCACCCCCTTGCCACCGCGAAACCTGAGCCAGACGGGCAGGCAATGGCCCGCGAAAGCGCCGATCCCCGCGGCCTGACCGGTCAAATCGCCCCAGCCGAGGAAGAAAATGACCGGCAGCGCGCCCTTGAGCCCGTCTAGGAGCAGCGTGATGGCCGCGGCTGCGCGGCTGCCCGTGCGCAGCACATTGGTCGCGCCGATATTGCCTGAGCCGATGGAACGCAGATCGCCAAGGCGAAACAGCCGCGCGATGATGAGGCCGAAGGGGATCGAGCCTGCCAAATATCCCGCCGCGAAGGCGACGGCGAGCCAGGGTAACGCGCGCTCGGGCGCCATCAATTCGTGCAGCACTTGCTCGTTCCCCTGACTAGACTCTCGGTCGCCCGTTTACGGTCCGAGGCTTAACCGCTGCCGGCAGCCATCGCTTCGGCGGCGGGATTGACGCAGCGGCCGCCAACCCAGGTGCCGATGACGCGCCCCTCCATCCTGGTCCGATCATAGGGCGTGTTCTTGGATTTCGAGGAGAGTGCCGCGCGATCCAGGACGAAGGGCGCGCCGGGATCGAAGAGCACCAGATCCGCGGGCGCTCCGGCGGTAAGCCTGCCGCCCGGCAGGCCGAGGAGGCGTGCGGGTGCGAGCGAGGCCGCCTCGATAAAGCGCAGCATCGTGAGCGCCTCTTCGTTCACGAGCCGCATCATCGCGGGAAGCAGTGTCTCGAGCCCGACCGCTCCGGCCTCGGCCTCTTCGAAGGGCAGGCGCTTGGCCTCCTCGTCCCAAGGTGCGTGGCCCGAGACGACGATATCGATCAGGCCGCTGGCGAGCGCCTCGACAATGGCGCGCCGGTCATCCTCAGATCTGAGCGGCGGGGCGAGCTTGAAGAAGCTTCGATAGGGCCCGATGTCGAACTCGTTGAGCGTGAGGTGGTGGATGGTGGTGCCAGCACTGACGGAGAGCCCAGCCGCCTTCGCCCGTTCGAGGGCGGGCAGGGCGCCCGCGGTGCTGAGGATGTCCGCGTGGTAGCGAACGCCGGTCGCCTCGGCCAAGGCGAGGTCGCGCTCGAGCCCGATGCGCTCCGCCACGGCGGGGACCGAAGGCAGGCCGAGGCGGGTTGCAAACTCGCCTGACGTAGCGCAGCCCTTGGCCGATAGGGCGGCGTCCTGCGGGTGATGCACCACGAGCGCACCTGTGCCGGTCGCATAGGTCATCACGTTGCGCATCACGGCGGTGTCCGCGAGGGGGTGATCTCCGTCGGAGAGTGCCACGGCACCGGCATCGAGCAGGAGCTGCTGCTCGGTCATTTCACGGCCGGCCAGGCCGCGGGTGAGCGCGCCCATCGCCGTGACACGGACGGGAGCAGCCGCCCGGCCGCGCTCGAGAGCGAATTGCAGAAGGGCCGGGTCGTCGAGCGGCGGTGTGGTGTCGGCCTGTGCGACGATCGTGGTCACGCCTCCCGCCGCGGCAGACGCACCTGCGCTACGAAAGCTCTCACGATGGCGCGCACCCGGCTCGCCCGCGAAGACACGGGCGTCGATCAGGCCAGGCGACAGCACCTTGCCGCGGCAATCGATCGCATCCCCAGAGCCTGTCGGCATCGAAGTTGGCTGTCCGCGGAAGACCTCGGCGATGACACCGTCCTCGATGCGCAGACCGCCGGGGCCGTCATACTGGCTGGCGGGATCGACGAGGCGGGCATTGGTGAAGAGGGTCATCGGAGGCACCGGGCAGAAGCGGACTGACCCCTTCTGAACCCTGCCGCCAGCCCGTTCAATGCTGCGTTGGTTTGGTAGGGAGCGCTATCGATCGCCGCCCATGCCCACGACATCGGCTGTCGCGGGTCCAGCTTCGAGCGATGAGACATCGTGGCCGGCCTGGACCGCGCGCACCATCCGGTAAACCTCGATCCCCTCAGCCAGGTGTTCGAAGCCTATCTCGGTCACGTAGGGCGCCCCGCGTTCGAGCTCGAAGATCACGCTCACATGACGGCCGAGGCGCACATTGACGATCCGGTCCCAGGTCAGCGGGTAGGAGCGGAACTTCCCGCCCATGCCAGTCTCGAGGATCATCGCCCGCTTGTTCGTCACCGCATAGTGCGAGCGCCTACGCCGCAGGATCGCCCGCAGCGGCAGCCAGATCGCGAGGCCGAGGAGGACGAGCATGATCGCGATCATCAGGACACGCATCATCTCGATGTTGAACGTGTCGCGGCTGTGCTGCGCGATGACGCGGAAGATCGCACCGGCGAGCACGAGGGACACCACTGGGAGGATGATCTCCTGACCCTCCAGCAAAGGCCGCATCATGGGCCTGCCGGTCCAAAGAAGGCGTTCATCTGTATCGAGATAGGGGGCGAAGCGCGCCCGCGACGCCGCCTGTGGATCGTTCCTGTTCGCAGCCCGCCCGCTGCTATCGATGCGGCGCAGTGCGGCACTCACACGCGGTCTCCATAAACGCAGCTACTCCACTCCAGCGTTGGCACCGACGGCCAACCATGGAGACAGCGTTAAGGTCGCTTTCAATGCGGGCACGAAAACGTCACGAATGCGACGGATCTGTGGCGAGGGTCTCGTGGAAGGCTTTCGAAATGAAACTCGAAGGCCTATCAGGCGTGGTATTGCCGGTAGGGCGCCCGCCCCCCCTCTTCATGGTGAAGCGATATGTGCGAGCATTGCGGTTTCGACCATGACTGCGACCAAGGCGCGGCCTTCACGACGACGGCGCCGCCGCCTGAGGGGTACGCATCGACCGTTCCCTTTCACGGTACGAAATGGGGTGGCGCGATCGGCACGGGCGCCACCATCACTTGGAGTATCGCAGGCGCCGGCATCGATGTCGGACGCGATGACGGCACGCTGTCCAAGGACTTTGCGGAGGGGTTCGATTTCGATGTCGAAGCCGCGCTTCGCGAGGCCTTCGCCGCTTGGAGTGCCGTTGCCAATGTCGATTTCGTGCAGGTCGTCGACGGTGGAGAGGGCGCAGATAGCGGCCTCGTCGCCGATATCCGGGTCTTCCACGCAGATCTTCCGGGCAGCAATTTCGTGGCGTTCGGTCAGTTTGCGTCCGATCAGCCCTCGGCCGGGACGATCGTTATCGATGACGAAGATCCGATCACAGATCTCGATGGTGGCGAGCCCCTCGACTTCATCGAAGTCGCCACGCATGAGATCGGCCATACTCTGGGGTTCGAGCATACGAGCGATCCGGCATCGATCATGCTCACCTCCGTCTTCGCGGGCGCGCTCGGCCTTGGGGCGCCGGACATCTTGGCTGCGCAGGCGATCTACGGCGCTCAGGACGACGGCCCGATCCTCTACGAACTCGACGAGAGCGTTGCCGATATCGAGCTCGTCGAGGTGGTGGCTGGGCTAACGCTGATCGGAAACGCGCTCGGTAACACGATCACCGGCACCGAGGCGGACGAGGCGATGCAGGGCGCGGCGGGTGACGACGTTCTGATCGCGGGCGATGGCGCAGATACGCTGGATGGCGGTTCCGGGGACGACTGGATCGATGCGGGCTTTGGCGACGATGTGATCCTAGGTGGGGAGGGCTTCGACAGGGTCGAGTTTCTAGTCCGGAGCACGGTGGCAGAGATCACCATCACGGGCGGTGAGGCGACGGTGTCGTCGGTCGAAGGCGCGGATACGTTGTCTGAGGTCGAGTGGCTCCTGCTGGGCGACGGGGTCCTCGCACTCGATCTGCCGGGGGCGGAGCTTGGCTTTCTCTTCCGGCTCTACGATGCCGTTTTCGATCGTGCGCCGGATGCTGGGCTCTTGTTCTGGCAGGATGCGATGCGTCGGGGCCTCGACCGTGTCGAAGTCATCGACGCCTTCACCGGGAGTGTGGAATACGCGGCCCGCTATGGCGCCGATACGGATGAGGCTTTCGTGTCGCTCCTCTATGCCAATGTGTTGGGGCGCGCGCCCGATCCTGCTGGCGAAGCCTACTGGTTGGCGCAGTTCGAAGCCGGGCTCGCCCGGGCGGACATGCTTTTCTACTTCTCCGAAAGCACCGAGAACATCGCTGCGAGCGCAGAGATCCTTGAAGCGGGGCTGTGGTTCGAGGATGCGCAGTAGCAGCTCGCTTTCCTCTGAGCCGACGTCGGCGCCAGGCGGGAGCCCGCCGCCGCCGATCAGCCACGCCCTTACTTCAGGCGTTCGCACCATGCCCTGGCTCGACTCGAGACAGCGCGTCTATTCATTCAATCCTGGTCCGCAGGTGGGCGGGCGAGGGGGTGATGCTCGAGCACGAGGGCCCGCATGCGCGCGTCGAGCACGTGGGTGTAGATTTCAGTCGTCGCGATATCCGCGTGGCCGAGGAGAAGCTGGATCGCGCGTAGATCGGCGCCGCCCTGCAGCAGATGCGTGGCAAAGGCGTGGCGAAGCGTATGCGGGGACACTTGGCCCGGGTCCAAACCGGCGGCCGTCGCGATGGACTTCACCACTTCCCAGGCCCGCAGGCGGCTGAGATGACCCGCTGTGCTCCGCGCAGGAAAAAGCCAGGGCGATGGTGCGGCCTTAGGCTTTGGTCGAAGCTTTGCCCAGCGGGCGAGCGCGGCGCGAGCGGGAATGGTTAGCGGGATGCGACGCTCTCGCCCGCCCTTGCCGAAGACGAGCAAGCTTTCGGGTGCGCGGATCGCGGGTTCGGCGGGCAGAGAGACGAGTTCGCTGACGCGCAGACCCGTGGCGTAGAGGAGCTCGAGAAGCGTGTGATCCCTAAGCGCCGCGACCTCCTTCGCCGTGCCCGGCCGTGCCTCGGCCGCGCGGCGCGCCGCCTCCGCCAGCATTGCCGCCGCGTCGTCTTCGCTGATCGACTTCGGTAGACCCGACGGGCGCGAGGGACCTGTGATGCGCGCCGCCGGGTCATCGGGCCGCCAGCCCTCGCCCAAGGCGAAACGACAGAAGCGGCGGATTGCCGACAGCCGTCGGGCCCTTGTGGCGGCGCTCATGCCAGCCTCATGCAGCGCTTCCAGATGTCCCTCGATATCCGCCCTAGTGCAGGCGTCGAGAGCGCGTCCCTGGGCCCGACAGAACGCCGAGAACGCAGCCAGGTCGCGGGCATAGGCGGCAATCGTGTTGGCGGCGGCGCCGCGCTCCGCAATGGCGGCCTCGAGAAAGGCCTCGATCATGCCCCCGTCGCGCGCGCTCGTCGCCGTCACCCTTCCTCCGGTGCCGAGATCACCACGCTCACCGGCTCCCGCGGTGCGGGCAACTCGGCGAAGAGGGCGTAGCCAGCCAAGATCACCGCGCCGAGGAGCGCGAGGCGAAACAGATATTTCAGGAGCCTGCCCATGCTCTCCCTCGTTGTCCGCCCTGCCGCGGACAGTGCTTGGCGCTAGCGCCGACCCGGCACCCGGTGTAGGGCTGTTTCGGGCTGCGCGCCCGAGGCTTAGACGGAAAGCGCAGGGGCGGCAATCGGGCACCCCTGCCAGGACGATGCCAGGGCGGTACAAGGGCGGTACCAGGGCGGACCGGAAGCGGGTATGGCGGCAGGCGTGGACGGTCACGAGCAGGCTACAGGTGGCGAACCGGGCGGCGAACCGGGCGACGAGCCGGGTGCCGAAACGGGAGACCGGCTGGGCGAAGGACTGCGCGAAGGGCTGGGCGGAGGCGCCAACGATAGCGGGCGCCTGCGTCGGAGCATCGTTCTGATCGGTCTCATGGGGGCGGGCAAATCTTCGGTCGGCCACAGGCTCGCCGCAGCGCTGGGCGCCCCCTTCGTCGACAGCGATGCGGAGATCGAGGCCGCCGCCGCGATGACCATCGCCGATATCTTCCGGCTGCACGGCGAAGCGTCGTTCCGGGCAGGCGAGCGTCGTGTCATCGCCCGTCTGCTGACAGGACCTGCCAGCGTCATCGCCACGGGGGGCGGCGCCTTCATGGATCCGGAAACGCGGGCCCTCATCGCGAGCGAGGCGGTTTCGGTCTGGCTGAAGGCCGATCTCGATACGCTTCATGCGCGCACAGCCGGGCGCAGCCATCGTCCGCTCCTCAACACGGGCGATCCTCGGGCGGTGTTGGCGCAGCTGATGGATGAGCGCTATCCCATCTATGCCGAGGCGACGCTCGCGGTGGAAAGCCAAGCCCTGCAAAGCCATGAGAGCATGGTGGCCCGGATCATCAAGGCGCTGGCGACGGTTCCAGGCACGCTGACGCATGACGACGCTGAGGGGGATGTCGATGGCTGAGATGGCGGGATCGGCGGAGCGTGTTCGCACCGAAGATGACGAGGGGGTTGCGCGCATTCCCGTGGGCCTTGGGGCGCGCAGCTACAACATCCTGGTGGGTGAGGGGCTGATCGACCGGGCGGGGGAGCTCATCCGCCCGCTCCTGGCTCGACCCTACACCGTCATCGTGACGGACGCGCATGTCGCCGCCCACCACCTCAAGGCCCTGCAAGCCGCACTCGCCAATGCTGGGATCGAGAGCGAGGCGGTCATCGTACCGCCTGGCGAGGCCTCGAAATCCATGACTGAGTTGGCGAAGGTGCTGGACGCGCTCCTCGCGCTGAACGTGGAACGAGACGATTTCGTCATTGCGCTCGGTGGCGGCGTGATCGGCGATTTGGCGGGCTTCGCCGCGGCGGTCCTGCGCCGTGGCATCGGCTTCGTTCAGGTGCCGACAAGCCTCCTTGCGCAAGTCGACAGCTCTGTCGGCGGCAAGACCGGCGTGAATGCGATGGCGGGCAAGAACCTCATCGGTGCCTTCCATCAGCCGCGTCTCGTATTGGCGGATATCGGCGCGCTCCGCACGCTACCGCCGCGAGAGTTCCGTGCGGGATATGCGGAGGTCGCGAAGTATGGCCTTCTCGGAGATGCCGACTTCTTCGAGTGGTTGGAGGCGCATGGGCCACGCCTCGCCGCTGGGGATGCTGCCCTGCGGCTCGAAGCTGTGCGGCATTCCTGCGCCATGAAGGCCGCTATCGTGGAGCGTGACGAGACGGAGCGCGGTGAGCGCGCGCTGCTCAACCTCGGCCACACATTCGGCCACGCGTTGGAGGCTGCGACCGGCTATTCCGCCCGCCTCCTGCATGGTGAGGGCGTGGCCATCGGCACGGTGCTTGCCTTTCAGGCTTCCGCCCGCCTCGGGCTCTGCGCGCAAGAGCTGCCGGGCCGCGTCGCCGCACATCTGGGTGCCATGGGGCTGCCCACGCGGCTTGGCGATATCGAAGGCGACTTGCCGGATGCCGATGGCCTGATGACGCTGATGGGGCAGGACAAGAAGGTCAAACAGGGGCGCCTTACCTTCATCCTGGCGCGAGCGATAGGGGAGGCGTTCATCACTCAGGACGCCGATACGGCTGCGATCCGAGAGATGCTGTCCGAGGAACTGGTCGCACGATGAGAGAGGTGGAGCGGGCGATCGGGATCGAACCGACGACATTCAGCTTGGGAAGCTGACGTTCTACCACTGAACTACGCCCGCACCTGCCATTTGGGTATGGCTGGCGCCCGGATCAGTCAAGCGTCGCATGGGCATGACGTGATCCGTCGCTTTCGACCGACCGCTTCATTCTTCGTTCACTATTCAGCGCGACCCTGCGGCTGCAAGTTGCCGGAGGACACTTATGACCAGTCACAATAGTAAATTTGGAGAGGGCGATCTCGACCTCTCTCTGCTCGACCTGCTTACCCCTTTCGGCAATGTGCTTAAGGATGTGGTGGAGCGTGCGGGGGCCGTCGATCGTGAGGCGCGGAGTGCTGTTACGATCGACACGGCGCGCGGCCCGGTCCGCGCTCAGACGGAGTTTCGCCTTCGCGTTGGCAGTGTGGAGGACGCCCTCGCCGCCCGTGGCATGGCCGAGGCGCCTGGCTCGGTCGCGCGGGAGTGGCGCCAACGGCCAAAGCCCCCTGGCAAAGCCGAGACTGCATCGGCGCCTTCGGGCACCGCGGCCTCGCCGGCAACTGCTCGGGATGCCGAGCTCCCGCCGAGGCACGAGGTGCTGGAGGATGGCGATGCGTTGATCGTCACCGCTTCTGTTCCTGGCGCGCGCGCTGTCGACAGCACTGTGATGGTTGAGGGCGGTGAGCTGCGCCTAACCGCCGCCGGTGCGCGGCGCTATGGGCTGCGCCTGCCGCTTCCCGCCGATGTGCGCGCCGATGAACTGAGCTGGACGCTCGTGAACGGTCTCCTCGAAGTGACACTGCCGCTTGACCGAATGGTGCAGGCCCCCACTCCATGACGCTGCCCGAAACTGGGTCCGATACCGGGTCCGATGCCGGGCCTCATACCGGGCTCGAAGCGGAGAGCGGGAGGCAGGCGACGATGCCGGCCGGCCCACTTGGGGCGGTCGGGGTTGATGCCGGCATCGTTCGGGTGCCGTCGGGCACGATGGCGGCGCTCGGACTGAAGGCCGGCGATCCGATCCAGGTGAGCGCGTCGTCGACCGACAGCGCGTCCCAACCGCAGGCAACGGTGCCGCAGCTTTGTCTGAGGGTCGTGCGCGGGGTCTCCGGATCTCGAGAGATCGGCCTCGACGATACCGCGCGGCTCAGTCTCGGGGTCGCGCTCGGCGCGCCGGTGACGGTTGAGCCTGCCGGGATCCCGCCTGACGCGCATCTGGTTCGCCTGGAAGTGGCCGGCGGCGACAGCACCTTGCCGCTCTCAGCCGGTGCGCTTGCCGAGATGCTCCTCGACCGGCACGTGACGCTTGGAGAGACGCTGCGCGCACCGGGACATCCGTCGCACAGCCTGCGGGTCTCGGGGCTAGAGCCTCAAAGCCCGGCGCGTATCGCCGCTAACTCCGACGTTACTGTCTCTGCTGGCGTGGGCGGTGTCGGCTATCGAGGGATCGCAGGCCTTCCCGATCAGATCCGCCGGGTGCGCGAGATGGTGGAGCTTCCCCTCCGCCGGCCCGATCTCTTCAGCGCGCTCGGTCTCTCGCCCCCGCGCGGCGTGCTCTTCACCGGTCCGCCCGGCACGGGAAAGACGCTGCTCGCACGTTGTCTTGCCGATGAATGCGGCGCCACATTCCTCTCCGTCGACGCGCCCGAGATCGTCACCAAGCACTATGGGGAGAGCGAAGCGCGCCTTCGTCGCGTGTTCGAGGATGCGGCGCGCAAGGCACCGGCGATCGTCTTTATCGATGAGATCGACGCGCTCGCGCCGCGCCGTGCCGCGATTTCCGAGGATCGTCAGCTCGAGCGACGGCTCGTAGCCCAGCTGCTGACCCTGCTCGACGGGCTCGGCACGCGGGGCGATGTCGTCGTGATCGGGGCCACCAACATGCCGGATGCGCTCGATATGGCGCTGCGCCGGCCGGGCCGGTTTGACCGCGAGATCCGCTTCGATGCCCCGGATGCTGAGGCGCGAGCAGGTATCCTCGCCCTCCATCTCGCGCGCACGCCGCTTGGCCCGGATGTCGATCTACGCGCGACGGCCGCGCGGGCCGAGGGTTACACGGGTGCGGATCTGGCGGCCCTTGCGCGGGAGGCTTGCCTTGCTGCTGCGATCCGTGCCGATACCGACGGCCAGGATGCGCCGGAAGTGCGGGAGGGCGATCTTCTCGGCGCTTTTCGAGAAGTCGGGCCGAGTGTTCTGCGCGACCTCGTCACGACGCGTCCTGCCGTCCGTTTCTCCGATGTCGGCGGGCTTGCGGAGGCGCGCGACGCTTTGATCGAGTCTTTCATCTGGCCTCGCGCCCATGCGGCGGCGGCACGCGATCTCGGCGTGGAGATCGGTCGGGGCGTGCTCCTCTCGGGTCCGCCGGGCACGGGCAAAACGCTGCTCGCCCGCGCGCTCGCAGGAGAGATTGACGCCCCGTTTCTCGTCGCCCGCGGTCCGCAGGTGCTGTCGCGGTATCTCGGCGATGCGGAGCGGGCGCTTGCCGATATCTTCGATCGCGCGCGTCAGGCGGCGCCGGTGGTGCTCTTCTTCGATGAGTTGGATGCCATCGCTCCGGCGCGAGGCACCGGTGAGCCCGCGCTCCAGCGCCTCGTCGCTCAGCTTTTGGTCGAGATCGATGGCATCGAGAGCAGCCGAGGCATCTTCCTTCTTGCCGCGACGAACCGCGTTGAAGCGATCGATCCTGCCTTGCTGCGGCCAGGCCGTTTCGATCGCGTGATCGCGGTGGGGAGGCCGTCGCAGGCCGACCGTCACCAGATCCTGCGCATGAAGCTGCTTGGGCGGAAGACGTCGCCTGACCTCGATCTCGAGGCCGTCGCCGGCACACTTGACGGCCTAAGCGGCGCTGAGATCGAGGGAGTGGTCGATCTCGCCGCGCGCGCCGCGCTCCGACGCAGAGTGCAGAGCGGTGTCGCCGATCCGGTGGCGGCGCTCTCCACTGACGATCTGTTGGGGGCAGTCGAGGTCATGCGGGAACGCGCCAAGCGATGAGCCCTCGCCGTGGTGGTGTCACTAGCCGTCCGGCCCGGACGGAACGAACCCGTTCATGTCATCCGCGGATTTGATCTCGAGAGTCCAAAAAGTACAATATTTCAGTATGTTCGAGAGATCTGGAGCACCGGTTCAAGACTGGCAATGGCTCAACTGCCATGACCACGTTAGATCAGAAGGCGCTCCCGAGACCGTCAATCTTCCCGCAGTTTGCCGCGAAGCGCGAGGGAGCGTCGGTTTAGCGCCGTCAGATCGGCCTCGCCGGATAGCACTGCTTCGCCAAGCGCGATGGCCTGCTCAAGGGTATAGATCGGCATGTTGCGCCAGGCGGGTGGTGCCACGCAGTCCCGCCACGGTCGTCCTAGGGTGCAGTCCAAAAGGATTCGCGCGAAGCAGTGGTTGAAGCGGACCGGGAAACCGCGCTCTTGCGCGATCGCGGGCAGTCGCTCGTCCACGAGCCGTCGCCAGGCCGCGCGTGTCGCGGTCTCACAAGTCGGGTCCGGGCCTGCGGGCGAGGTGGCTTCAGTAAGCAACGCCTCATCGGGCAGAAGGCCTGGAAGCGGGGGTGCATTATCGTGCAACCGGTCCATTCGGCGGGTGCGCCGATGCTCGAGCTCTGCATCGATACGCTCGACGATCGCCCTCGAACTCTCGGGGTTGCAGCCGCGGTTGAGGGCACGCTGTGCTCGTTTGCGATGGGCCACCAGTTCGCGGGTCAAAAAGTGACGCATTCGCCGACCCTCTCAGCCGAGCAGCAGATGAGCGAGGAACGTAGCCGCCATCATTGGCACGACAATCGATGCCGCCACGGCCAAGGCCATCCTGGCCCGCCTTTTTCGACGCTCTTTCGCTTCTGAACGATCCACCGAAGCCCTGCCGCTGCTGTCTGAACTGTGAGAGAACGCTAGTGCCACTGCGAATGGCAGATCGCGAATGCGCACTGCGACGAAAGGTGCGGATGTTGTCGGCGACGGGTCCCGATTGCGTGCTTGTCGCCTTCCGCCGATCCCTTTACTCCGCCTCGATCGTCGTGGGTGGCCCCGGCATGCTTTGCGCGTCTTGGTCCACGGTCTGTTGGATGACGATGCGGTTGGCGCGGCTGTTGGGCAGATCGCGCCAGAAGGCAAGCTTCGCATACTTCTCGAAAAGATCAGGCGGTAGCACCGTTGCCCTTGGGCGAGGCTCCACGGCGCCTTGCACGCGGTGGAGCCCGTCTAGGCCGAGATGCGTATCGAATTCCGGCGCATCGTATTCCACATTGCCGAAGTCGTGGGGATATGCGGGCTCGCCCAGGAAATCATAGATCAGCTTGAACACCTCGGCCGGACGATGGGTGATTAGGTCGTAGTCGACGATCACGATCCGGTCGGCATAGTCGCTGTAGCAAGCCTCGCGCAGGGCATGCCACGGGTAACCGATCAGACGGTTGGCCGCTGCCATCGCCTCGGTGCGGGTGTAGACTGTGGCGCGCTCGCCAGGGCTGTGAAAGAGCCTGGTGTGTTCGAAGGGGTCCTTGCGAAACTGGCGCTCCATCGAGTCCATGATCCAGCTGACATCGCGCACGAGGCAGATGACCTTCGCGTCGGGGAAGACCTGCATGAGTGCCGGTAGCTTCGCGGTCCATGCACGGTTGGTGTCGAAGATTATCTCCTCGGGGTAATCCGCGTAATAGCTGTCGAAGAGCCCGCGGAGGAGGCGCCGGCGCTGCTCTTGCGTGACGGTGGAGGCGAGTTCGGTGCCGGCTGAAACCTGGCTGATCATACCCTCGAAAAGGCCCGCGATAGGGCTCGACATGCCGGCATGGAAGCGTGGGTTTTGCCGAAGGATCCCGGCCGTCAGGGTGGAGCCGGAGCGCGGTAGGCCGGAGATGAAGTGGTAGCGGCGCGGCATCCGCCCGGCATCGGCCTGCATCGCGATCGCTGCTCCTATTTTGGTCGCCCACCGCGCCCCAACGCGGCGACGTTAGCGGGCGTTGTCGGAGATCGCGAGGGCGACGTGTGGCGGGGACACGGTATGAAAGCGTCGCTGCAGGTTGATCTAAAGGATCTCGGGTTCGGCGAAGAACACGCCGTTTTCTGTGTCGGCCGCGGTGCGGGCGATGTTCTCGACGCTGTCGGAGAAGGAGAGGAGCATGTCGACTTCGTCGATCAGGTCGTTCGAGAGCAGGTCGAACCAGAAGTCGAAGCCCGGCTGATCGGATGGCCGGCCTAGGGTGTTGAGATAGAGTGCCTCGATGAAGGCGGCGTCATCGGCCCCGTCACCGAGGAGTTGCTGGAACTCGAAGCTCGATGCGAACTCCTCCGCCAATTGCCGTTCTGTGAGGCCGCGTTCCCGGGCCGAGACCCAGAAGGCGAGGCCCTCAGCTTCGGCGCGCCGTCCGAGGGCGGCCTGGTAGAGCCTGAAGGTGAAGTCAAGCGCACCGCTGCCGCTGTCGAGGAACAAGAGACCATCATCGAAAGCGATGCGCTCGACCCCGATCAAGGTGTCGGTGCCGAAGCTGCCGGTGATCGTGGCGGTGCCGTCGTTGTTCGAGAGCACGTTCGTT
>JBCDFC010000129.1:0-13233 GCA_039178805.1 Pseudomonadota bacterium | reverse complement strand
TCAAGACCGAGCATGTGAAGCCCGGCAAGGGCGGCGCCTTCGCTCAGGTCGAGCTCAAGAACTTGCGCAACGGCTCGAAGCTCAACGAACGCTTCCGCTCCGCCGACAAGGTCGAGCGCGTGCGCCTCGAGCAGAAGGATCAGCAGTTTCTCTATGAAAACGACGGGATGCTCGTCTTCATGGACAGCGAGAGCTTCGAGCAGATCGAGCTGCCGGCGGATATCCTGGGCGACCGGCGCCCCTTCCTGCAGGACGGCATGACGGTGACGATCGAGTATTACGAGGCCGAGGCCCTGTCGGCGAGCCTGCCCGAGAAGGTCATCTGCGCGATCTCGGAGACCGAGCCCGTGGTGAAGGGACAGACCGCGGCCAACAGCTACAAGCCGGCGGTCCTCGACAACGGGGTGCGCGTGATGGTGCCGCCCTTCGTGGGCCAGGACGAGAAGATCGTCGTCAACACCGAAACCTTCGAATATGTCGAGCGCGCGAACTAAGCGCCCGACCCTCACGATCCTTCGCGCGCCGGCGACACCGGCCCTAAGGTGATCGCGGCCCGGCGGCGTGACGATCCCGGGGAGAACCCATGGCCAGCATGTCGCCCAATCTCAACGTCATGATCCGCGCTGCGCGCAAGGCGGGCCGCGGGCTCGTGCGCGATTTCGGCGAGGCCGAGGCGCTGACGGTCTCGATCAAGGGCGCGGGCGATTTCGTCACCGCCGCCGACCGCAAGTCCGAGGACACGATCCGCGCGATGCTGATGGAGGCGCGGCCGAACTATGGCTGGGTCGGTGAGGAGAGCGAGCCGGTCGCCGGCAAGGATCCGACCAGGCGCTGGATCGTCGACCCGCTCGACGGGACCACGAACTTCCTGCACGGGCTGCCCCATTGGGCGGTCTCCATCGGGCTCGAGCATCGGGGCAAGATGGTCGCCGGCGTGATCTTCGATCCGGTGAAGGACGAGATCTTCGTGGCCGAAGAAGGCGCGGGGGCCTGGCTCAACGACCGGCGGATCCGGGTTTCGGCTAGGCGCGATTTGGGCGCTGCGATCTTCGCAACGGGGCTGCCATTCGGGGCGAAGACGACACTGCCCGAGACGATCAGGGATCTTAAGCAACTCCTGCCGCGTACGGCCGGGGTACGGCGGTTTGGCTGTGCGTCACTCGATCTCGCCTATGTCGCGGCCGGTCGCTACGACGGTTACTGGGAGCGCGAGATTTCCGAGTGGGACATGGCGGCAGGGCTTGCGGTCCTGCGTGAGGCGGGCGGTCTCGTCTCAGGGATTGGCGATGGCGAGCCGATGGCGACCGGCCGGATTGTCGCTGCCAACCCGGACATCTTCGATGCCTTCGCTGCGATGATCGACGGCAGCGGGCGCTGAGGGCACGTTTTCAGGGCCTTGTCGCGTGCAGGATGGTCACATTGCCTCCTACCAGGCGCAGCGCGCGCTGGCATAAATCGGCACAGCGACTAGACTTGTCGCTAGAGGCCAGAGGGTACAGCCATCAGCATGAGCCTGATAGCGGAACGCCGGGAATTCCGGCCGGAATTCTCGCCGCCGGTGCGTCAGGTCCCGGCGATGGTGATCGTGTTGCTTCTGCTCGGGGCGGCGGGCGGGTTGCTGGCGCAGCAGATCGCTACCGTGTTCTCGGCCAACCCATACCTGAATGCCGTGATCGGCGGGGTCTTCGTCGTTGGCGTGATCGCGACGTTCTGGCAGATCGGGCAGCTTTCCGCAGCCGTCAACTGGCTTAAGGGCATCGACGAGAACCTTGCCGCGGGCAATCGGCCGCCGCGGCTCCTCGCAGCCATGGCGCCCATGATGCGCGAGAAGCGGATGAAGAACCGCCTCGCCGCAAGCTCGACCCGCACGATCCTCGACAGCGTGTCGACCCGGCTCGACGAGGCGCGGGATCTCACGCGGTACATCGCGATGCTGCTGATCTTCATCGGGCTGCTCGGCACGTTCTGGGGGCTCTCGCAGACCGTGCCGGCGGTGGTCGAGACCATCGGGACGCTCGCGCCGAAGGAGGGGGAGCCGTTCAATTTTGCCGCCCTCATGGTCGGGCTCGAGAAACAGCTCGGCGGGATGGGCACGGCTTTCGCGTCCTCGCTTCTTGGTTTGGCGGGGTCGCTGACCGTCGGGCTCCTCGACCTCTTTGCGGGCCACGGGCAGAACCGTTTTTTCCGTGAGCTTGAGGAATGGCTGGCGAGCTTCACGCGGCTCGGTCTCGTGAACGAGGGCGAGGGCCCGGACAGCGCGCTCGTGGCGCTGCTGGAGCGTGTCGATGAGGGGCTGGAGAGGACCACGGAATTCGCGACGAAGGCCGAGGTTGCCCGGATCGAGGCGGAGAACCGGCTTGCGCGCGCAGCCGATGTCGTGGCCGAGATGGCCGTCCAGATCGAGCACGAACGCTCGGCCGTCATGCAGATGGTCAGCGAGCTGCGCGAGGCGCGGGAGAACCAGAAGGGTCGCGATCACGCCTCGCTCAACGTGCTGAAGAGGATCGACTCGTCGCAATCCAGCGTTGCCAGCGGTCAACAGGCCATGGTGCAACTGCTCGACCGGGTCATGGATCAGCGCGGCCGTGCGCAGGATGGCGAGATGAAGGGGCATCTGCGCTCGATCGATGCGCAGCTTCGGGCGATCGCCGATGATGTGACCCAAGGGCGCCACGATGCTGTCGCCGCTCTGCGGAGCGAGCTTCGCGTGCTCACCGCACTGATCGACGAGCGCACGGGCGGTGGCCAGAACTGAGCGGCAGGGCCGACGGGATAGAGGCCGACGGGTACAGGGCTGACGGGCACAGGTCTGACGGGCACAGGTCTGACGGGCACAGGTCTGACGGGCACAGGGCTGACGGGGGGCGCCGATGGCGCTGGTAAGACGCAGCGGAGCACGGTTCGAGGCCAATATCTGGCCCGGCTTCGTGGACGCCATGACGGCGCTCCTTCTGATCCTGATGTTCGTGCTCTCGATCTTCATGATTGTGCAGTTCACGCTGTCCGAAACGGTGACCGGCCAAAGTACGGTGATCGAGGAGCAGGAAGAAGCGATCGAGGAGAGAGAGGCCACGATCACCGCACAGGAGAGCGAGATCGGGCGGCTTGCCGGTCAGCTGCGCGATCTCTCGGATGCTCTGGCGCTCGAGCAAGACGCGCGTTCGACGGTCGAGACCGAGCTAGGGAGCGTTCGGGCGACGCTCGCTGAGGAGCGGAGCGAGCTCGAACGGATCGCGGCGGCGCTCGAAGCCACGCGTGCGGCGCAAGCGGCCGCCGAGGCGCAGGTCGTGGAATTGACCGAGGCGGTTGATGATGCGGCGGCGGCGGAAGCCGCTCTCGCCGCGCGCCTCGCCGAGACGCGTGCCGAAGCGGATGCGGAAGCGGAAGCTGCCCGGCGCGCCGCGGCCGCCCGCGATGCGCTCCAGGCGCTCGTCGATGACCTTCGTACCGAGCAGACGGCCGCCGAGGAGCGACTGGCCGGCATCGATGCGGAACGGGCCCGCGCGCTCGCCCTCCTCGCAGCGCTTGAGACCGAGGCGGCAGGCCTTCGGGACCAGGGCCAGGCGCGCGCCGCGGAGATTGAGACACTTGAGGCCCGCATCGCCACGCTCACTGCGGAGCTGAACCAGACCGAGGCCGAGGTCACAGCGCTCCGCACGGAGCGCGATGCGCTGGCGGGCCAGGTCGCAGCCCTCGAAGCAGCCGGGGCCGAAGCGGGCGAGCGCATCGAAGGCCTCGACGCTGCCCGGGCCGAGCAGGCCGCGCAGAACGCAGCCCTCGAGGCACGGATCACAGCGTTGAACGCCGTCGCCGCCCAAGCCGCCGAGCGGATCGCGACTCTCGTCGCCGAGCGCGACGCCCAGGCCGCCCGGATCGCGGCACTCGAACAGGGTAGCGAGGCGCAGGCGGCCGAAGTGGCGCGGCTCGAAGCCGCAAGGGCTGCGCGGGCGGCTGAGCTTTCCGAGATCGAGGCATCGCTCGAAGCGGCGGAGGCCGAGCGGGCAAGGGCGCTTCGCGAGCTGAACGACACGGCCACAGCCCTCACCCAGGCTGAAGAGGCCCGCGCGCTTGAACTCGCCGCGGCCGAAGCGGTGCGGCGCCGCCTCGCCGAGGCCGACACCGCCCTCGAAGCGCTGACCCTGGATTTGGAGGAGGCCCGTCGCGAGGCCGAGGCGACCCTCGACCGTCTTGCTGCCGCCGAAGACGCGCGCGCCCGGCTTGCCGACGATGCCGAAGCAGCGGCCGAAGCTCGGGCAGCAACTGAGGCCGTGCGGGAGGCGTTGGAGCGGGATCTCGCAGCCGCCCGGCAGGAGGCGGCAGAGGAAGCGCGGGCTCGGGCTCTCCTCAATCAGAACGTCACCGCGCTCAATGACCAACTGCGGGCACTCCAGGCGCTCCTCGAAGACTTCGAAGCGCGCGATTCCGCTCAGAAAGTGCAGATCACGGAACTTGGGCAGCGCCTCAATGCAGCGCTCGCTCGCAAGGTTTCCGAGCTTGCCCGTTTTCGTTCGGAGTTTTTCCAACGGATGAGCGAAGTGCTCGGCGGTCGTGACGATATCTCGATCGTCGGCGACCGATTCGTCTTCCAGTCCGAGGTACTCTTCGCCGCGGGCTCTGCCGAACTCGGCGTCGAAGGTCAGACGGAGCTTCGCAAATTGGGAGATGTGCTCCGCCAGATTGGCACGGAGACCGAAAGCGAGATCAACTGGATCCTCCGCGTTGATGGGCATACCGATGCCACCCCCATCCGCGGGCCCGCCCGCTTCGCCGACAACTGGGAACTGAGCCAGGCGCGCGCGCTGTCGGTCGTCAAGTTCTTGGTGGAAGAAGAGGGCGTGCCGCCGGATAGGCTGGCCGCGACCGGCTTCGGTGAGTTCCAGCCTCTCGTGCAAAGCGACGACCCGCAGGTTTTCGCTCGCAACCGCCGCATCGAGTTCAAATTCACCGAACGCTGATTTCGTGAACACTGCGACACCCTGTCGTTGACGCGCGCCCCGACCGACGCATCCTGTTAACCGCAGGAAGGAGATCGGATCATGCGCCTCACCATTGCCGCCGTGCTGGCTGTCCTCGCGATCGTGCTCTTTGCCACGCTGCCTGGCCGTGCTGATGAAAGCACTGCGATTGAGGCAGTGATCGCCGATCAGATCGACGCGTTTCAGCGAAGCGATCTGGGTACCGCCTTTTCCCACGCCTCTCCTGTGATCCAAGAACGGTTCGGCAGCCCGTCGAACTTCGGCCAGATGGTCGAGCGCGGCTATCCGATGATCTGGCGGCCCCGTCGTTGGGAGATGGGCGAGATCGTCGTCGGCCCACGCGGCCCGACGCAGACCGTGCTGTTCGAGGACGGTGACGGGACCCTCTGGGAGGCCGATTATCTGATGCAGGAAGTCGACGGCGTCTGGCGCATCAACGGTGTCCAGCTCCGCCGCCTGCCGGGCGCCTCAAGCTGAGCCGATCCCGGCCGAACTCGCCTTGCGGATCTCGCCTTGCGGACCAAGCCTCGCCCTAGAGCACGTTCTTACCTAACGTGATAACGTCATGCTCGGGTTTGACCCGAGCATCCACAGCCCTGAGCGCTGGATTGCCGGGTCAAGCCCGGCAATGACGTTGTCCTGGTGAACACGTTAGATCGAAAGGCGCTCTAACCCGACGCTGGCAAGTCGCGGTTAGAACTTCTTCCAGATCGAGATCGTCACGCCGAACCCCTCATCCGTGTCGAGAAAGTCGTAGCTGAACCCCGCCTGCACCGTGAGTGGCTTGGGGCGTTCCTCGGATTTGAGACCATTGGCCGGCGTCGGTGGGTAGAAGTGGTAGGCGAAGGAGGGCGCGACCTTAAAGCTCCCGTCCTCCCCATCGAGCGGCGCCGTGCCGTAAAGGCTCAGGATCCCCAGACAGCAACGGCTCGGCGCGTAGCCGCCGGTGATTTCCCCCCGGATCTCATCGGCCGCGCCTTCGCTCCGCCAGGCAAAGCCGAGAGTGCCCGATGCAAATGCGTTGCCCCAGTCGCCCCACCAGCTCGTCCCGCCAAGCACCGAGGCGCGGATCTCCGGTGTCGAGTCGGGTCTGCTCTCGCCGAACTCCGTCCCGATCAGGCTCTCGATCGGATAGGCCCCGCCGATCTGCACCGAGGCGACGCTGCTCTCGCCTTGCCAGAACCGGCGGCGCACGAAGCCGCTCACATTCGCGCTGCCCTCGCCGCTCGAGGGGCTCACATCGCTGAAAATCGCGCCGCCGATCGTGGTTCGATCGCTCAGCCCGTACTCGATATAGCCCTGAGCGCTGGCCTTCTCGCCCTCTTCGGCAGCGAGCGTCAGCATCGAGACGGGACTGCCTTGCCGTCCGACCGAGATGATCACCACACCTTCGCCTTTGCGTTGCGTCCAGGCGCCTGCCTGAAGCGGGGTGGGTGCGAGAGAGGAGAGGCTGGCTGCAGCGAGGCTAAGGCCGAGAAGAAATGCCGTTCGAAAACCAATCATGACCCCGCCACCCACGCAAACTGAACACCTTTCACAATCCTGAACGAACACGCTTAATGCGCGCTTAACTCAGCGGTTGCTGGGCTGTGAGGCCTGCGTTGACAGGATGCGAAGGGGCGGCGCAGCATCGCGCCCGGTGACGAGCGGGGACAGTATGGCAGGGCCGAGAGACGAGGACGCTGGGGCCACTCAGCCGATGCCTGAGCCGGTTGTGCCGGTCTTCGATGGCCATAACGACACGGTCCTGAGGCTCGAGCTTGCGGCCCGCGCAGGGGAGCCGCTGAACTTCGCCGCCGGGGTCACGCCGGGCAGCAACATCTCGGGCAAGGGACCGCGCCTCGCCATCGACCTTCCCCGCGCCCGTTTGGGCGGTTTCGCCGGCGGCCTCTTCGCGCTCTTCACCCCGTCGCCAAGGGCCGTCGCCGCCGCAGGCGCACCGCGGGGCTCAAAGCCCAAGAAAGCGCCGGATGACAGCATCACCGATATGACCGGCCGCGCCGACGTCGTGCCACAGCCCACGGCCCTCGCCTTCACCACGGCCATGCTCGCCCGGCTCCAACAGCTCGCGAGGGCGCTGCCGCAGGACGTTGCGATCGTCTCCACGGGTCGGGAAGCGCGAGCTGCGATGGCCGAGGGCCGCATCGCCGCCCTGCCGCATATCGAGGGAGCGGAGTGCATCGATACGGACCTCGCCGCACTCGATGTCCTGCACGCAGCCGGTGTCCGCTCGCTCGGCCCGGTCTGGTCGCGCACCAACGCCTTCGGTCACGGCGCGCCGATGGTGCCGCAACCTGAGCTCGAACCCGGCGAGGGTCTGACGGATGCGGGTCGCGCCCTTGTCGCCGCATCCGAGGTCATGGGGATCATGATCGATTGCGCGCATCTGACGGAGAAGGGGTTCTGGGACGTCGCGGCAGCAACCGATCAGCCCCTCGTCGTCAGCCATTCGAACGCCCATGCCGTCTGCCCGAGCGCACGAAACCTCACGGACTGCCAGCTTGATGCAGTGGCTGAGCGTGGCGGGCTCGTCGGCCTCAACTTCCATGTCGCGTTCCTTCGCCCCGACTGCCGCCACGATCCAAACACCGATCTCGACGTTCTCCTCCGCCATCTCGACCATATGCTCGAACGCTTGGGCGAGCGGGGCGTCGCACTCGGCTCCGACTTCGACGGCTGCCTGCTGCCGAAAGCCATCGGCGATGTGACCGGCCTGCAAGCGCTTGTGTCGGCGATGCGAGCGGCCGGCTATGGCGAGGCGCTCATCGCCCGCATTGCCCGGGAGAATTGGCTCGAGATGATCGAGCGCGTCGTACCCGACTGACCGACGGATGATGGAGATGCCGATGCTCGCCTTCGCCCTCGCGACCCTCCTCTCCGTCTCGCTGCCTGAAGGGGCGGAGCCCTATCTCAGCGAAGGCTCGGCCTATGCGGAGTTTCAATCGGCGGACATCACGATCACCGTCTTCGACGCGGAACTGGCGGCCCAGGCCATCGCGGAGTTTCGGGAGACATTCGAGAAGCCCGAGACCGCGCGCGCCGGGGTCGAAGTCACGGCGATGGAGGAGACCACGCTGGCCAAGCGCCCCGCCACGTTGATCGACTACCGAAAGCCTGCGGCGGTGGCGCGACTGACCGATGAGGGCGAGGTCGAAATCGTGCCCGGGATCGAGCGGACGCGGCAGATCTATCTCTCGCTCGGCGGACCGTCCCTGGTGCTCACGATTTGGACGAAGCTCGACGATGTCGACATCGTCGCAATCGCCGATGGCCTTGTTGCGAGCCTGGTGCCGGGCGAGGGCAAGACGACAGGGGAGATCGCGCTTATGAGCGGTGGCGAAGATCTTGGCACACTGGGAGGCAAGCTGGCCGATGCACCCCTGGCCGCGCCCCTCGTGATCGACGCCGTTGCCGAGTAGCGCCTGCCTCTCAACTGTCGGCGTCGCTTGACGCGCCCCGCACCAGACCGTACATCGCGCGCCAGATGGCGAGGTAGCTCAGCTGGTTAGAGCGCACGACTCATAATCGTGAGGTCGAGAGTTCAAGTCTCTCCCTCGCCACCATCACCCGCCCTCATTGACGGACCGTTTGTGGCTAGGCCGCATGCGAGGCTAAGCTCGCGGCGAAAGAGCGATACGGAGTGCCAGCATGCGCGTGATCATTGCAGGCGGTGGGATCGGGGGCCTGGCGCTCGCGCTCTCTTTGGCTGAGGCGGGCATGCAGCCTGTGATCTACGAGCGTTCGCCCAAAGTTCGTGAGCTTGGTGTCGGTATCAACATCTTGCCTCACGCGGTGCGCCACTTGTCGGATTGGGGGCTAATGGAGGCGCTCGACCGGACCGGCATCCGCACCGCGGAGCTCCTCTACCGCACCGCCCGCGGGCAAGAGATCCTGCGCCAGGCGCGCGGCGTTGCGGCCGGTCTCGATGCGCCACAGTTCTCGATCCATCGCGGCATGCTGCAGGGGCTTATGGCCGAGGGCGTCCGGGCCCGCCTCGGCGATGCGGCGCTCGTGACAGGTCACCGTCTTACCGGCTTCGAGGAGAGCCCAAACGGTGTCGTCGCGACCTTTGAGACCTCGGATGGCCCGCGCCGCGTCGAGGGCGATGTTCTGGTCGGCTGCGACGGCATCCACTCGACCCTCCGCGACATCCTCCACGGTGCCGAGGGTCCGCCCCGCTGGAACGGTGTCCTCATGTGGCGTGGGGCGACCTGGATGCCCCGTTTCATGACCGGCGCCTCAATGGTCATTGCCGGCGGCATGCGCGCGAAGCTCGTACTCTACCCCATCCATCACGACCCGTCGCGGCCCGACGAAGCGCTCACGAACTGGGTCGTCTGCGCCGCGAAGGGCGTACCAGGCGATCCGCTGCCCGTGGCGCAGGATTGGCAAGCCGCCGCTCCGGCAGAAGAAGCGCTGGCGGAGGCCGATGGCCTCGTCCTGCCCGATCTCGACCTCGAAGCCCTGATCCGCGGCGCGCCTGAGATCCACGTCTACCCCATGTGCGATCGTGAACCCCTGGCGCGCTGGGCAAGCCCCGGTGGGCGCGCAACGCTCCTCGGCGACGCGGCACACCCGATGTATCCGGTCGGCTCCAACGGCGCGAGCCAAGCCGTTCTCGATGCCGTCTCCCTCGCCGCCGCCCTCCGCACCGACGGCGTTCCGGGCCTCATCCGCTACGAAGCCGACCGCCGTCCCGCCACGGCCGAGATCGTGCGTGCCAACCGCGTGGGAGGCCCCGAACGGGTGATCGACCTCGTGGAGGAACGCGCCCCGAACGGCTTCGAAGACCTGGCCGATGTGGCCACCGACGTCGAATTGACGGCGATCGTAGGCGACTACCAGCGCCTCACCAGCGTCGGCTGATCCTCGCGAAGTCTTCCGCCCTCCGCCGTCGCAGAACCGTATCCCACCCGCCTGTCATCAACGCTTGAGCTGGGATCGCACCTGCCTGCTGCTCACCACAGTAGCGCGCCCGCTCGACCCGTTGCGCGCAGGCATCGACCAGCGTTCGGCGAATGTTAATCCCTGGCGCAGTAACATGACGCGGGAGGGCGCGGAGCCCCGTGTCGTGGAACGCCGTGTCGTGGCACACCGTTTCGCGGAAAGCCGTGTCAAAGACGCCACCGCATCCACACCGCTCAATGGATGGCCGACTGAACGCTGCAATGCTGCGGCCCAGGCATTCAGATCGTGCGCCCGCCGTCGATCTCCAGGACCACGCCGGTCACGAACGATGCCTCGTCGGAGCAGAGATAAACCGCCGCATGCGCAATGTCCTCGGGCTCGGACATGCGACCAAGGGGGATCGTGCTCGTGAACTTCTCCCGGTTCTCCGGTGTGTCCGGCAGCCCCATGAAGGTCTCCAGCATCGCCGTGGCCCCGATCACGGGCGCGATGCAGTTGACGCGCACCCCATCGGGCGCGAGCTCCGCCGCCAGGCTGCGACTGACCAAGTTCACCGCCGCCTTGGACGCATTGTACCAGGTGAGACCAGGCCGCGGCTTGATACCTGCCGTCGAGCCGATGTTCAGCATCACGCCCCCGCCCACCTCACGCCAATGCGGTACCAACGCATGGGTGACATGGTAGATCGACTTCATGTTGATCGCGAAGACGCGGTCGAAGTCCTCCTCGCTCACCTCCATAAGCGGCCGGTTCGTGAAGCTCCAACCGGCATTGTTCACGGCGATGTCGAGCTTTCCAAAGGCGTCCGTGACGCCTGCCAGCGCCTGGCGAACCGAGGGCCCGTCCGCGACATCGCAATGCGCCGCCATCGCGCCGCCGCCGATCTCGGCCGCGACCGCCTCCGCTCCGTCTCGATTGATGTCGAGAATGGCGCAGCGGGCGCCCTCGGACGTAAAGTGCCGCGCCATCTCACGACCAAAGCCCGACGCACCGCCCGTGATCATCGCTGTCTTGCCGGCAAGCCTGCTGCCCGTGGTCATCCTGTGTCCTCCCATTGCTTTGCCCGGCCTCTGCTGCTTCGTTGGACCGGCAAAGGGAGGCTCGCATGGAACCCGGCATCGTGACCATCGGCTATGAAAAGGCGACGTTGCCCGAAATATGTGCGCGGCTGCAGGGGGCCGGTGTCACGAGGCTCATCGATGTGCGCGCGGTCGCCTCCTCCCGCCGCCCGGGCTTCTCCAAGTCGCAGCTTGCCGCTGGGCTTGCTGAGGCCGGGATCGCCTACACGCATCTGCGCGCTCTCGGCACGCCCAAGGCGGGGCGCGATGCGGCGCGGGCTGGGCGGATCGAGGAGATGCGCAAGATCTTCGCCGAGGCGATGACGGCGCCCGAGGCCGAGGACGCCTTCGCAGCCCTCACTGTGATGGCCTCGCAGGAGCGCGTCGCACTCCTCTGCTTCGAGGCGGAGGCCCATGGCTGCCATCGACGCGTGCTGACGGAGCGCCTGGGGCTGCCGACAACCGACCTCTGATTGCTGCGCCCACACAAATGCCGGCCGGTCTAACGAAGCGATGAGGGCTTCTTGCCGAAGACCGTCTCGTAGATCTCCAGATCCTCCGAGTATAACCGCGTGGCCGTCTCCCTCACCGCGCCGTCATAAAGATCGTGCAGTGCGACCGTCTTGCCCTCGGCACGCAGCGTCCGGATCTCGTTCGGCGGCAGATCGGGAAACGGCCCGCCCTCGACCCTCTCGAAACGCGCATTGTCATGTCCTGCAAGTTCTCTCGTGTCGAAGAATTCCATACCCGCTCTCTCGGCCACGGCGGCCGCGCCCTCGGCAATCTCGTCGAAGTCCAGATAGAGATCGTAATCCCGGTACACCAAGAAGTTCGCCTGCCGCCGCCAGTGGATATCCAGGCCAATGACGAAGGGCTCTGTCAGCGCATCGACGAATTTGCGGAACGTCACCGCATCGGGGTTCGTCACGTCCTTCATCGTATCGAATAGGCCCCAGAACTGCTCGCGGCGGGACACGATCTTGTCGAGATAGACGCTCGCCAACCGCGCCAACGGATCGCGCAGCACAACGAAGGTGAACGGCGCGCAAGCGATTTCGCGCGGCGATGCGGCGAAAGTCCGGTTGTTGCGGTGGATCCAAGCGAAATCCTCGGGCCCGTCGATGCAGCCATTCGCGAGCGCGAGGCTGTAACGGAAGGAGGTGCACGCGTTCTTGGGGATCATCGAGTAGATCGCGCCGGTCCGGTAGACGATAAGCGCGTGATCCGCCGCGAAGGAGTGGCGGGCGTTATCGGCAAGGGCCTCTCTCCCCGATGCGGCGTAGCGCAGCAACCGAGACCGCCGATGTTCTTGAGCGTCATGCATAGTCGTCTCCGTCTGCCGTCGCGTGGAGCACAGCAGCTTTCGCGAACTGAAGGAAACGGAATTTTCGCGACGTTGCGGTCTGCGCCTGACGCCCGAAAGGCGGACTTGGCTTATCGGTCGCCGGTCGCTCCTGGCTCGGCTCCGGCAGGCGCGGCGGTGGGCGGTAGAGGCCGGGGCTCACACCTGCCCATGACCACCGCCAACCGACACCAGCCCAGACTGTTTCAGTGTCGGACGCCTATGGGAAATCTGCACAAGGGATGCTGAAGCCCGCCTGAGCCCGCCCGCATCGCCCTGCACCGCCTGCCCCTAGGACGGCGGTATGAGCGAGTTTCTTGTCGATTCCCCGATGCGCGGCCTTCTCCGCGTGTCCCACCGCCCCGGCCGCGCCGCCAGCCTTCTTCTGGTCGCCGCTGCTGGTATCGCCGCGGTCGAGCCGGTGTTCTGGCTCGTTACGACCTGGACCGACGCCTCCTACGGGTCCGACGGTTGGGCCGTGGCGCTCATCGTCGCCTTAGTGGCTGCCAGGAGTGCCGTCTCGCCGCTTCGCGATGGGCTGACACCACAGCCGGGGCTTGCCTTGGCGCTTGTGGCCGGCACCTTGGCGCTCCGCATCGCGGGGGAGTTCCTGGCGCTCGGCGTGCTGGGCGGGCTGGCGCTCGCGGTCGACGTTCTGGCGCTCGGGCTCGCAGCGGGGCTCCATCGCCGTGTCGTCGCCGTCTCCCCGCTCTGGCTTGCGCTCGCTTTCGTCTTCGCGCTGCCGCTCGAGCGGATCATGCAGCGACTTCTCGGCTACCCGATGCAGATGCTCTCGGCCGAGGGCGCCTGCGGTCTGCTCTCGCTCCTGCCCGAATGGGTCGCAGGCCCCCTCCGCTGCGAGGGGCTTGCGATCACGCTCGGCGAGGCGCGCATCCTTGTCGATCTGCCCTGTTCCGGCGCGCGCGGGGTGCTGCTGCAGGGGCTCTTC
>JBCDFC010000128.1:0-13390 GCA_039178805.1 Pseudomonadota bacterium | reverse complement strand
GTCACATCGTGGCCGATCCCGATAGCCAGCAGCTCCACCGCCCGGCGCCGTTCGATCATCGCGATCACGTCGCGCAGATGGCGTTCGAGATAGGTCGAGGGGTTCACGGATAGGGTCGAGTCGTCCACCGGCGCGCCGTCGGAGATCACCATCAGAATGCGCCGCTGCTCGGGCCGGCCGGTCAGCCGCCGATGCGCCCATTCGAGCGCCTCGCCGTCGATATTCTCCTTCAAAAGTCCCTCGCGCATCATCAGCCCGAGGTTCCGCCGCGCCCGCCGCCAGGGCGCATCCGCCGATTTGTAGACGATGTGGCGAAGATCGTTGAGCCGCCCGGGTTGCGCGGGGCGGCCTTGTGCCAACCAACGCTCCCGGCTCTCGCCCCCCTTCCAGGCCCGCGTGGTGAAGCCCAGGATCTCAACCTTGACGGAGCACCGCTCGAGCGTGCGCGCCAAGACGTCCGCCGTGATCGCAGCGATCGAGATCGGCCGGCCCCGCATCGAGCCCGAATTGTCGATCAGGAGCGAGACGACCGTGTCGCGGAACTCCGTATCCTTCTCGATCTTGTAGCTGAGCGGCACGGTCGGCTGCGCGACGACCCGCGCCAATCGACCAGCATCCAGGATCCCTTCCTCACGGTCGAACTCCCAGGACCGGTTCTGCTGTGCCTGGAGCCTGCGCTGCAGCCGGTTCGCGAGGCGGCTCACAGCGCCCTTCAGCGGCTCGAGCTGCTTGTCGAGATAGCCGCGCAACCGGTCGAGCTCAGGCGGCTCCGCCAGCTCCTCGGCGGTCACCTGCTCGTCGAAGGCCGTCGTGTAGACGCGATAGGCGGGATCGGCCTCCGACGGCGGCCGAGGGATGCGCTCATCCGGCGGCGGCATCCCGTCCTCGGCATCGATCTGCTCGTCCTCGTCGGTCTCGGCATCCGCCTCTTCGAGGCTGAGATCGACCTGGCGCTGTTGCTGCTGCTGACTGTCGTCGTGCTCGTCCTGCTCGTCGCTGTCTTCTTCGGACTGTTCGCCCCGATCCTCGCCCTGTTCCTCCTCGGGCTCGTTTTCGGGCGCGTCGTTCTCCGTCTCGTCCGGCTGGTCGTCCGCATCCGGGTCATCGCCCAGCTGATCACCGTAGCCGAGCTCCTTGATGATGTCCCAGCAGCGCCGGGCATAAGCCGCCTGATCCTCGAGATTGTCGCCGATCTCGCCCAGCCCCTCGTCGCCGAGCTGTGTGTCGAAGAAGCCGCGCCAGATATCGAGCACATTGTCCGCGCCCTTGGGCGGCTGCCGGCCCGTCAACGCCTCACGCATGAGATACCCGGCCGCCTCCGGCATCGGCGCCTCGGTCGTGTTCCGCATGGCGCCATAGCCGCGCTGCTCCGCCACATGGGCGGTCTTGGCGTCGAGATTGTCCGCAACCCCGTCCATGGCGCGCGAGCCGATGGCCTCGCAGCGCGCATCCTCCAACGCATCGAAGATCGCCCGCGCCATCTCGCCCGGAGGGGCATAGCGCGCATGGCAGTCGGGGCTGTGGAACCGCTCGCGAAGCGCCATCGCATCCGCCGTGCCGCGGGCCAGCATCACCTCGGCCCGGGTCATCCGGCGCGAGACCTGGGGCAGGCGCATGCCCGAATTCGTGCGTCCGGGCGGGTCGGCGGAGTAGGTGACCTCGATCTCGCGTTCCGCCGCCAGCGCCCGCGTCGCCTCCGCCAGCGCCTTTTTGAAGGGCTCGGCCGGGTTGTCGATCTTCTTGTTCATGCCCTCACCGCCGCCAACCGCTTCAAGATCTCGACCCCGTCCAAGTTCTCGACAAAGCAGGCGATCCACCAGCTATTGCCGCCCGTATCGCGCACCATCGCCGCCCGGTCGCCATGGGGCTGCGGGGCAGGGGGCATCACCGATGTCGCCCCGGCCGCCAACGCCTTTTCATACGTCGCGTCCACGTCCTCCGCATAGATGTGGAGGAACGCCGTCTCGGTCGCGAAGCCGTCCCGCGGCTCACCGATCAGCACGACGCTGTCCCCGATGGCCAGCGCCACATGGGCAAGCCGCCCCTCGTCGATCAGGGGCGGGTGCACGGGGGTCGCGCCGAAAACGGTCGCGGCAAAGGCCATGATCTCGGGGGCTTTGGGATTGATCAGATAGGCGCTCACCTGCCGATAGCCCGACCTGATCGCCATCCCTCAAATCCTCTCAAGCCTGCTCGATCCGATCAGCCTGTAGCCCTGCATGCGCAGGGCACGCTCCATGACCCGCGCTTCCCGCCGGTCGCTCCTCTTCGTAAGACTGCCAAGCGCCGCTGCCAAGACGAGGAGTGCGAAGGCCGTTCCCGCGAGCAGATTCGCCGGGTTCGTGTCGATGCCGTAGCCACGATAACCCATGCGCAGCAGCACAATGAGCACGATGCCCGTCGCTAACAACCACGGGTCGAGCCGCATCCACCAGATCCTCAACCGGATCCGCGCAAGCCTCAACGCCGTGCTCTTCGCCGCGAAGGATATCTCTGGGTCGATCAGCCAAGCCATACCCGACCGTACTACTCAGAAACCAGTTGCACCACCGTGACCAAACGCATCGCCCCTATGCATCAGCGCGCAGGCAAGCACGATCCGATGAGGCCGTCATTGCCGGGCTCGACCCGGCAATCCACGGCGAGGAGGGCGACAAGGGCCACGGTTCACTCTGGAAGCGCGTGGATCACGTTCCGCTTCTCGCGTAAGTCCAAAATGCGGAGAGCAGCACCGACTTCTTCGTCATCCGGGTTCAGCACCGGCCCGAAACGATCTTCGAAGCGTTTCGCTACGGCGACCTTATGCTTGGCACGTTGCTCTTCGAGCCGCTGAGACCCATCCGAAGTCGCACGGTCACCGAGCGTCTCGTTGCGCTGGATTGCTTCTGCGAAAACTTCCGCCTTCAACGGCAAGTTCTCGAGCACCCAACGCTCTGTCACCCTGACGCGTACGACCACTCGCGTGGCCCGATCGCAAAGCGCTGGGAACCGAGCAAGGATCGGCGCCTCATCAGTTTTGGTCAGCACAGCGGTCGTGCCGCAGTAGCCCATGTCAACGCAGAGAGCGTAGAGGAGCTCTTCAAGGTCGCGCAGCAGTGGCGTCGAAGCCAATCGGCCAAGGAAAACGTGTGGTGAGCGTTGCGTCAAAGGCGTATCGGTCAGCCCAGGCTCACCGATGCCGCGCTCTCCGGCAGTTCCTCGCCAAAGCATTTCTGGTAGATCTCGGCGACCAGTTGGCGTTCGAGCTCATCGCATTTGTTGAGGAAGGTGAGGCGGAAGGCAAAGCCCAGATCGCCGCCGAAGATTTCGGCGTTCTGGGTCCAGGCGATCACCGTCCGCGGGCTCATGACCGTCGAGAGGTCGCCGTTCATGAAGGCCTGGCGCGTAAGATCCGCCACCGTGACCATCCGGCTCACCATCTTCTCCTTGCCCGCATAGGCCGGGCATTTCGCGATCACGATCCGAACTTCGTCGTCATGGGGCAGATAGTTCAGCGTCGTGACGATCGACCAGCGGTCCATCTGACCTTGGTTGATCTGCTGCGTACCGTGATAAAGCCCCGTCGTATCGCCCAGCCCGACCGTGTTGGCGGTCGCGAAGAGGCGGAAGGACGGGTGCGGGTGGATCACCTCGTTCTGATCGAGGAGCGTCAGCTTCCCATCGACCTCCAGCACACGCTGGATCACGAACATCACGTCAGGACGGCCCGCATCGTACTCGTCGAACACGATTGACGTGGGCGAGCGCATCGCCCACGGCAGGATGCCCTCCTGAAACTCCGTCACCTGCACGCCGTCGCGCAGCTTGATCGCGTCCTTCCCGATGAGGTCGATCCGGCTGATATGGCTGTCGAGATTGACGCGCACGCATTGCCAGTTGAGGCGCGCGGCCACCTGCTCGATATGCGTCGACTTTCCCGTGCCGTGATAGCCCTGGATCATCACCCGGCGGTTGTGGGCGAACCCTGCGAGGATCGCGAGCGTCGTGTCGCGGTCGAAGCGGTAGGTCTCGTCGATATCGGGCACGCGCTCGGCCGGTTCGGCAAAGCCTTTGACCGTCATATCCGTATCGATGCCGAACGCATCGCGTACCGAGATATCCATCGTTGGCCGCTCGGTTGCCGTCATCTTGCCGCCGTCTGCCATGCCGTCATTCTCCTGCTCACCCGGCAATCCTGTGGAGCATAGGCGCGGCCCATGCAAGGGCAAGGGAGCGCGTTTTGTGCCGGCCGGTCTGCAGTCGGCCAAGCTGCACAACCACTGCACGCGCCCTGGACGAAGCATGAGCAGTCGAATGGCCCGCGCCGATCTTGCTGCGGATCGTCGACGAAGGAGCCTGCGACCCCGTTCCGTTTCCCGAAGTTCACGCGACCCATAAGCGACGAAAACCGCCTAGCGTTCATGGCCCGGCTGCTTCTCTAGCCCTCCGCTTTCGCCCCCGCCTGCGGCACAAGGCTAAGCCTGATCGGCCCGCGGGCGGTGGCGAGATCGACGGCGTGCCCCTTTTGCAAGCCAACGATCCGCCGGGCTGCTTCAAGTCTGCCGGCGGCGGCCCGTACCGGCGTCATCAGGTCGCGCCAGGCGACGGGGTCCAAGCGACGCGCCGCCTCTGAAGGGCAGATTGTCGCCCCAGGCCGTCGCGCAGCCAAAAGATCGAGGATCGCCTGCTCGAACGCTGCGTCATCCCAACACGCATCCGCCTGCGACATCGTTCGTGCTCACGCCGCTTCGCTGTCCGCGAAATTCCGGCTCTTGCGCAGGATGCGCCAGGCTTTGATGATCCGCGAAAGCCTCTCCGGCTCCGGGTTCTGCCCGCCATTCATGTCGGGATGGAGTTCCTTCACGAGCTCGGCATAACGCGCGCGCACTTCCCGTCGGCTCTCGATCTGATGGGCGAGACCGAGCGTGTCCATGGCGCGCTGCTCCTCCCGCGTAAGCCGCCGCCGCGGCCGGGATTGGGGCGCCTTTGCTGCCTCTGCGGCCCCTGGGGTCCCAGCGTTTCCTGGGTTCCCAGGGTTCATCGTCGCGTTCTCGCCCAACACCTCCAGCGGATCGTGAAAACCCCAGCGCGCCCAAGCCTCGCCATTTCCATGCGGATGCAGGCCCATTCGGCTCTTCGGTCCCGTTCCCATGCTCCAGGTGGGCCGATCCCAAACCCTGTCGGCATTGAATTGCTGGTCGATCTCGGCCTCCGACCAGTTCTGAAAAAAGTTCCAGGCCGCGTTGTACTCGCGCACATGCTCAAGACAGAACCAGCGGAAAGCCGTAAGGTCCTCGGGCGAGCGGGGGGCGCGATAGGCGGCCGGCGCATTGCATCCGGGCCACTCGCAGCGCTTCTCCGAAGTGTCGACGCGGCCGCCCATAGAACGCGGTCGCCCGCGCAGGCGCGCGCGCCGTTCCTTGTCGGCCGTGACCGAGATGTCGAAGTCGAGAGGGGAGCGTGGCGGCATGGTTGTGCTTGTTGGGAGGCCCGTGGTTCGCTAACGCCCACCGCGGACCGGCAGGCACAGCCGGGAATAGTAGCGAAAAGGCGCTGAACGCCAACTCTTGACAGGAACTTCGCATGACCATGGCAGAGCAGATCCGCGCGAAACTTGAGGCCGCTTTCGCGCCTGACGCGATCGAGGTGGTGGATGAGAGCCACAAGCATCGCGGACATGCGGGGTGGCGTCCGGAGGGCGAGACGCATTTCCACCTGCGCATGACCGCCCCGGGCTTTGCTGGGCAGGGCAGAGTGGCCCGCCAACGATTGGTCAACGCGGCGCTACGCGAGGAGCTGGCGACAACAGTTCACGCGCTGTCCATGGAACTCCGCGCACCGGGAGAATGAACCTGAACTCATTTAGGGTAGCGTTATAATCCGGCCCGCGTTCGCCGCGCCAACCGGTCGGCCCGGTATCCGCAGCGCTTGGGCTTTGTTCCTGATTTCAGGTCCTGAAGCGCGTCTCAAATTTCCGCGAAAATCGGCTCCCAAGCGCCCCCTCCCACGTCAGGATGGCCCGAGTCGCAAGAACAAAAAGCTAACGACACTATCGTAGATCACGCCGCCGTTGCGCTGCGTGGACTGGGAGCGTTCGCAGAAGCTTAAGCTCTGTGAGATAGCCTGACGTGGGTGGGCGCGGAGCCGCACCGAATAGGACACCATGCTCAGGCGGGCTGAGAGAGGGCGCTAATCGCCTTCACCCGCTCGCTCATGCGACCGTCTCGCAGCTGGGAGAACTGGAAACTGTGCTCAGGGCCCTCTTCCTCCAACGCTTCGCAGCAGTCTCAGAACCACGAATGCCGAGCGCTTGTTTTAGCCCGACTGGCGTGCCTCCGTGCCGTGCCTTTCAGCACATGATCTCGGTGGCCGATCTCAGATCGCGTTCGGCGGGAGAGGCTGCGTCACAAATCGGTTCGATCGACCAGTAAACCGTCTCCCACACTCGTTCGGCACTTTGCAGCCGTCACGCAGCCTAGCGGTCCGCCTCAGACGAAACGAGCCCATTCATCTCATCCTCAGGCTTGGCCCGGGGATCCAGAAGAACGGGATTATCTCAGTCTCTTACGGAAAGTTGGATTGGCGGGTCGTCTCCGGCTGTGACGGTGCCAGTCGTCTCAGCCAGCCCCCTAGCCGTTCAATCTTGCTTTAGCGGTCGAGCTTGCGAAGGGCCTCGCGAATGTCGCTCAGGTCCCTCGGGTCGCGCTCCGTTCCTGAAGGCTCATCGGCATTCGGGCTGGCGGGCGGCGCGTCCTGGGTTTCTCGATAGGGGCTGCGGAACGGCCGGCCAGGCGCGCGCGGCGGTTGCGGCTCGCTAAGCTCCAGCGTGTCGTCCTCGTCATCGGGAACCGGCGCGGGTGGAATGGCGCGAAACTCGGGCTCGCGCGGCGCCTCGCGCGGGGCTGACGGAAGGGCGGGTTCCCGCCGAGGCTCCGAAGGCTCACGAAAAGGCCGCCGCCGCGCCAATCCCTCCGTCTCCGTCGCGGGCTCCGGCGTTGCCAACGGTGCGGGCGCCGCCTCAGCCACGCCCAAGGGCTGCTCGGCCACGACTGTCGAGCGCACCGCCCTCCGGAACACGAGCACCGCGCGCGTGACATCGCGCCGAGCACCGAAGAGCCCGTGGGACTCGCTCACCGGCAACGTGTCGGTCCTCAGATACTCCCACCCCTCCTGGGCATGCTGCATCACCAGATCCTGCAGCGCAGCGGCAATCCGCTCCGAGCCCGTGCGCGTGCCCCGGCGCCGCATCCCGCGCTCTGGCGCGCCGACGAATTTGTACTGAAAGGCCATTGCACTCGCCTCGCCCGTTCAATCTCTGTCCGAAAGTGTACCCGACCCGCGAAATGGGCAAGTCCTGGGCATTGTCGATCACCAAGCCGTGGCGTCGGAAGCGCGTGCCATCGGAGGCGTGCCGTCAGTCGTCGGAGAACTCTAGCCCTTCTTCGCTGCCAAGACCGACAGCACGCCGGATATCCTGCGGCGTCCATCCCTCGGCCAGCAGAAAGCCAAGGCCCCGCGCATCGTCACGCTTCGCCAATCGGCGGCCGGTATTGTCTCGGATCAGCCTGTGATGGTGCCAGACAGGCGCTGGCAGGCCGAGGAGCGCCTGCAGCAGCCGATGCAGCGGCGTTGCAGTGAAAAGATCCGCCCCCCGGGTCACATGCGTCACCTGCTGCCAGGCGTCGTCCACCACGACCGCCAAATGATAGGCTGCAGCACCGTCCCGCCGGGCCAGGACCACATCGCCGAGCTCGCGGATCATCGTCTCCGGCACAATCGCGTGCTCGCCCGCATGGAGCGGCCCGATCTCGGTGAAATGCAGCCCGCTCGGTACCGCTGCCAAAGCCCGCGCGAGATCGAGCCTCAATGCCGTGCCCGGCTCGGGCGGTACTGCGGCGATGACAGCGTGCGCCGGGCGACAGGTGCCTGGATAGACCGCACCGCGCGACCCTGCGCCTTCCTGGGGCGCACCTGCTGCCTCGAGGATATCGCGCCGAGAGCAGCGGCAGGGGTAAAGGAGCCCCTGCGCCGCAAGGGACCGCAGCGCCTCCGCATAGGCCGCATGGCGGGTCGATTGCTGCAGTACGGGCCCGTGCCAGTCGATGCCGAGCCAGTGCAGATCGCTCTCGATCTGCGCCGCGAAAGCCGGTGTCGATCGCGTCTCGTCCAAATCCTCAAGGCGCAGCAGAAAGCGCCCGCCCGCCTCCTTGGCCGCCGTCCAGGCCGTGACGGCCGAGAAGGCATGGCCGAGATGGAGCGGCCCGGTCGGGCTCGGCGCGAATCTCTCGGTATGGCGCATCACGCCGACCTCCTACCGGCTTTCATGTTGCATTGCACAAAAATCTCGCATATGGCCACGGCTAGAACCCCCAGATCCCTGCCGTTCGATTGGAGGCACCATGTTCGAGGATCATGTGACGAAAGCCACCCAAGCGCTCGAGGATTGGCAGAAACCCACGAAAAAGGTCTTCGACTTGTGGGTTAGCTTCTTTCCAGTAGCACCCCTTTTCGGCGTCACCTGGCGTTTTGCCGATACGATGAAGCCGGTGTCGGGTCTCGCGCCCTTCATGCAGCCCGGAACGTCGGTGACGGCGAAACCGGCCAAGCCTGCGCCGCTGGCGAAGGCGCCGGTGGCCGCGCCCGCCACGACTGTGGCGCCGAAGCCTGCCCCAGAAGCAGCCCCGAAAGCAGCCCCGAAAGCGGCCCCGAAATCCGCCGCGCCGAAACCGGCTGCGAAACCGGCAGCGCCGAAGCCGGCTGCCAAGGCCGAGGCGGCAACCCCGGCACCCAAGGCTGTCGCGGCAAAGCCCGCCACCTCTCAGGCAAGTGCGCCGAAGCCTGCCGCCCCGAAACCGGCCGCCGCCAAGGCAGCAGCGCCTAAGGCGACGCCCGTGAAGCCCGAGGCGCCGAAACCGATCGCCAAGGCCGCTGAGCCTGCGCCCAAGCCGAGCGCGAAGGCTGAAGCGCCGAAGACGGCTGGCGAGGCGAAGCCTGCAGCGAAGCCTGCAGCAAAGGTTGAGCCGAAGCCTGCAGCGAAGGCCGAGGCGCCTGTCGTTGCACCAAAGCCGGCCCCTGCAGCAAAGGCTGAGGCGGCACCGAAGCCGGTCGCGAAATCCTCCAAGAAAGCCGCGAAGGGCAAGCCCGAGGCGCTACTCGAAAAGGCGCCGCAGAAGGTCGATGACCTGAAGCTCATCAAGGGCATCGGCCCGTCGCTCGAGCAGCAGCTCAACGGTCTCGGGATCTATCAGTTCACGCAGATCGCAGGCTTCACCGAGAAGGACCTGGCCTGGGTCGACGAGAACCTGACGGCGTTCAAAGGCCGCTGCTTCCGCGACGATTGGGTCGGCCAGGCCAAGGCCCAACTCGGCTGAACCTCTTGAGGCCGGCGTCGCCGGTCTCTCGCGTCATGCAATCCCCGGCGAGACCGGGGAATGCAGAAGCAGAGACGCCGGCAAGTGCTGCACCCGGTGTCTTGTACTTCTGAAGGACGGCTTGATTGCGACATCGGCGGATCGTTCCGCAGAACCGGCGGCGCGGTCTTCTCGAAGGCAGAGCGCGATGGCCTCAGCCGGCTGCAGCTTCGATGATCGCGCTGAAATCCGCGGCCTTCAGGCTTGCGCCCCCGACGAGACCGCCATCTACGTTTTCTAGGGCGAAGATCTCGGCCGCGTTGGCGGGCTTGACGGAGCCGCCATAGAGGATCCGCATCGCGGTTGCCTCTTGCTCTCCCAGCAGATCCGACAACTGCGCGCGCAGATGGTCGTGCACCTCGGCGATTTCCGCGAGCGTCGGTGTCCGGCCCGTCCCGATGGCCCAGACCGGCTCATAAGCGATCACCAGCGACAATGCGCTGCCGCCCGCCAGGAGCGAGCCGCGCAACTGTGCCGTGACGACTTCGAGCGTTCGCCCGGCATCGCGCTCGCCCTCGGTCTCTCCCACACAGAGGATCGCGATCAGCCCCGCGCGCCACGCGGCCTCGACCTTGGCGCGCACCGCGCGGTCGTCTTCGTGGTGGTCGGCCCGACGCTCCGAATGGCCAAGGATCACCGCCGTGGCGCCCGCATCGGCCAGCATCTCGGCCGAGATATCGCCTGTATGCGCGCCCGATGCGGCGGCATGACAATCCTGCCCACCGATCGCGATGGCACTGCCCTCGGCCGCGACCGCGAACGCCGCGATCAGCGTCGCCGGCGGGCAGAGCACGATATCGACCGCAGCGTCGCTCAGCCCTTCTTTGAGTGCGTCGAGCTCGCCTCGGCTCGCCGCGAGCCCGTTCATCTTCCAGTTTCCGGCAACGAGCGGTCTGCGGGTCATGGCCTCTCCTAGATCGCGGTCAATGCGCATCGCGCGCAGTGCTCGACGCGCTCTCTAACCGGCGATGCTGCCATGTGAAAGGATTGCGCGACCGCGAACCCCTGAAATCAGCGCCGCTGTGGCCGGGCAGCGCAACTGCGAGACGGGCGGTGCGTTCAGATCTTCATCGACTGGCAGTCTATCCGCCACCGAGATCGGCGAGGCGCTGGGAACCATCGGGGCTCCGCGCCCACCTACGACAGAGTTGACTGAGTCGCATGAAAAGATCGCAAACGGCACTGGCGAGCCTTGCGGAGGGTCCTTGCAGCGTCGCGCTGCGATGGATGTCGAGCGATGCTAAGCCGGGACACCTTCTAGTGGTCTGACCGAGATCCTCGATAGCGGCATCGCCGGGTTCGATCAGGTAATCCGGCTTTCCCCGAGAAACTCGGGTGCTGCCGTATTTCTGGATCCCCGGGTCAAGCCCCGGATGAGAGGGATGGGTTCGTGCCGTCCGGGTCGGACCGCAGGAGCACTTTTTTACCTGACGTCTTAACGTCATGCTCGGGCTTGGCCCAAGCATCGACGGCAGGTGGCGCTGGATTGCCGGATCAAGCCCGGCAATGACGCCCTTCCCGTGAACACGCTCGATCGACAGGCGCTCTAGCCGGAGAAGAGCTGGATCATCGTAAGCACGAAGGCCACCAGCATCACCGCGCCGCCGAGTACCGCGAAGATGCCCTCGACGGTCACGAACCGGCCATCGAGGTCGATCTCGCAATCGCCCTCGGGGCGGACATAGACGGAGAAATCCGTGTCCCGCCGGTCCTTGTGCAGCACGTTCTCACCGAGGAGCGGCAGATGCTCCTCCCCCCGATTGCCCATGCGCCGGGTCTTCACGATCACATCACCGATGACCGGGCCGCCATCGAGCATCCGTGCCTCGAACCGCACGGGCCCCGCGCGCATCGATTGAAAGAGCCACAAGATCCGTGTGACGCGCCGCCCCGGCACGCGCATCACATATTGCCGAACTTGATCGACTCGCCGCAGCCGCAGGCCTCGGTGACGTTGGGATTGTTGAAAACGAAGCCCTGTTCGAGCAGCGAGGATTTGAAGTCGACCTCGGTCCCGAAGAGATACATCTGCGCCATGGGTGCGATCAGCAGCCGTGCGCCGTCCTTCTCCACCACCGCGTCATGCTCACCGATCTCGGTCGCGTGCTCCATGGTGTATTCCATGCCCGCGCAGCCGCCTTTCTTGACGCCGATGCGCAGGCCCTTGACCGAGCCGTCCGACATCAGCTTCGAGATCCGCCGCACGGCGGCATCGGTCAGCGTCACGGGGTCTTTGCCGGGGATCGCGAACATCGCGCTACCTCATATCAGCCCAAGTTCGAGGCGTGCCTCGTCCGACAAGCGGTCCATGCCCCAGGGCGGCTCCCAGACGAGCTGAACTTCGACGGTCTTCACACCCGGCAGCGGCTCGATCGCATCCGCGAGCCATCCCGGCATCTCACCGGCCACGGGGCAGCCGGGTGCTGTCAGCGTCATATCCGCCGCCACATTGCCCTCGTCATCGATGCGGATCGAGTAGATCAGGCCCAGGTCGTATATATTGACCGGGATCTCCGGATCGAAGACCGAGCGGCAGGCCTCGATGACCTGCTCATAAAGCGGGTGATCGACGCTCGATTCAGGGATGAGGGGCTGGCCCTCTGCACCGCCATCCATCGCTGCCTCTCCTCTACGGACTTGCGAGATATAGGCCGCGCCCCCCCGGTGGTGCAATGCAAAGCGTCGAGGGGGCAGGGCAGGTGAGCGGCTTCTTTCAACTGGGCGTGTCCCAGCAGCCAACCATCGGGGATCGTCGGCCAGCGAAGTCAGCCGCGCCGGTTCAGCCGCCAGGTCTCGACCCCGCACCAAAGACCGATGCCGAATAGGAGCGCCGCGATGGCAAGGCTCTTGAGCCCGTCGAGCAACGTCTGGAAGGGCACTGCATCCACGGCGAGCGGGGCGGGGCGGCCCGGCAGCGCCGTCACGGGTAGGGTGGCGCCCGTGCTCAACCCCTCGAACCGCTCCGCCGGAACCTCCCGCTCGACCGAGCCGCCCGCGATACGCAGCCGAACGAGATGCCTCGGCCCGAGGAAGGCGAAACCCTCGCGCGCCTCTACACGCAGCCCGATCACCGCCGCCTCGACCGTCTCGCCCGACAGCGCGAGCGCCGTGCCCGCCCTGAGCTCACCCGCCGAATGCACCACGACGACGATGGAAACCGGCAGGCACAGCATGCCAAGCCACCGACTGACACGTCTGCGAAACCGACGCTGAGGCGAGATGACCATGGCGCTGATCTTAGCGCCCCTGGCCGGCAACGTCTCTCCTGGCTGTTGCTGCGGTGGCCTTGCGCGCCGTCGCTCCTGCTAAGCGCCATCGTAGCGGGCGAAGAGTTTCGGCATGTCTGGGGCGAAGTCACCCAGACCGTTCGCAGACTACTCCCGGGCCACTCCCGCCCCGGCGGTCCAAGGCACCGGTCGCCCCTGATCGCCCCCTGATCGCTCATCCCGGGCCGAGGCTTTGCCCCGGGCTTGTCCGCTTCACCCCAGTTGCCCTAGATCCCGGCGCTTGCGATGGCCAAGGTCGAGCGAGGGTACGGCATGGCGGGGTTTGCCTTCGAGATCGAGGCGCGGGACGGGCGGGCGCGGACGGGGCGGCTTGTCACGACGCGGGGCGAAATCCGCACGCCGGCCTTCATGCCTGTGGGCACCGCTGCGACCGTCAAGGCGATGCTGCCCGAGAGTGTGGCAGCCACCGGCGCCGATATCCTCCTCGGCAACACCTACCACTTGATGCTCCGCCCCGGGGCCGAGCGGCTCGCGGCCCTCGGCGGGCTCCACAAAGTCATGAATTGGGGCGGGCCGATCCTGACCGATTCCGGCGGCTTCCAGGTCATGAGCCTCGCCAGCCTCCGCAAACTCACCGAAGAGGGTGTGCGCTTCGCGAGCCATATCGACGGCTGCCGCCATATGCTGAGCCCCGAGACCTCGATGGAGATCCAGCGCAATCTCGGCTCCGACATCGTCAAGGCCTTCGACGAATGCACGCCCTGGCCTGCGGAT
>JBCDFC010000127.1:0-13571 GCA_039178805.1 Pseudomonadota bacterium | reverse complement strand
TACGCGCAGGCCGGTGGCGCTGTCTGCCGTCACTTCGGCAATGGGTTGGACGCCGCGCAGCATGATGCGCCCGCCGGCAGCCTCGCCCTCGGTCTCGACAGTCAGCACAAGGTTGGCGCCGGTCTCGAGCAGCCCTGCATCTTCGGCCGCGGACAGCGCGTCCGAGAAGGCCATCACTTCGTAGCCGCCGGAGGGATCGGAAAATTTGAGATAGGCGAAGCGATTGCCGCGCGCGGATTTGCGCATCTGCACTTCGCCAAGGGTGCCAGCGAGGCGCCCTGCCCCGCCCCGCGCGCCGGATCGGGCGAGAAACGCCTCATGAGTGAGAACCTTCCGCGCTTCGAGCGCGTCGCGCCAGATCTCGAGCGGATGGCCGGAGAGATAGAAGCCCGCGGCGGCATACTCCTCGGACAATCGATCGCCTGGCAGCCAGTCCTCACAGGGCGAGAGCCTAGGCGGTGGCAGCGCCTCCCCCCCACCGAAAAGCGATGACTGCCCGCTGGCGATCTCGTCATGCTGCGAAGCGGAGAATTCGATCAGACGGTCCAGGCTCTCCAGCACGCGGCGACGGTTTCGCTCCAGGGCATCGAAGGCACCGGCACGCGCCAGCATCTCAAGCGCGCGTTTACCGAGGGCCTTGAGTGCTACGCGCCGTGCGAAATCGAAGAGATCGCGGAAGGGGCCATCAGCTATCCGCGCCTCCTCGACGAGGCGCATGCCCTCGACCCCCACACCCTTGAGCGCGCCGAGGGCGTAGAGGATCCGGCCGTCGGCGACGGTGAAGCGGGCCGAGGAGCGGTTGACGCAAGGCGCCACGACTTCGATGGTCATACGCCGTGCCTCCTGGACGAAGGCGGCGAGCTTGTCGGTGAGGTTGATGTCGAGGTTCATGACGGCCGCCATGAACTCGACCGGATGGTTCGCCTTCAACCAAGCCGTCTGATAGCTGACGAGGCCATAGGCTGCGGCGTGGGACTTGTTGAAGCCGTAATTCGCGAATTTGTCGAGGAGGTTCCAGACCTCCATGGCCTTCGCCTCATCGACCCCGTTCTCAGCCGCGCCCGCGAGGAATTTCGGGCGCTCCGCATCCATCGCGGCCTGGATCTTCTTGCCCATCGCCCGGCGCAGCATGTCCGCGCCGCCAAGGGAGTAGCCCGCCATCTTACGGGCGATCTCCATCACCTGTTCCTGGTAGACGATGATGCCCTGGGTCTCATCCAGGATCGGGTCGATCAACGGGTGGATGCCCTGCCGTGCCTTCCGCCCGTTTTTCACATCGCAATAAAGCGGGATGTTCTCCATCGGGCCGGGGCGGTAGAGCGCGACGAGGGCCACGATATCCTCGATGCAGGTTGGCTGAAGTTGTCGCAGCGCGTCGCGCATACCCGCTGACTCGACCTGGAACACGCCCACGCTGTCAGCCCGGCCGTAAAGTTGGTAGGTTCCTGGATCGTCGAGCGGGATCGTGCCGATATCGAGGTCGAGACCACGAAGCTTCAGCAAATCGACGGCGTTCTGGATGACCGTGAGCGTCTTGAGGCCGAGGAAATCGAACTTCACAAGGCCCGCCTGCTCGACCCACTTCATGTTGTACTGGGTCGCCGGCATCTCGGATTTCGGATCGCGGTAGAGCGGCACGAGCTCAGTGAGCGGCCGATCCCCGATCACGACACCGGCGGCATGGGTCGATGCGTTGCGGTAAAGGCCCTCGATCTTCTCGGCGAAATCCAAGAGCACGCCGATCGATTCCTCGCGCGCCGCCTCCTCGGCAAAACGCGGCTCGTCGGCGCGTGCCTTCTTGATGCTGACGGGCTTCACCCCCTCCATCGGGATAAGCTTCGACAGCCGGTCGCCGACGGAGAACGGAAGCTGCAGGACCCGCGCGACATCGCGCACTGCCGCCTTGGAGAGGAGCGCGCCGAAAGTGATGATCTGGGCAACGCGATCGCGGCCGTACTTCTCAGCCACGTATTCGATCACTTCCTCTCGCCGATCCTGGCAGAAGTCGATGTCGAAATCCGGCATCGAGATACGCTCAGGGTTGAGGAACCGCTCGAAGAGCAAGCCATAGCGGAGCGGGTCGAGATCCGTAATCGTCAACGCATAGGCGACGAGGGAGCCTGCGCCCGACCCGCGGCCGGGCCCGACGGGGATGTCCTCCGCCTTGGCCCATTTGATGAAATCCGCGACGATCAGGAAGTAGCCCGGAAAGCCCATGCCCTCGATCACCGAAAGCTCGAACTCCAGGCGCTCCTCGTAAACGCTGACCTCCGCCGCGTGGGGGATGACGGCGAGGCGGGCGGCGAGCCCCTCGCGCGACTGGCGCTTCAGCTCCTCCACCTCGTCATCGGCGAATTTGGGGAGGATGGGCGCGCAGGTCTGCGGGCGATAGGCGCAACGCCGGGCGATCTCGACCGTGTTCTCCAACGCCTCAGGCAGATCTTCGAACAGCGTGCACATCGCGTCGGTCGATTTGAGCCAGTACTCGGGCGTGAGCTGACGGCGGTTCGACTCGTTCACATACCGGCTCTCGCCGATGCAGATCAGCGCGTCATGGGCCTCGAACATATCGGGCGTTTCGAAGAAGACAGCGTTCGTCGCGACAATCGGCAAGTCGCGCGCATATGCGAGATCGAGAAGCGCGCCCTCGACGGCAGCCTCGGCTGGTGTCGGGCCGTTCGACCCGTGGCGCTGCAGCTCGATATAAAGCCGGTCTGGGAAAGCGCGGGCCAGCCGGTCCGCCAAACCTTCCGCCGCCGCGCGCTTCCCGCTTGCAAGATGGCGCGCGAGCGCCCCCTCCGCGCCGCCGGTCAGGCAGATCAGCCCTTCGGCATGCGCCTCAAGCTCGGACAGCATCACGAGCGGCTCAGCGCTCTCGGGCGAGCTCAGATAGGCGCTGGAGGTGAGCGCCATCAGGTTGAGCCAGCCCGCTTCGTTCTGCGCGAAGAGTGCGAGCGGCGTGGGCTCCTCTGGTTTCTCGCCGGGTGCGGGTGGACGCTCACGCATCATGAGCGTGAGGCCCATGATCGGCTGCACCCCAGCCTTCGCCGCCGCTTCGGAAAATTCCAGGGCGCCGAACAGGTTGCCGCTGTCGGCAAGACCCATCGCGGGCATTTCCAACCCGGCTGCGAGACCGGGTAGGTTCTTGACGTGGATCGCGCCTTCGAGGAGCGAATAGGCGGAACGGCAGCGGAGATGGATGAATCGAGGGCTCATGCCCCAACCCTATCCGCCAGCACTGCCGCTTCGGAAGAGGTGAGAGATGACCAACGCGCTTTCCGCCATCCATCGCCTCGCCACCTACGGCACCTTTCCGCCCGGGCGCGCCAACCATCACGTCGTCGCACCGATCGGCGGCATCTGGCGCGAGGGGTACCTGGAGGGTCGGACGCGGGCGGCGCTGCGCGGGCGGTGGAAGGGCTATGCGGGGTTCGAGCCAGAGCCCGCCGGTCCACATCTTGCCGCTTGGCTGCTTGAGGCGGCAGCGCTCCCGGATCACTGGGAAAGGCTCGATCGGTTCGAGGGCAACGCGTTCCAGCGCCTCACCGTCGACTTCCATCTGACGACCGGCGAAACGCTCCCAGCGCAGGTATATGTGCTTGGCGACACAGCCTCTTTCTGATTTTCAGCCCCCCTCGCCGCTTTCCCGATGGCAGGCAGGTTGCCCCATGGTAGCGTCACGCGATGGACTTCGTTGTGTCGCAATCGCAGCGTATCGGGCCGCCCGCATCCTCGAATGAAGGCGCACGGCAATGATCGTCCATGGGAGCTGCCACTGCGGGAGCATCACCTTCGAGGCGGAGATCGACCCGGAGGACGTGTTCATCTGCCACTGTACCGACTGTCGTGCGCTGAGCGGTACGGCGTTCCGCACCATCGTGCTCTGCCGCCGCCACAACTTCTTTCCGCTGACGGGGACACCGCGCTTCTACATCAAGAAAGCCGATAGCGGTGCGCGCCGGGCCCTCGCTTTTTGCGGTGACTGCGGCAGCCCGATCCACTCGACCGATGCGGATGATCGCATGGCGGATTATGCGATCCGCACCGGTGTTCTGAGCGAGGCGGCAGAGCTTGTGCCGAAGCGACAGATCTGGTCGGCATCCGCTCTGCCGTGGCTCTACCGGGTCGATGATCTGCCGAGTGACGACGCGGAGTGATCGCGCACGACGGCGAGGCTACGATCCGCTTCCGAGGCGATCCCCGGGCGATCCCCGGGCGATCACTGGGCGATTACCGGGCCAGTCCCGGCAACCGCATCAATTCCTGAACCCGCGAGTGACCAGGCCCGGTGTCAGAAGCGGTAGCTGACCCCGACGCTCGCCAAGTTGCCCGAAGGCCCAACCGTGAGCGTGTTTCGCCCGGCGCCATAGCTCTGATCGCGATACTGCAGGCGCGTGTACTCGGCCCGGACCGTGATCCTATCGGTCACGGCCCACGCCACGCCGCCGCCTGCGCGCAGCCCGTGGAAGGCGTCCGTGCCGACATCGCCGCCTGCGTCGATGCGCGCAAAGAGAGCGCGATAGCCGACACGGCCGTAGAGCATAACGTCGCCCGCATTGCTCGCGGTTTCGTCTCCCAGCGATCCTTGGTCGTCGTACACCACATAGCCTGCGATCAATGACGCACCGACCGCGCCGCGGGTCTCGATCTCCGCCGGGCCAAAGGGCGCGTCGATTGTGTCATCGCCCAAGACGTAGAGACCCTCCAACTCCACGGCGCCGACAAAGCGGTCGTGGCGGAGCGCGTAACCGGCGAAGACGCCGCCCTCGCCGCCACTCACCGTCACGTTGCCGATATCGAGGCCGTTGAAGATCAGCGTAACATCCGTGGTCCCGCCGCCACCCTGGGCACCGGCGTAGAAGCCGGAGAAGGGCTCGCGGTCCTCAGCATGGGCAGGAGCTGCGATCAGGAGGGCAGCGGCTAAGGCTGCTAGGATGGCGCGTGTCATTGGCTTCCCCGGTTTCCGAACTCTCGGTGGTCGAATTCTTCGACCGGGGCACGACCACCGGGCTCAGCCGGCTCGCGACGCCCCCGGTTAAACCTCTCGTAACCAGGGTTGGGAAGAGTTTATTCGTATTTGCAGTCTCTTAACCATGACTCCTCAAGTTCGCCGTGCCTTTGCGGCACATCCCGTTCAAATCCTGCACATATCCGAGCGATTGCCCCCCTCGGCCCGCCACGCCAAAAGAGAATCGGCACCACGACAGAGGGGACAAAGGGCCATGGATTCGCAGGACGACCCGCAGAGCCGGCCGCGCTATACTGGCCTCGCAAGCTTCTTTCGCTTGCCTTGGGCAGAGGATTTCGACGCCATGTCCGCCGAGGAGCGGCCCGAGATCGGGCTGATCGGCGTTCCCTATGACGGTGGCGTCACGAACCGACCCGGTCCCCGCCATGGTCCGCGCGAGGTGCGTAACCAGTCCTCGCTGATCCGAAAGGTCAACCAAGCAACCGGTGCGGCACCCTTCGACAATGCCCGGGTCGCCGATATCGGGGATGCTTGGGTCCGCCGCCCCTTCGACTTGCTCTCCGCTCATAAGGAAATCGAAGCGGACTACGCCCGCGTCCACAATGCGGGTATCCGGCCCCTAACATGCGGGGGAGACCATTCAATCAGCCTGCCGATCCTGCGCGCCATCGCTCAGGAGCGGCCTCTCGCGATGATCCATATCGATGCCCATTGCGACACGGGCGACGACTATCTCGGCTCGCGCTTCCATCATGGCGCGCCGTTCAAGATCGCCGTCGACGAAGGGCTTCTCGATCCCAAACGCACCGTGCAGATCGGGATCCGAGGCAGCCTGTTCCTGCCGGAGATGTGGCAGTTCTCCTATGACAGCGGCATGCGGGTGATGATGATCGAGGAGGTCGAGGAACGGGGATGGCGGGCCTGTATGGACGAGGCCTTGAGCATTGTCGGCAACGCACCGTGCTACATCAGCTTCGACATCGACGCGCTCGACCCGTCCATCGCACCGGGCACCGGCACGCCCGAGGCTGGCGGGCTCACCATGCGCGAGGCACAGGGCATGGTCCGCATGCTATCGGGCGTCGATGTTCGGGGGGCCGATATGGTCGAGGTCTCGCCGCCATGGGATCAGACGGGAACGACCGCCCTCAATGGGGCTACGATCATGTTTGAGTTGCTTTGCGCGATGACAGGCGGCCGCCCTGCCCCAACCTGACGCAGCCCCCTGGCAGCCACCCACCACCGCCGCTACATCATAAGAATGAGCGATCGGGCACAGACATCGACTGAACGGCTGGGGGAGCCCTGGCTCCTTTACGACGGGGAATGTCCGTTCTGCGCGCGCTACGTTCAGCTCACGCGATTGCGCGAGACGGTCGGTGCGCTGCGCATCATCAACGCCCGCGACGGCGGGCCCGAGCTTGCGGAGGCGCAGGCCGCTTCCCTCGTGATCGATGACGGCATGGTGCTTAAGCTCGATGGGCAGCTCTATCACGGCGACGCCTGCCTCAATCGGCTGGCTTTGCTGAGCTCGCGCTCGACGCTCTTCAACCGGTTCGCCTATTGGAGCTTCCGCTCCCCTACCGTCGCCCGCGTGAGCTACCCGGCCCTCAAACTCGGCCGCTCGCTGGCGCTGCGCCTCCTCGGGCGGGAGCGGATGGGCTACTGAGGAACTGCCTCAGCAGCATCCCGAAGACCGGCAGCGCGACCGCCATCTCTCGCCAACCGGGCCGCTTGACCGCCCATGGCGCCAACCAAAAAAGCAGCGCGTTGATAACGACATGATCGACGAAGATGATGTCGAGAAAGGCGAGCGTGCCGAGATGGAAGGCGATCAGGATCGCGCCCCATAGCCGGACAAGCTCGGGCCGGAAAATCACAACGAGCGCAACGATCTCAACATAATAGAGACCGAGATAGAGCGGCCATCCTGCCCACGGCACCGCTATTATCAGCTCAGCTAGAAGCGGGCTCGTCCCCGTTTGCATGGCGCGACGTGCAATAGTAACAGCCATCGCGTCTGGATGCAGGCCCCCAAATTCCCCCGCCACAACTTGCTCCAGGCCCTCGATCACCTTCCACATACCTGACAACGCATAGAACATCATTATGAGCCCGCCGGCGCCCGCGAACGCCAGCATGAGGCGCACGCGCCAGAGACGGTCTTCAAGACCGAGGTTCGGGCTGCCGCTTGGTAGGAACCAGAACGCGACCGAGACCCAGAGCCACTCGTGCGAGCTGTGGTTGATGGTGCCACCCTGATTGTTGAAGGCCGCAAGCAGCAAGAGCATGACACTCACAAAGATCCGCACCCAGAGTGCCCGCCACCAAAACAGACCGAGGGTTCCAGCAACAAGGCTGAGCGACGCGAGGAGGAACAGCGCACGCTGCTGATCGACAAAACCAGTCCACCACAATGGCCAGAGCAGCTCGACGTTTTGAAAGTCGCCCCCCCAACCAATATAGCGATCACTGACCATATAAAGTTTGGCGAGTGTCAGTGCGTAGAAGACGTTCACTATCAGCGTCGTCTGTTCGGCCATCGTGCGATGCGCCGAGAAGCGCGGTTGCCGCGAACCAGCCGAGCCGAGAATTCTGCGTATCCCTCTAAGCGACGCTTCGGCCATGATCGTTAGCCCTCACCTAGCCGCCGGGGCGCGGTGACCGGCTTGATTCCACGGATCTCGCCATCTTCGTAGTAATCCAGTGCATCGACATAGTAGAGTGAGACCCGCCACGTCACCGGCTCGCCAATGCTCAGGAACGAACGTTCCATCTGTTGCAGTAGCGGCTCTATCGGCTCAGTCGCGCGCACCGCGGCAAGGGCGATCCGATTTGCAAGTTTCACGACGCGAATGTTCCGCGACCGTGCTGCCGGAAACGTGTCTGTAAGATCGAAAAAATTTTGCGGTGTTTCAAAACTCTCGCCTGCAATTGCCAGTATTTCGACTTGCGGCAGGGAAATATCTTTGCGGACAGCGGTGAAAAGAGACCAACTGAAGACGGGAAACACCTCACCCTTCAAAGTTAGGTGCATACCCGCCGTGGCGACTGTGACATAGAGGAAAAAGAAGAGAACAAGGCCCCGTTGCAGTCTACCCGTCTTTAGCATCGCCTCCTCCGCGCTTAACGTGCTCAACGCCAATCATCGAGTGTCGTCCCAAATCGAGGCAAACTCTTGGCGGGCAATTTGGCTCACCCTACGATTAGGCCGGCTTCGAGGCGGACGATGCGGTCCATCCGGGCGGCTAGGGTGTGGTTGTGCGTGGCGACGAGGGCAGCGAGCCCCGTTTCACGAACGAGACCGAGCAGCATCGTGAAGACGCGTTCCGAGGTCTCGGGATCGAGATTGCCCGTCGGCTCATCGGCGAGAAGGAGCCCGGGCGCATTCGCCAGCGCCCGGCAGATGGCGACGCGCTGCTGCTCACCGCCTGAAAGCTCCGCGGGGCGATGCTTCGCGCGCTCAGCCAGACCCACACGGCCAAGCAGATCGCGGGCGTGCTCAGCCGCGCGCGCTGGGACCTGCCCTGCGGCGAGCTGCGGGAGAACGACGTTCTCCTCCGCCGAGAACTCCGGCAGGAGATGGTGAAACTGATAGACGAAGCCGATCAGTCGGCAGCGGGCGGCAGTCCGCGTCGCCTCAGTGGCGGCAGTGAGATCTTGGCCCGCGACGGAGATCCCTCCGGCATCGGGGGTGTCCAGAAGGCCCGCGATCTGCAGAAGCGTCGATTTCCCAGCGCCCGATGGTGCCACAAGCGCTATGGCTTCGCCCGGCATGATGACGAGATCCGCGCCGCGCAGGACGTCGAGCCGGCGCTCCGCCATCCCATAGCCCCGTTCGACGCCAGCGAGCGCGAGCGCAGGCGTCTCACTCATAGCGAAGCGCCTCGACCGGATCGAGGCGGGCGGCACGGCGCGCCGGGAACCAAGTGGCCACGAAGCTAAGCGAGAGTGCGATCGCCACCGTGATCACCACATCCGAGGGCACCATGACCGCGGGCACTCTGGTCAGCATCCGGATCTCCGCATCCCAAACGGAAGTGCCCGAGATCGTCTCGACCGCCGCCTGGATCTCCCCGATGTTGAGCGTGAAGACCACGCCGAGGAGCACCCCCAGCACCGTGCCGACCACGCCGATGGAGGCGCCGCAGATAAAGAAAAACGCGGAGCACGGCACCCCGGGTCAGACCCATGGTGCGCAGGAGGCCGAGATCGCGCCCCTTGTCCTTCACCAGCATGATCAGACCTGAAATGATGTTGAGTGCCGCGACGAGGATGATCAGCGCCAGGATCAGGAACATCACGTTCCGCTCCACATCGAGCGCTTGCAGGAAGCTGCCATTCGCGGCCTTCCAGTTCCAGAGATAACCCCTGCCCGCCGCAGCGCTTTCGATGCTGCGCGAGACCGCGTCGTTAAAGGGCTGCCCTGCGTCGATGGCGAGCGGATCGTCGACCATGACCTCGATCCCATCGACGCGGTTCGGGTTGTTGAAATAGGCCTGCGCTTCTTCGAGCGGCATGAAGACATAGGCGCTGTCGTATTGGTGCATCCCGATGCGGAAGATATAGGCCACGGGATAGGCTTTCGTGCGCGGCTTGGTCCCGAAGGGTGTGGTCATCCCCCGCGGGCTGATGAGCGTGATGCGATCGCCGACGCGCAATCCCAGCTTCGTCGCGATGCCGGCACCGATGGCAAGGCCTGGGCCGTAGTCGGCGAGGCTGCCGGACGCCTCCTCAGGTGCGGCCACCCCGTCGAGCTCCAACAGATCCTCGGCGCGCATCCCCCGCACCAGGACGCCGGTATTGTTCGTGCGCGAGGTCGCCAGCACCTGCCGCTCGATCACAGGGGCTGTGCGCGTAACGCCGTCGAGCCCCGCCAGATCCGCGTCGAGCGCGTCATAATCCTCGAGCCGCCCCTGATCGAAGGGGAGCACCGAGATATGGGCTTGGGCGCCGAGGATGCGGTCGACAAGCTCCGTCCGAAACCCGTTCATGACGCTCATGACGATGATGAGGGTCGCCACACCCAGCATGATGCCGACGAGGCTGAACCCCGCGATCACCGAGATGAAGCCCTCTCGGCGGCGCGAGCGCAGATAGCGCCCCGCGATCATCCATTCGAGCCGTCCGAACGGTCTCGGCGCATTCTCACTCATGGTCGGCGCCCTGCCCTTCAGTGATCAGCGTAGATTGTTGCGAGCTTGGCGACGGCGTCATCGGGTGTCAGCTCCTCGCTTTCGCCCGTGCGGCGGCTGGTCAGCTCGACCTTGCCCGCCGCGAGACCACGCGGCCCAACCGTCAGCCGCCAGGGCAGACCGATCAGGTCCATCGTCGCGAATTTCGCCCCGGCGCGTTCGTCGCGATCATCATAGAGGAACGAGAGCCCTTTCGCCTCGAGCGCTTTCAGCAACCCCTCACAGGCCGCATCGGTGCCTTCGTCACCCTGTTTCAGGTTCACGAGGCCGACGTCGAAGGGCGTGACGCTCTCGGGCCAGATGATGCCCTTGTCATCGTGGTTGGCTTCGATCAGCGCGCCGACCAGGCGGCTGACGCCGATGCCGTAGCTGCCGCCATGGAGGGGCGCGCGCGTACCATCGGGCCCCGCCACCGTTGCGCCCAATGGCTCGGCATACTTGGTCCCGAAATAGAAGATGTGGCCGACCTCGATCCCGCGTGCACTGACCCGCTCGCCCTCGGCCACCTCGGCGTGGAAGACGGCTTCTTCATGGGTATCGTCGGTGCGCGCATAGCCCGATGTCCACTCGTTGAAGATGCTTTCGAGCTGCATCGCGTCGTCATAGTCGATCGCCCGGTCGCCGAGGTTGAGCTCCGCAATCCGGCGGTCCAGGAAAACCTCGCTCTCGCCCGTCTCCGCGAGGACGAGAAACTCATGCGCGAGATCGCCGCCGATGGGGCCGCTCTCGGCCTTCATGGGCACAGCCTTCAGGCCGAGACGTTCGAAGGTACGCAGATAGCTCACCATCATCTTGTAATAGCTGATCGTTGCGGCCGCGCGATCCAAGTCGAAGGAGTAGCCGTCCTTCATCAGGAACTCGCGCCCGCGCATCACGCCAAAGCGGGGCCTGATCTCGTCCCTAAACTTCCATTGGATATGATAGAGGAGCTTCGGTACGTCCCGGTAGCTGGAAGCCGAGGCACGGAAAATCTCGGTGATCTGCTCTTCGTTCGTCGGACCATAGAGCATGTCGCGGTCATGGCGGTCGCGAATACGCAGCATCTCCGGCCCATAGGCATCGTAGCGCCCGCTCTCACGCCAGAGATCCGCCGACTGGATCGTGGGCATAAGGACAGGAATGGCGCCCGCACGCTGCTGCTCCTGATGCACGATCTCTTCGATCCGCCGCAGCACCTGGTAGCCAAGCGGCAGCCACGAATAGATCCCGGCGCTCGACTGCCGGATCATGCCCGCGCGCAGCATCAAGCGGTGCGACACGATCTGCGCTTCGGAGGGAGTCTCCTTGAGAACGGGCAGGAAGTAACGGCTTAGACGCATCTGACGCTCCGGCTGCAGGGCTCGCTGTCGCCGCTCTGCCGTAAGCGGAGTGGCGCAGAACCGCAAGAACCCGGCTCTCTGGATGCGCGTCGACCAATCACTGGCAGTCACTCGCAGTCACTGGGACACTTAAGTCACCAAGCGTCCACTACTCGGAAACATTCTTGCACGCATAATAGTAGCGGTTTGACACCGTCTCATTCGTTGAATAAACGCAACGGTACAGACGCTGAAAAGTCTGAGGGAGGACTGCCCGCTCCGATGGAGCGGGCATTTTTTTTGGATTTAGGCAGCCTTTAGGGCCGATCCCTCGATGCCGAGTGCGCGCGCGAACTGCGAAAGCCGCTTTTCGACATCTTCGCCCGCAAGCTCTCGTGCAGGACCCGCTAAGGTAAGGGAAAGGCGCCCGTCAGCCCTTTCCACGCGGCAATGGGGCAGGATCCCGGGCGACGTTGCCGCCAGGGTGCATCCGAGGCGCATGCCCAAACCGATGGCGATGGCGCGAGCGAGCGTCTCACTCGATATGAGTGCCGCCAGCTCATTCGCGGGGGCTGCAGCCTTGGATCGCTTGTACCTGGCCGCCAGGGCGGTCGCGAGGATCACGCGGCCATGGTGGCCGAGATCGGTCAAGCTCACACGCGTTGCCGCCTCCCAGCACGCCTCGTGGCGACGATCCGGATGCGTTCGCCAATTCACATCGGCGAGCAGGCATGCAGCGGTGATGATCCTGGCCTCTTGCGGATCCGTGGGCGCCATGACGGCGTTCAGCCAAGCACCGAGTTCAGCGCCGAAACCATGCGCCCGCGCGTGGAGCTTCTCCATCTCCGCAGCCGCCGCAATGAGGGGATCCGCTGCCCTTAGACGCGGTGCCATCGCTTCGTAGACGACCCCCTCGCGCAGGCCGAAAGCGGAGATCGCGATCTCCTTTGGCGCAAGGCTGTCGAGCAGGCCCTGGAGGATGCGCCCCGCGATCGGAAGTGCGCCAGCTCGGTTCTCCGAAACCCCATCGAGCGCTGCAAGCTGCGCTGGTTGGGTCTTCTGCGCAAAACGGGCGAGGTCGTGCGCCGCCTCCGCGGTGAGCGTGTATTCGTGCAGAACTTTGAGCGGGTAGCCCCGACGCTCCATATCCGCCCGCGCGAGCGCACGCCACGAGCCGCCCACCAAGTAGAGGCGGGACGCGTGCTGCCTCAGGGTTGGTGCGACCGCCTCGAGTTCCTTAGCAACCAGCGCCGTCGGGTCCTCCTCGCGCTTCAGGCGCTGCGGGCCGAGCGGGGTTGTCATGCCCCGCCCCGGGCTGCGTCCGAAAACCGGGCACAGCTCCATCGAAGCGCCGCCGAGATCGACGACGACCCCACGGGCGGTCGGGTTGCCGTAGAGCACGCCTGACGCTGCTAGTCGGGCCTCATCCCCACCGCTTGCGACGATCAACCTGATGCCCGTCGTCCGCGCTACTTGCGCCCGGAACTCAGCACCATCGCTTGCCTCCCGGATCGCGGCTGTTGCGATACCTGCCAGTGTTGCAACGTTCAGGTGCTCAGCAACGGCCGCAAACCGGGTCAGCGCCCGCAAGGCCCGTTCCCGGCCGCTCACGGATAGACGCCCGGTCTCCGCCAGTTCCGCGCCGAGACCGCACATCACCTTCTCATTGAACACAACAGCAGGTGCGCGAGAGGCGCCTTCGTAGACGACGAGACGGACGCTGTTGGAGCCCGCATCGACAACGCCGACCCTACCCTCGCGCGTGCCGGGTGCTGCAAAGGAGCGGGCGGCGGCATCGGGCACGAGACTGCCCTGGCGTTGCTGCGAACCGACCACGGCAGGGGCCGCGACGGCCGACGTCCCCGCCACCGCCGGCAGGACCCTGCGCCTAGGCGGAGAGCGCACTGGTGCAGACCGGCGCGGCGGGTCGACGGTGACCTTGTCCTTCATCGCCGCAAGCCCCCGAAGCGCCTCTCAATTCGGAGCTTAGGCTTACGCGAATCGACCGGCACTCACTATGCGTCACAGACCATTTGACCCTATTCCGCCGCATCTGCGGCCGGAGCGTCGCGCACAAGACGCGGTGCATCCGCGGTGCCGCTTCGTCCC
>JBCDFC010000126.1:0-13694 GCA_039178805.1 Pseudomonadota bacterium | reverse complement strand
CCGCGTGATCCACCGCGCCCGCGGCCGATAGGATCATGCGGCCTGGCCGATACTCCCGCCCGATGAAGCCTGCCAGCGCCTCGCGCCCGAAGGCAGAGACACCCTCGGCCGTGCCGAGGATCGAGCGGCCGAGCGGGTGGCCGGGAAAGGCCGTCTCCTGCAGCCAGTCGAAGATGATGTCGTCGGGCGTGTCATGCGCGAGGCCGATCTCGGAGAGGATCACCCCGCGTTCAAGCTCCATCTCCTGCGGGTCGAGGGACGGATCCAGGAGGATATCGGCGATGATCGAGATCGCCCGAGGCACATCCTCCTTCATGACCCGCGCATAGAAGGCCGTGCGTTCCCGCGAGGTATAGGCGTTCAGATGTCCGCCCACATCTTCGATCTCCTCGGCAATCATCTGCGCACTGCGCCTGCCCGTGCCCTTGAAGGCCATGTGCTCGAGGAAATGCGCGACGCCGTTCTCGCCGGCCTCCTCATGCCGCGCGCCCGCCTCGATCCAGACGCCGATGCAGGCGGAGTGGATGCCGGGCATTCGTTCCGTCACCACGCGAAAGCCGTTGGGCAGCGTCGTAAGCGCGACATCGCTCATGCGGTGGCTCCTGCGGCGCAGCGGTCTCGGATCAGAGCTTCGACCGTGGCGAGGTCGTTGGCGACCCGGGTCAGGCGCTCCTCCCGTTCCATGAGATCGCCCATATGCGCGGGAAGGCCTGGGCGGACGCCGCAAGCCTCCTCGACCGCATCGGGGAACTTGGCCGCATGGGCGGTGGCGAGCGTGACCATGGGCACGGCTGCATCGCCCCGGCAGGCAGCCGCTGCGTGCACGCCGATGGCGGTGTGGGGATCGATCACCTGCCCCGTCTCCTTCCGCACTTGCCCGATGGTGGCGAGCGTCTCGGCCCGGCCGACCCGCGCCGATGCAAAGCCCTCGCGCAGCGCGTCCAACGCCCCTTGCGGCAGCGTAAGCGCCTGGCCGGCTTTCTGTTCGGCCATGGCGGTCGCCACGGCCACCGCGTCGCGGCCATAGAGCTCGAAGAGCAGCCGCTCGAAGTTCGAGCTGACCTGGATATCCATGGACGGCGCCACCGTCGGCACCACCCCCTCGGGCGCGCCGAGGCCAGTGGCGAGGGTGCGATGGAGGATGTCGTTCTCGTTCGTTGCGATCACCAGCCCGTCGATCGGCAGCCCCATGCGCCGCGCGACGTCGCCGGCGAGGATGTCGCCGAAATTGCCGGTGGGCACGCTGTAGCGGATCGCACGGTCCGGCGCGCCGAGGGCCACAGCTGAGAAGAAGTAGTAGACGACCTGCGCCAGCACGCGGCCCCAGTTGATGCTGTTGACGGCACCGAGGTTCATCTCATCGCGGAAGGTGTGATCGTTGAACATCGCCTTCACGAGCGCCTGGCAATCGTCGAAGGTGCCCTCGACCGCGAGCGCGTGGACATTCCCTTCGACCGGGGTCGTCATCTGGCGCCGCTGCACCGCGCTGACCCGGCCATGGGGGTAGAGGATCGCGATCTCCACCCGGTCGATGCCGCGGAACGCCTCGATCGCGGCACTGCCCGTGTCGCCCGAGGTCGCCCCCACGATCGTCACCCGCCGCCCGCGCCGCTTCAGCACGTGCTCGAACATCTGCGCCACGAGGAGCATGGCGAAGTCCTTGAAGGCGAGCGTCGGGCCGTGATGCAGCTCCAAGATCCACTCATTCGCACCAATCTGCAGGAGCGGCGCCTTCGCCGGATGCGGGATGCCAGCATAGGCGCGCGCGATCATGGCCCGGAAGGCGTCATCGGTGAACGCGTCGCCGATGAAGGGCTGCATCACTCGGAAGGCCACGTCCTCATACGGCAGACCGCGCATGGCCCGGATCTCCGCCGTCTCGAGCCGCGGAAACCGCTCGGGCACATAGAGCCCGCCATCGCGCGCAAGGCCGGCGAGCAGCGTGTCCTCGAAGCCGAGGACCGGTGCGTTGCCGCGGGTGCTGATGTATTGCATGGGCGTTGCTCCAGGCGCTGCCGACGTTGACCCTCTAGCGCAGTCTTGATGGAGGCTCAATCGGCCCCGCGGCGCCATTCGCGTTGTGTGAGAAGCGTGCTCATCCCGGCCCAGAAGGCGGCGAGGAGCCACCAGGTGATCGCATAGCCGAGATGGTTGTTGCGCAGGTTCACGGTGAGGGGCTGGGGGATTGGGGCGGCACCGTCCGGCCCAGGCGTCGATGTCTCCGCGACCACCAGGATCGGCTCCGTCGCGAAAATCTCGGCGAGAAGATCGAGATCGCGCGCGATCCAGACATTGTCGTTGGCGCCAAAGGCCGGGCTTTGCGGGTCGTCCGGGAAGCGCAGGGCGCCGATCAGCGTGACAGTGCCGTCGGGCACTGCCGTCGGGCGGATGGCGCGCCCACCCTCGTTCTTCTGCTCAACAGGCACCCAGCCGCGGCTGACCATGATCCGGCGACCATCGGTGAGGGCGAAGGGTTGCAGGATGCGGTAGCCCGCTTGCTTGTCGCGCGTGGTGAGGAACGGCGCATCGGCGAAACCATGGGTGCCCGCTTCCCCGTCGAACCGACCCGTCAGGGACACGCGCAGAAACTCGTCGTCCAGTGAGACGGTTGCAGGCAACGGCACAGGCGGGGCCGCGAGGCGCGCCTCCAACGTTTCGATCAGGCCGAGCTTCCACTCGAGCCGGTTCATCTGCCAGTTGCTCAACGCGAAAAGGGCCGCCGTGCCGGCGACCCCCAGGATCAGTGCGGCGATGGCCCGCCGCCGTGATGCGCTCATCGTGATGCGCTCATATCGCCCCCGCAGATGACGCCTGAGATGACCCCGTCGTCGCGCTTAGCGGCCCCAGATGTAGATGCAGGCGAAGAGGAAGAGCCACACCACATCGACGAAATGCCAGTACCAGGCCGCCGCCTCAAAGCCGAGATGCTTCTCGGGGCGGAACTGCCCTGCCCGCGCACGGAAGAGGCAGACGGCCAGGAAGATCGTTCCGATCAGCACATGGAAGCCGTGAAAGCCCGTAGCCATGAAGAAGTTCGCCGCGTAGATCCCGTCGGTGAAGGCGAAGTGCGCGTGGCTGTACTCATAGGCCTGGAAGATCGTGAAGATGGCGCCAAGGCCCACGGTACCGATGAGCCCCCAGACGAGGCCGTCGCGCTTGTTCTCGATCAGGCAGTGATGAGCGTAAGTCACCGTACAGCCCGAGAGGAGCAGGATCACCGTGTTCATGAACGGCAGATCCCAGGGGTCGAAGGTCTCAATGCCTACTGGCGGGAACTGACCGACCGGGAGGTCGACCGTCGGCAGAAGCGCGCCTTCGATATCCGGCACGGGGAAGATCGCGTGCTTGAAGAAGGACCAGAACCAGGCGGAGAAGAACATCACTTCGGAGATGATGAAGAGGATCACGCCGTAGCGGAGCCCGATCTGCACGACGGGGGTGTGATCTCCGACGCGGCTTTCGGCGATCACATCGCGCCACCAGCCGAAAGCGACATAGCAGCAGCCGACGAAGCCCAGGATGGCGATGATCGGATTGCTGCCCTTGAACGCCAGGATCGCGCCCACCAGCATGACGAAGGCCGCGACCGCCGCGTAGAAGGGCCACGGGCTTGGCGGGATGATGTGATAGTCGTGGTTTTTCTCGTGGGCCATCGTCGGTCCTCCAGCGGGTGCCAACGGCACCCAGTCTCCCAGGTCAGTCCTCGAGCAGGGCGTGTTCTTCCACCTCTTGCTCATAGAAGGTGTAGCTCAGCGTGATGGTATGAACGCGCTCGGTCTCTCGATCGTCGACGATGTCGGGATCGACGTAGAAGGTGACCGGCATCTGCACGCGCTGGCCCGGCTCCAACACCTGGCGCTGGAAACAGAAGCAGTCGATCTTCACGAAGTAGCCGCCCACGCTGTAGGGCGTGACGTTGTAGGTGGCGCTGCCAGCAACGGGGCGATCGGTCGGGTTGTGCGCCTCATAGAAGGCGAGGCCAGTCTCCCCGATCCGGACGGTGATCTCGTCCTGAAGCGGCTTGAACTGCCACGGCATACCGCGCGCTTTCGAGGCATCGAAGCGGATGGTTACCGTTTCGTCCAGCATCTCGACATTGCTGGTATCGGCGACCTGCGTCGTGCCGCCGAAGCCCGTAACCCGGCAAAAGAGGTCGTAGAGGGGCACGGCGGCATAGGCCATGCCGAGCATGCCGAAGGCGACGCCGACAAAAGGAAGGGCCTTCTTGGCGAGGTTGGGCTGGCTCATTGCGTCCCTCCGTCATCGCTTCGGAACGGGGCGACCATCGCTTCGGCGCCCCAGCCGCCGGCCTGGCTGGCCGAGGGGTTGCCGAGCGTCGCGCCCTGCTGCCCGCCCATCTTCACGACCGTGATGGCGAAAAGCATCACCACGAGGCCGAGGAGCCCAGCGAGCACGCCGAGGTTCCGACCCCGGCGGCGGTGATGCAGTGCATGTTCTCTGCGGAAGACCTCGCTCACCCTTGCCTCCGTCTAGAACCAAACAGGCCATGCGGCCGTCACGCCTGCCGCCGCGAGGGCGACCCGAAGCGCCGCATCGGCGATGAAGGCACCGAAGAGCGCGAAGAGAAAGACGATGGAGAAGCCGAAGAGCCGCTTCTCCGCCGCATAGCGATCGGCCTCCGCCATCGCCTCGGTCCGGCGCGCAACCCGCAGCGCGTCGCGCAGGAAGACGGCCGAGACATAGACGGCGACCGCCGCGTAGATCGGTCCCCCAGCCTCTGTGAAGGCGGGCGAGATCGTCACGGGGACCATGAGGATCGTGTAGAGCAGGATCTGGCGCCGCGTGGCAGCATCCCCGGCCACCACGGGCAGCATCGGCACCGAGACACCCGCATAGTCCCGGCAGCGCCAAAGCGCGAGCGCCCAGAAATGCGGCGGCGTCCAGAGGAAGATGATGAGGAACATCAGGATCGGCGCGAGCGCAACATCCCCCGTGACCGCAGCCCAGGCCACGATCGGCGGGAAAGCGCCTGCAGCGCCGCCGATGACGATGTTCTGCGGCGTCCAACGCTTCAGCCAGATCGTATAGATGACGACATAGAAGAAGATCGTGAAGGCCAGGAGGCCGGCTGCCAACCAGTTCGAGACCACGCCGAGCACCATGACCGAGAGAAGCGCTAGGCCAAGCCCGAAATTCCGGGCCTCCCCAGGCTCGACCATGCCCATGGGCACCGCCCGTGCGCGGGTCCGCGTCATCTCAGCGTCGATATCGGCGTCCCACCACATGTTGAGCGCCCCAGCCGCACCGGCACCGACCGCGATGCAGATAAGCGCCGAGAACGCTTCGATCGGGTGCACGCCGCTTGGTGCTGCAAACATCGCCGCCAGCGCCGTGAAGATCACGAGGGACATCACACGCGGTTTCAGGAGGCTGATAAACTCACGAAGCCCGGGCTCGGGAGCCTCGGGCGTGGCCAATCCGATCTGCGCCGTATCGGTCAACTCGTCCGCCTTTCGTCAAGCAGGGCGCGCCCGGTCGAGCCCGAGCGTGCATCAGTCAGTGGGCCGCTCCGGCGCGACCTGCCTTAGTCCCGCTTAGCGCGCGGCGTCTGCCGCGTCCGCCACGTCGGTATTGCCTTTCTTCGCCGCGACCTGCTCGGCCACCCAAGCGTCGTATTCTTCCTGGCTGACCACTTCGATCGTGATCGGCATGTAGGCGTGGTTGATCCCGCAAAGCTCGGAGCACTGGCCGAAATAGGTGCCCTCCTCTTCGGCCCGGAACCACGTCTCGTTGATGCGCCCCGGAATGACGTCCATCTTAAGACCGAAAGACGGCATCGCGAAGTTGTGGATCACGTCCGCACCGGTGCCAAGGACATGCACATTCGCGTTCACCGGCACCACCACCCGCGTATCGGTGGCAAGCAGGTATTCGTCAGGCTGATAGCCAAACTCCTCCAGCTCATCCCGCTCGAGCATGATCGAGCTAAACTCGATATCGTGCTCCGGATACTCATAGCCCCAGTACCACTGATAGCCGGTCGCCTTGATGGTGACGTCCGCCTCGGGCACGTCGAGTTGATTGAAGAGAAGCCGCAGCGACGGCACGGCAATCACAAGCAGGATCAAGACTGGGATCGCGGTCCACACAACCTCAAGCTTGGCATTATGCGTAAAGGTCTGCGGCTCATTGGTGTTAACGCCCGCACGAAAGCGATAGATCGTATAGCCGAGGAGCGCGGTGACGAAGATCGTGATCGCCGTGATGATGATCAGGAGAAAATCATCCATCCACTGGATCTCATGGGCGATCGGGGTGACCGGTCGTTGAAAGTTGATCCCGCCCGGCACCGGCTTTCCCGCGACGCCTTCCGCGAGCGCCGCACCGTGCACCGATAGGGCCACGACCCATCCGCCGATCATTCCCGCAAGACGCATGTCTGCGCTCCCCTTGCCCCAGCCGCCCATATGCGCCACGTCGCAAAGCAGCCGATCCGTTGTCCATTGAGACGCTAACACCACAATGCGTGCTCTATCTCAAGGCATCAGCGCGCGGCAATGCGCCGCCTCGTGGCGATACGTTCCATAGTGCGGCATTCCTGACGGAGACCCCGATGGCCGAAGTTCAGTCCCCATTTCGCCCGTTCGACACCCATCTTGACCGGGAAAACGCCCTTTCGATCCTTCGCGAGGCGGTTTCCGGCGCGGATGATGGTGAGCTTTTTCTGGAACGATCTCGTTCAGAAATGGTGAGCTTCGACGACGGTCGACTGCGTAATGCGGCCTATGACAGTGGGGAGGGATTCGGTCTGCGCGCCGTCCTGGGCCCTGTCGCGGGCTATGGGCATGCGAGCGAGCTGTCGGAAGCAGCCCTCCGCCGGGCGGCGGAAACGGCGCGTCTTGCCGCGCGATCCGGGGGTGGGAGCTTGGCCGCCCCGCCGGACGGGACCAATCGCCAGCTTTACGCCGCGATCGACCCGGTCGCCGAAACGGTGCTGGCGGATAAGATCGCGCTCTTGGCAGAGATCGATGCCTGGATCCGCGCGCGCGATCCGAAGGTCGTGCAGGTCTCGGCAACCTTGTCCGCAAGCCTTCAGGAGGTGGTGATCCTGCGGCCCGAGGGGATCTCCTACACCGACATCCGCCCCCTCGCCCGGCTCAACATCGCGGTGATCGCGGAGGGCGCGGATGGGCGGCGCGAGCAGGGGTATGGCGGCACCGGCGGTCGGCACGATCTGTCACGGCTGACCGAGCCTGGCTGTTGGCAGGCGCTGGCGGAGGAAGCGCTACGCCAAGCGCTCGTGAACCTCGAGGCGGACGAGGCGCCCGCAGGCGTCATGGAAGTCGCGCTCGGCCCGGGCTGGCCGGGGATCCTGTTGCACGAAGCGGTCGGCCACGGGTTGGAGGGCGATTTCCATCGCAAGAAGACGAGCGTCTTCACCGAACTCATGGGCAAGGAGGTCGCGGCCAAAGGTGTGACCGTGATCGACGATGGAACGATCCCCGACCGCCGCGGCTCGATCACCGTCGATGATGAGGGCACGCCCTCGAACCGCAATGTGCTGATCGAGGACGGCATCCTGACGGGTCTGATGCAGGACCGGCAGAACGCGCGCCTGATGGGACGCAAGCCGACCGGCAACGGGCGGCGCGAGAGCCATGCCCATCTGCCCATGCCGCGCATGACCAACACCAGCATGCTGGGCGGCGACGCAGATCCGGAGAGCATCGTGGCCAGCGTGAAGGACGGCATCTACGCCACGAATTTCGGTGGCGGCCAGGTTGACATCACGAATGGCAAATTCGTCTTCTCCTGCACTGAGGCCTATCGCGTGAAGGACGGCAAAGTGCTGCATCCGGTGAAGGGTGCGACGCTGATCGGCGACGGGGCGACGGCGCTCCGCAAGATCCGGGCCGTCGGCAACGACCTGGCCCTCGATCCCGGTATCGGCACGTGCGGCAAGAACGGCCAGGGCGTGCCGGTTGGCGTTGGCCAGCCGACGCTTCTGATCGAAGGTCTGACGGTCGGCGGCACGGGCGATTGATGCCAAACGGCAACTGAGGAGCGGCTGGCTGAGGACCGATATCCGTCCCTGCCCGATTGTCGCCTCAAATCCCTGAGCACTCGGATGTGAAGCATTCGGGAAGGGATTTTAGTGATGCGATTGACCGTTTTGGCGCCGGTTCTGGCCGCCCTCGGGCTTAGTGCCTGCGAACAACCGGGTGGGCCCGGGATCTCTGAGAACATCGTCCAGTTCAACTCGGTACCGGCAGGGGCGGCGGTCACGACCTCTCTTGGCCAGTCTTGCGAAACGCCCTGTGAGCTGATCGTCAGCCGTCGCGTCGATTTCGACACGACCTTCGCGCTCGGCGACGCTGAGCGAGTGGTACGGGTTGAGAGTGTGACCGATGCCGGGGTCGTCGCGAGCAGCGTACTCTTCGCAGGCGGTCCGCTCGGCGTCGCAATGCACGCAGCGACTGGGACGCTCTTCAAGCACGATCCGAACCCGGTGAACGTCACGTTCAGCGATGAGGAAGTTGTAGCGGCGGAGCGGACGGAACCACCGGCCGCCAGCCCCCCAGTCGTGCCGGATACTGCCGACTTCACACCCGTCGCCGGCGCCGGACCGCTGACCGAAGGCAGCCCCTACGCGTTCACCGAAACGCAGATCGCTTCGTTCTGCGCGCAGGACTGGACCAAGCGCACGAACAGCGAGGGTCGAACCGAATACAACCCCTGCACGGAGCGGAGCGCATTCCGTTAGCGCGAGGTCTGCTCTCTCGGTCCGCTTCAAGCGGAGCTAACCCACCCATGTCATCTCCGGGCTTGACCCAAGGTCCACCATTCCGTTCCGCGCCTGTGCCGTGGCGAAAGCATGGAATGCCGGATCGAGCCCCGCGGTGACTGGATCGAACGTCTATCGCGGAAAGCTTTCACAGCGAAAACGTCATCGACGGGCTCGATCCCGCAATGCCCACCACCACCGTCACAGCTTTGCCGCGCCCCCAGTCGACGGCAGCGCTCAGCCGAACAATCCACGTGACCGCCGGAGACGGCGCCATCCCACGTTGAAGACAGCGTTGATGAGAAGCTCGGCGCCTAAAGACCGACCATCAGCGTTGGAAGACAGGCAACTGAAGGAGCCGAGCATGCGCAGCAACATTGTGACCGTGGCTGCCGTTACATCGATACTCACCCTGGCGGCATGTGGATCGACACCGGGTGAGCGGGCCCTAACAGGCGGCGCGATCGGCGCAGGCGCGGGCGCTGTCGGTGGCAGCGTCGTCGGCGGCGATCCGGTCGGCGGCGCGGTCCTGGGCGGCGCGGCCGGTGCGATCATCGGCGCCGTCACGGCCGACGAGCGGCGCGGGCGCCGCGGCCGGCGTTACCGCTACTGACCCGCAACCCCGCCCGCCCTCAGCCGCCGTGGCGATGGGGGTGGGCGGGAAAGACGCCGAGCACCCGCAGGCGCTTACAAAAATAGTCGAGCTCGTCGAGAGCGGCGCGCACATGCGGCTCTTCGGGGTGACCCTCGATCTCGGCATAGAACTGCGTCGCGGTGAACGAGCCGTTGATCATGTAGCTTTCGAGCTTCGTCATGTTCACGCCGTTCGTCGCGAAGCCGCCCATGGCTTTGTAGAGCGCGGCCGCCACGTTGCGCACCTCGAAGACGAAGCTCGTGACGGCCGTCTCCGAAAGGGTATCGGCCTCGATGCGCTGACGTGACAGAACCAGGAAGCGGGTGGTGTTATGCGCCGCATCCTCGATATCCTGCGCCAGGCTCTCGAGCCCATAGATCTCGCCGGCGAGACGCGAGGCGATCGCCGCGCGGCCGGGCACCCGTTCATCAGCCACGCTCTTGGCGCTACCCGCCGTGTCGGCCCCGATCAGCGGTCTGATCGCATGCTTCTTCAGGAACTGTCGGCACTGGCCGAGTGCTACGATATGGCTCTGCGCCTCATGAAGATCCGAGAGCTTCGTCCCGGGCGCTGCGAGAAGCTGCAGCCGGATGGGCAAGAAATGCTCTCCGATGATGTAGAGCCCGCTCTCCGGCAGAAGGTGATGCGTGTCCGCGACCCGACCGTGGATCGAGTTCTCGATGGGCATCATTGCGAGCCGCGCATCGCCGCCTTTCACCGCTGCAAACGCATCCTCGAAGGTCGGGCAGGCCACCGGCTCCATCTGGGGAAAAACCTCTTGGCACGCCTGGTGAGAGAACGCTCCGTCCTCGCCCTGAAAGGCGATCCTGCCCGTCGTCTCGCTGAGCATCTTTCCTCCGTTAGCGCCCTAGAAACCCTCAAGACGCGAAAACTGGTTCTCACGTCGAATGGTCGCGCCATATATGGGTTGGCAATTTCAGTCGATAGGCGCTACCTCCCGGACACGCTGCTCTGTCTGAGCGGCTTGACGCACTGCGACCACCGGAGGACCGCAACCCGATGTCGATGGGCGAGCTGAACAAGATCGCGGGCGCGTTTCTGGGCGCTCTCTTGCTCTTCCTGCTGCTAGGTTTCTTTAGCAAAAAGGTTTTCGAGGGTGACCACGCCGAGGACGTGCTGGCCTATGCACTGGTGGTCGAAGATCCAAGCGGTGATGGGGCCGAGGAAGAGGAGGTCGAAGTTGCCTCCGTCGACTATGCCGGCCTCGTGGCCAGCGCCAACCCGGCGAACGGCGGCGGCGTGTTCCGCCAATGCGCCGCCTGCCACAAGATCGATGACGGCGCGAACGGGGTCGGTCCGCATCTTTATGGTGTGGTCGGGCGTGTGATCGGTGCGGTCGACGGCTACAGCTACTCCGACACGTTAGCGAACCATGGTGGGGAATGGGATCTGGTCGCGCTCAGCGGCTTCCTCGAAAACCCCAAGGGTTGGGCGCCTGGAACGAAGATGGGCTACAGCGGCCTTTCGGACGAGCAGGATCGGATCGATCTGATCGCCTATCTCAACGAAGAGGGCGGCTCGAACCTCGATCTCTCGTCGATGGTGCCAGCGCCCGAAGTGCCCGAGGAGGCGCCCGCAGAAGAGGGCGCGGCGGAGGAGACGGCTGACGAGGCGACCGAGGAGGAAGCCTCTACCGACGAAGCGCCGTCGTCCGAGGACACGCAGATTGAAACCGCGGCCTCCGGCGACCTGCCGGCGGCGGAGGCCGCGTCTGAGGTCGAGCCGGCACCGGAGGCGGTACCCACAGAAGACGAGAGCGCAGCGGCCGAAACCGAGATTGCCGCTGCGACCCCCGAGGCGACCCCCGAGGAGACGCCGGCGGTCGAGGAAGAGCCCGCAGCAGAAGACGCGCCCGCGACGGAAGACGTCGCGGCTGTGACGCCCGAGCCCGCCGCTGAGGAAGCGCCTGAGGAAGCCTCCGAGGCAGCAACGGCCGAGGCATCATCCGGCGGCGAAGCTGAGGCATCGGCGGAGGAGGCCCCTGTCGAGGGCGTGACGGAAGAGGCCGAAGTCGACGTCGCTGCCGTTGAACCGACCGGCATCTATGCGGAAGTTTCGGTCGATGACGGCGCGAAGGTGTTCCGCAAATGCAGCGGATGCCATATGCTGGAGGCCGGTAAGAACCGGGTAGGTCCGCATCTTTGGGGGGTTGTTGGACGGGACGTGGCCGCGGCTGATGGGTTCCGCTACTCGGACGCTATGAAGGAGCACGGCGGCGCCTGGACCCCGGATCGCCTCGATGCCTATCTTGAGGACCCGCGCGGCGTCGTTCAGGGTACCCGCATGGTCTTCGGTGGGATCAACGACGCTGCCGATCGCGCAGCGTTGATCAAGTTCCTCAACGAGAACTCGGACAGTCCCATCTCCCTGCGCTGATAAGACGTCTCTGGAACGGGTCGCCACCGCGGCTGAACGCTTGGTGGCGGCCCATTTCCGAGAAAGATGCTCACATCGCCGTGCGCAACGCCCTCCCTGTTCTTGAAAGCCCTTCGCTCCATTTCTACGCATTGTGGAAGGTTGTCGGTCAGCGGAACGCGACGGGAGATCACGCATGACAGCAGGCAGGAGCACGGGCGCACCAGATCGGGGCCGTGGGAGATCGATGCTCACGCGGCGCAGTTTCGGAGGGCTCGGTATCGCCGCAGGCGCCGTTGCCCTGTCACCCGGCCTCATCCTGCCACTACGATTTGCCGGCGCCGGTGCCCCTCGCGGTGTTGCGAGCCACGGCATATCGGCTTTCGGTGAACTCAAATACGGCCCGGACTTCTCCCATTTCGACTATGTGAACCCGGAAGCGCCGGTTGGCGGGACGTTCTCCACCGGCTTTGGCGGGGTGACTTTCGACAGCCTCCATCCCTTCGTTCTCAAGGGGAATGCTGCGATCGGCGTCAGCCTGACCTTCGACACGCTCATGACCGGCGGTGGCGATGAGCCGGACGCGATGTACGGCTTGCTCGCGGAGACGGCGGAAATCGCCGAGGATGGCGCCTCGGTCACGTTCCGTCTGCGCGAGGAGGCGCGGTTCGCCGATGGCAGTCCGGTGACCGCCGAGGATGTTGTTTGGACCTTCAACACGCTTCTCGAGAAGGGTCATCCCTCCTACGCGCTGCAGTTCGGCAACGTGACAAGCGTCGAGGCTCTGGATGAGCTTAGCGTCCGCTTCGCCTTCGATCCTGAGCGACCGCTCCGCGATATGCCGATGACGGTGGCGGCTCTCTCGATCCTGCCCAAGGCGTGGTGGGAGGGCCGCGACTTCTCCGACTCGACCCTCGATCCGCTGCTTGCATCGGGCCCCTACGAGGTCGCCTTGGCCGAGCCGGGGCGGCGGATCGTCTACCGGCGGCGCGACGATTATTGGGGATGGGATCTGCCCGTGAACCGCGGACGCTACAATTTCGGTGAGATCCGGATCGAGTATTTCCGCGACCGCTCAGCCGGGTTCGAGGGCTTCAAGGGTGGCGCCTACACTTTCAACGAGGAGTTCTGGTCGAAGCTTTGGGCGACTGCCTACAACTTCCCAGCCATCGAGCGTGGCGACGTCGTGAAGGAGACGCTGCCTGACAATCGGCCCGCCGGCACGCAGGGCTATTGGTTCAATCTCCGGCGCGAGAAGTTCGCGGATGCGCGTACGCGGGAGGCCATCGCCTCAGTCTTCGACTTCGAATGGTCGAACCGGACGCTTTTCTTCGATCTCTACACCCGCACCGATAGCTTCTTCGAAGGCGGCGGCGTGCTGGAGGCCGCGGATGCCCCCTCCCCGGCTGAGATCGCTCTGCTGGAGCCCAAGGCGTCCGACCTTCCGCCAGGCGTGCTTGAGAGCAAAGCTTATGTGCCACCGGTAACGGACGGCTCAGGCCGGCCCCGCCGCACGCTTCGCGCCGCGGCCAAGCTCTTGGATGAGGCCGGCTGGACGATCCAGGATGGGGTGCGTCGCAACGCGGATGGCGAAACGCTCACGGTGGAGTTCCTGCTGGTCGGCGAAGGGTTTGAGCGGATCACGACGCCTTACCTCAAGAACCTTGAGCGGATCGGCGTCCAAGGCAGCGTGAGGACCGTCGATCCGGCCTCCTATAAACAGCGCACCGACGATTTCGATTTTGACCTGACCGTCAGCCGCTTTGCCATGTCGCTCACCCCGGGGGTCGAGCTGCGGGACATGTTCCATTCGGAGTCCGCCCAATCGCCGGGTTCAGACAACCTGGCGGGCGTGAGTTCTCCGGTGGTCGACAGCCTGATCGAGGTGATCGAGCGCGCGCAGAGCCGCGAGGAGCTCAACACGGCCGTCAGCGCCCT
>JBCDFC010000125.1:0-13757 GCA_039178805.1 Pseudomonadota bacterium | reverse complement strand
GGGGCGCTCCACCAGGATTGCGCTGGCGCGGTCGTCCGCGGGTGCCGTGGCGCCGTCGTCACGCCCGGCGATGTCATCCGGCGCATCGGGCAGCGCATCGGGCGTCCCGTCTTCGACCATGCCATCCTCGGTCTCGTGAACGGCCAGGCGCCAACTCGCCGGCAGGTCGATGAAGCGCACGGGAACGCCCGCCCGCTCGGCCCAGAGCACCGCCTGGTACTCTGGCGAGAACGCCGCCATGGGCCAGAAGATCGCCTTCTCCGGCGCGTCGGCGGCATAAGCGAGGAGCGCCACCGGCGGCACCATCTCCGCGCTCGCCAGTATGGTGAGCAGGTCGCTCAGATCCGACGGTCCCTCGATGAGCACCTCGACGGGTTTCAGCGCCTCCAGCGCCTCGACCAGCCGCCGGGCCGAGCCGGGGCCGTGATGGCGGATCCCGAAGCAGGAAACCTCGGCCGGCATCAGATCAGGTCGGTCAGCGCGTGGTAGTAGTCGGCATAGTCGCGCCGATGCTTCAGCACGGTCTCCAGGTATTCGGCCAGCACGGCGCGGTCCTGCACCGGGTCCTTGACGATCGCGCCCAGCACGTTCGGCGCCAGCGTCTCGGCCTCGAGCGCCCCATCCGCGAAGAAGGCCCCATGACTGATCCCGCCGACCAGCACGGCGATCGCCTCCGCCGTCGACAGCGTGCCCGACGGCGTCTTGAGTGTCGTGCGCCCGTCCAGCGTCTCGCCGCCGCGCAGTTCGCGGAACATCGCGAGGACGCGGGTCACCTCCTCGGCGACGTTCTTTGGCGCGGGAAGTTCCAGTGCGGTGGCCATCTCGCCCACGCGCTTAGTCACGATTGCGACCTCCTGCTCCATGTCGTCGGGCAGCGGCAGCACGACGACGTTGAAACGGCGCTTGAGCGCAGCCGAGAGCTCGTTGACGCCCTTGTCGCGGTCGTTCGCCGTCGCGATCACGTTGAAGCCACGCGTCGCGTAGACGGCGTCGTTCAGCTCCGGGATCGGCATCATCTTCTCGGAGAGCACGGTGATCAGCGTGTCCTGCACATCCGAGCCCATGCGCGTCAGTTCCTCGAGCCGGCAGAGCCGCCCGCCCTCCATCGCGCGGAACAGCGGCGTCGGCACCAGCGCCTCGCGGCTCGGCCCATGGGCGAGCAACTGCGCGTAGTTCCAGCCATAGCGAACCTGGTTCTCATCGGTGCCGGCAGTGCACTGGATCACCATGGTGCTGTCGCCGGAGATCGCGGCGGCGAGGTGCTCCGACACCCAGGACTTGGCCGTGCCCGGCACGCCCAGCAGCAGCAGCGCTCGATCGGTGGCCAGCGTCGCCACCGCGGTTTCGATCAGACGTCGGTTGCCCACGTATTTCGGCTGGATCTCGGTGCCGTCGGCGGCGGCACCGCCCATGAGGTAGGTGAGCACGGCGCGCGGTGTCATCGCCCAGCCGGTGGGTCGCGGACCCTCCTCGGCGGTCAGTGCCGCGATCTCGTCCGCATGGCGCTGCTCGGCCGGTCGTCGCAGCATCTCAGTCATCTCGATCCCCTCAACTATCCGCGGGCTCCAGCCCAGCATTGAAACGGAGCAGCGCAAGGCCCGGATCCATCCGCGCGAGGCCTGCTTCGGCAAAACGGTCCAGCAGTCGTGCGGCGCCCGCGGCATCGGCGATCAGGCCGAGATCGAACAGCGCCTGGTTGAGCCCCGGCCAGCGCCGGTCCTTCTCTTCGCTCGCGCGGATCTGCCTCACGACCGCCTCCACGCTCGCCAGCTTCTCGCAGGCCGTCGCCTCCAACGTGCCGAGGCGATGCGCGAGGGCCGCGACCAGCGGCGCGGTCTCGGCCACCTGCGCCAATGCCGGCATGAGCGCCTCTCGCGGCGACGGCGCGAGGCGTGCAATCAACTCGTCTAGGTGCCCCGAGCTTTCGTGCACGGCGTGGGTGGCGAAAATCGCGATGTCCTCATCGCTGCCGGTCCGCAGCAACATCTGCACCAATCCGGCTGTCGCCCGCATCTCCTTGAAGCGCCAGCCCTTCAGCATCGGCTCGCGGCCGATGCCGAGCGCCCCGGCGAGGCCGTCGAGCGACACCAGGCCATACAGATCATCGCGGCGGCGCCGCTGCGCCTCGGTCTTCAGCGTTGCGGGGCCGACGCTGGTTTGCACGAGGCCGAGCATGCGCCGGCCGACGGCGTGGAAGTCGGCGAGCTCCGTAGCGAGCGCCGCATCGTCTGCCGCGTGGCCGAGACGGGCGAGCAGGCCGCTCGCCTGCAGGCGCACCTTGGCTGAGCGGTCGCTTGCGAGGCCTTCGAGGAACGGCACGTCATCTTCGCCGAGGCCGATGGCCATCGCGGCGACGAGGGCAAGGCGCTGTTCCGCCGGCAGCGCGCCGCCCCGTTCTGCGATCAGGTCGCGCGCCGCGGCCGGATCGGTACCGCGACAGGCTTCGAAGGCGCGGCGTCGCGCCTGCGGGGTCAGCAGGTCGAAGCTCTCCCTGTCGAGCCGGTCGCCCTCTGGTGCCTTCGTGCCGGCCGACCGCGCGGCCCAGGCGGCCCAGGGCGCATAGACCGCCGGCAACCCCTCGGCGTCTTCGGGCAGATGGTCGAGCGGATGTACGACCCAGCCACGCGCCGCGACCATCGCGAGAAGACGCATCATGTCCGCTTGACCCGCCGGCTTCGCGACCTGCAGGACCGTCCGAAAGGCGGCCCGGCTCCGCTCCGGCATCACGGGCAAGTTCAGCGTCGGCAGCGGCTCAGGCTGGACGAGCGCGCCGTCGGGTGCCGGACGAAAGGCGGTGCGACCCGCCTGGGCCGCCAGCGCGAGCAGCACGAGCTCCGGCTCGGGGTCGCCTTCCGCCGCCATGCGCCAGTTCTTGGGTGCGCTGTCGAGCGCCGCGGCGCCCATCAGCCAGCGCCCGCGTATGGCCGCGATGGCGCTCTCCAGCTCACGCATCGAAGCTGATCCTACCCCAAGCTGAGTGCGCAGCGAGCGGTGCCAGGCGCTCACCGTCCCAGAGACCGACCGTCTGCTCCAGGGCCATGCCGGCAACAGCCCGCGGCGGGGCGCGTCGAAGCGGCAGCGCCTCGCCCGAGGCCGAGGCCTGCCACCAATGCATCTCCCCGTGGTGGCAGATCCGACCCAGAGGCAGCACGACCGGCGTATCGAGCGTCCAGGGCGCCGCATCCTGCGCCGCTTGGTACATCGCCAGCGGATCGCGCGCGACGGTGCCGGGCCAGGGCAGCGGATCACCGTCGGTCGCCTTTCGCTCCAGAAGCTGGGCGCGGAGAGGGCGGGCAGCAGGGTAGAAGACCACGGCGCCTTCGAACTGATCGCCCTCGGCGAAGGCGCTGCTGCGCCTGCCGAGCGCCGCCGGGAAGAAATCGAGCAGCAGCGCGAAGGGATGCGCCGGCGCGCCGTCGAGGCTTTGCAGCCACGTCGCCTGCGCCACCAGCCCGTCGCGCCGCGTGCTAACGCGCTCGCCGACTACCTCCCACCGCCCCTGGGCGCGGGGCGCATCAGGGTTCTCCAGCAGCGACTCGCGGGTCTCGGAGGTCGCGACCGCGCGGCGCAGTTCGGGGTCGGCCGGATTGCCACGAAAGGCCCGGCAGAGGATCACCAGCTTGCCGAGTTCTGCGATCAGCGCATCGACGCGCTGTTCGCCCGGCAGCGCTGCGACGCGCGACGGAAGTTCGTCGACCCGTCCGCCCAGCGCCTGCGCCTTGCCGTCGACCATGCGCGCCGCGATGGCTCGGCAGCGCTGGTCGAGCTCTTCGAGCAGTCCTGAGAGGCCGGTGCGCAACTGGTCGGCGATCCAGGCCTCTAGGTCGGCCGCAGCGGTGACAAGGGCGCGCTCGGTCTCCCTGGCGCGTTTTTCCGCAGCGGCGCGGGCGCGTGCCTCAGCCTTCGGGTCGACCCGCTTTTCCACCTCAGGAACGGCCGCGGCGGCCATGCTCTTGCCCGCGCTCGTACGCTCCGGCGCGGCCGGCTGACCGGTCTTGCGGCGGCGTCCGCGCCAGTCGTTCACCCAGTCTGGCACTGGCGCCTCGGCAAAGGCCGAGGGGTCGTCCACATGCATCCACATCAGCGCGAGCACATGCTTGCACGGGAACTTCCGCGACGGACATGTGCATTTGTAGCCGTGGTCGGCGCTGTCGAAGACCGTACGGTAGGGGTTCGCGCCGGATCCCTGGCATTCGCCCCAGACGAGGTTCTCTGCCGCGTGGCCCGCGCAAAGTGGCCATTTACGCGGCTTCATCAGGCCATGCGCTGCCTTGAGCGACGCCTGGTCCGGCGCGAGTGCGGTAATGGCTTCATGGCTGAGCGGCATCAGGGACTCTATTGTTTGTGGCGCGGTGACCATCGTCCCGATCTTGGGCAGAAATGCGGAGAGGAATGGCGATCACACGTCATGAAATCCAGCCGCGACGCCAGCACCGAGCATCACCGTCAGCCCTCAAGCGTCCCGTGCAGGCATCTTCGAGGGATGCGCTTGTGGAGTGCATCGACGACGCCATGGTGTGACTGGGAACCAGCGCATCTGTCAGCATGCGACGAGCTTCGCAAACCGACAATCGAACGGGAGGTCCTCGGTCGCGTTCCACCAGATCTGCACGGCCGTTCATGGCGCCTTTGACAGGCGATGATCAGGCAATGCTGCAATCGCTGCGACTGTCCTGTGTGGGTAGCCCGCGCTTTGCAAGGTGAATTTGCTGTTGGCATCGGCCCGGTCAGAGCAGTCGTGTGTTCGGCCTGTTTGCGCAGCGGTTCGTCATGCTGCTGGCCTTGATGGGTTCCACAGATCAGGTCCCAATCGGCTTTGCGAACCTCCGAGGAGTTCTTGCCATTCGGCGGGGTGTCCTGAACTATGGATGACCAGGTGGTGCCATCATCTCATTCGTCTTGCACCTCGTGTCGGCTCAGTCGCGCCTCTCAGGCTGCGGCACGCCGATAGTCGGTTCCTCGTGTCAGCACGGCCCAGATGATCCGCGCTGTCTTGTTCGCCATGGCGACGGTCGCTAGGCGGGCAGGCTTTCGCTCCAGCAGCCTGCGTGCCCACGGATCGAGCGTGTCAGGGTCTTGTCGCGCTCGCTTCAGTCGAGACGTCATGCCGATCACCAGCAGGCGCCGGATGTAGCTGTCCCCCTTCTTCGTGATCTTCCCCAACCGTTCCTTGCCCCCGCTCGATCGGTTCAAGGGCGTGAGGCCGAGCCAGGCGGCGAACTCGCGGCCGCTCTTGAACTGCGTGCCGTCACCGATCGTGGCGGCGATCGCGGACGCCGTCACCGGGCCGACACCCGGGATAGACCGGAGCCGCCAGGCGCATTCATCCTTCTTGGAATGTGTCTCGATAAGCTGCGCGTAGAACTTGATGCGATCATGGAGGGCCAGAAGCTGATCGCAGAGCGTCGCGATGAGGCTGTTCGCGAACTCCGGCGTGTTCGCAGGATGTGTGCCGCCCAGATGCGCCTTTGCAAAACGCAGTGCTGCCTCAGGCCCCTTCGGAAACACATGTCCGAACTCGCGCAGCAGGCCGCGGAGCATGTTGATCACCTGAGTGCGCTGCCGGACCACCAGATCGCGAGTTCGGTGCAGCCCGAGGATCGCCTGCTGCTCAGGCGTCTTGATGGCGACAAACCGCATCGTCGGACGCGCAACCGCTTCGCAGATCGCCGCGGCGTCGACAGCATCCGTCTTCCCGCGCTTCACATACGGCTTCACATAGAACGCCGGCATCAGCCGAACGTCGTGGCCGAGCCGGCCGAGCTCGCGACCCCAGTGATGCGCGGAACCGCAGGCTTCCATCCCGACCAAACAGGGCGGAAGGGCAGCGAAGAACTCGAGCAGCTTCGCCCGGCGGATCGCGCGGTTGAAGACCACCGTTCCATCGTCGCTGACGCCGTGAACCTGAAAAACATCCTTCGCCAAATCCAACCCGACCGTCGAAACTCTCATGGGTAGCTCCTTCGCCAAGAGACAGATGTCTCAGCATTATGACGCCAACGGCGCCGCGGGGCGCGCGGGCTACCCACCCATCCGGTTTCGAGAGCCGCGCCGCAGCGTTTGGGATCTCGGCAGATGTCCGGAGAGGGCTGCTGTGTTGACCGCGCCCACCTGGGATCAGGCTGATGCGGCCCTGAGGAGCATGACCGGAACGAGCCCATTGTGCCGCCTCGCCGTGAAGGGCCGCTTCGCCGCCGCCATTCTCGGAGACGTGCCCGAACGCGGGATGGCTTTGGTAGGGTGCACGCGAAAAGACCTCAGATCGGTGGTTCCGCCGCTCGCCGATCAAGCACGGCGGTCTCTCGGGCATGATAGTGAGGGCGAGATGTGAAGCCGGTACTGCCGCGCAGACAACAATAGGAAGCTTCGAGAATGCCCCGCGACACCAATCTGATCTTGAGCCCCATCAACCTCCGCCACGCAAATCTGGACTTCAGCGCATACGAGGAGGCCGCTGCGATGGCGCGCCGGCGCGGAGCCAAGCTGCTCGTGGTGACTGTCGCACCGGAGATGGAACGTAATCTCCAGATCACAGACTCAAAGGAGTACTGGGGCAAAGCGCTGAACAAATTCATTGGAGCCTATCCAGCCGATGGCGTTGAATTGGAAACAGTCGTTCTATTGGGGGCGGTGCACCGCCAGATAGTGAAGTACGCTGAAGCGCGGAATGTCGATGTGATTGTAATGGGGTCGGCCAATCCTGGCATCAAGGATTACATCTTGGGCACCACCGCCAGCCATGTTGTGACGCACGCGAAATGCTCGGTGTATGTGGTCCGCTCTTAGCGCAGGAGTGATCACAGGTTAGGTGGGCGCGAGGCTCTGAGCGCCCCTTACGACGCCCTTACAGTGATCGTCGGCATTATGCGCCTCATCTGACTCAGCCCCATTGCCCTCGCCAAAACCGCCCGCTTCTTCGTCCTAGCCTAAGCCCCGACCTACCTCACCCGTACGCTCCGGCCACATGCCCCTGCGCAGCAACAAAGGACTGGTCGGAGTGCTTCTCCGACCCTGACTCGGATGCGGGGTTTGTGCGCGGTGTCTACCTTGCGTCCGAGAAGCGCTCAGGCACGAAATCGCACGGAGTTGGGCGCGGGGGGTTGAGTTGGCTCTATGGAGATTTGCGGCTTGGCGCTTGGGCTGGTGGTGGAGTGCTGGCATTGGGCCATAGGTGTTGAGGCGGTATCGAGCCCATTGCATCACGCCTTGTGGAACGATTTCCGTGTGAGGCGCGGTTTCCAGCAGGGTTTGCTGTCTTCTTACGCTGGATCGGTTCAAGCTGATCGGCTCGCGGCCAGGGTGCTGCGAGAGGATCGTGTCGGACCCGCCTTGGCGCGATGATTTGGTCAGGCTTCATGCCCCAGTCCTGTGGTCCGGCAGTGCTCGGGGCTGCGATCCCGGCGGGAAACTGCCGACGATGATCAGGCGCCCGCTACAGTGCGGGCATGGAAGGGCGAGCGTGCGCGGCCGGTCATCTGCGGTGTCGGAGCCATCGCGCCGGTCTTGCTTGGATCGTGGTGGTGATGCGTGGAGCAGATCCTTTATCCTGGCGATGTTGCCGGCCCGACACCCGTTTCCGAGAAAGCCATAGTGGCGGATGCGGTGCTGACCTTTGGGAGGCACATGGATCAGGAACCGGCGGGTGAATTCGTAGGTGTCCAGCGTCGTGGTCGTGTGTCGACCATGCCCCTCGAGGCGATAATTCTTGACGCGGAAGGTCACGCCGCGTGCATCGGCGCGGATCAGGCGGCTGTTCGAGATGGCGACACGGTGCGTATAGCGCGACAGGTGAGCCACGGATAGCCGCCACCGGTCCGAGGCCCGTGGCGAACGCCAGAACTGCCTTAGGCCCTGCGAACAGCTCCTTGGCGTCGTGTCGAAGACGCGCCTCCGGCACGATGATGACCCAGTCGATCTTGCGCAGAGGTGTCGCCCATGTGTCGAAGGCGGCGGGGTTGGCGAGCCCGGCAAGGTCACCAAAGAAGCGAAGCCGTTCTCGGCGGTGCAGTTTGACCAGCCCCTCGACCAGTCACGGCCTGAAGTGCTTGAAATCCACTGCTGACTTGAGAACCTAGAGCGGATCTCCGCCCTTGCTAAGCCGCTCCAGATGCTGCGAAAGTCCAAAGAAACCCGCCTGCCGCACGGCACGCCCTCCCGATCCGCCTGATGCCACAGCATCAGAACGCCGCGAGCAAAGACGGGTTCTTACCGATGTCGAGATGGCGGCGGCCGCCAAGGGTGTCACGACACGGTCTCTTCCGACGGTGATCTGCGTTTGGCGCCGATGGATCGCGCTCCCCAGTCCATCTTCCGGCAGAGCATCACGAAGAATTCGACGGCTGCGGTGTGTTGCCGACCGCGACGGGTCACCACCGAGATCGTGCGCCGGATCGCTGGTTCTGTCAGCCGCCGGCACTTGAACTCTGGGCTGAGCGCCAGACTTTCAGGCATGATCGCGCAGCCAAGGCCGGCGATGACCATCGCTTGCACCCAGCTCTCGTGCTCGCTCTGGAAGCGTGGATCGACCTGGATCGTGTCGGCAAAACCCACCTCCTCCAAATGGTCGAGATACTCGCAGTTCAGGCGTCTCAGGTAACGTTCTCCCGACAGCGCGTCGGTCGGTACCTCGTCGAGTTCCTCGAAGCGGTGACCCTTTGGACAGGCAACCACGTAGGGCTCCTCGAAGAGTGGGATTGCGTGAAGCTCGTCCGGCATGTCTGGCAGGGCGAAGAGGGCGACATCGAGCTCTCCGTCGATCAGCCGGTTCGTCAGCTCCGCCCCCGAGCCGTCGCGCAGTACGAGTGAGAGCTGCGGCGCGTGCCTGCTCATGAAATCGACGAGACTGATCAGGCTCGCCGGTGCAATCGTGCACATGACGCCGAGTTCGAGCTTGGCATCGACCATTTTCGAGAAGTCGAGCGCCTCGTTGCGGACGATCTCGGTGAGGGATAGCGCCTGTTTGAGGCGCGGCTGCACGATCCGGCCGAGCTCGGTGAGGTGTGTCCGACGACCCTCGCGTCTGAAGAGCGGGCCGCCGAGCTCCTCCTCCAGCTTATGGATGGCCCGGGTCAGCGCCGGTTGGCTGACGCCACATCGCTCCGCGGCTCGGGTGAAGTTCAGGCAGTCCGCCGTCGCGACGAAGTATCTAATCTGGTGCATTTCCAACGCAGTAACCCCCGGATCACGGCAACCTGTTCGCCGAGCATAGTCCAGCACTGACTGAGGGGGCGATGCATAACGGGCATCAAAACCATGCGCCGTGCTCCACTGTGCTTACGTGACAGGATTTGCAAGCTTCAGTCATCAGCCGCAGTCCATGGGATGAAGAAAAGCTATGCGTATCAGCCCCTTCGCCGCTGCGACGGCGACCGTCTTCGTGGCCTTTGGATCAGCAGGTGTCGCGCAGGCAGGCGCCTGCCCCGAAGAGCATCAGCTGCAGGAGCCACGCAAGCTCGATCAGGTAGGACAGCTCGCCCTAACCCGGGAAGTAATCGCCAACGTGCGCTTGGAGGGCTGGCGCGATATTGGCGGGTACGTGCTGCGCCAGCGCCGTCTGGAGCTGCAGCCGGGCGGTACCGTCCCGACCCACAGCCACGCGAACCGGCCTGCAATCGTCTACGTCCTGAAGGGCACCGTAATCGAGCACAATAGCTTTTGCGCCGTCCCGATCACGCATCACGCGGGTGAGGTATCCGAGGAGTTCGGTCCGGGGTTTGTGCACTGGTGGGAGAATGCGGGCAACGAGGTCGTGACGTTCCTGTCGACCGATGTCATCCCCTATCCGAGCGACGCGGATCCGTTCTACGGGTACGAAGGCAACAGCGCTCCTCCGCATAAGGGGACGCCCGATCAGTGATCACGGCGGAGGAGTTCGAGTACAGCGTGCTCTTCGCCGAGCCGTGGACGCAGAAATTCGTGAGTGTCGAACGTCTCCGCGACGTCCCGAGTTTCCTTAGCTCAAAGGCTACCGAAGAGATGATTGGCACTTGGTTGCCGCTCGCTGGCAGCTTGACTGTGGGATGACCGAGAGGCCTGCACGAGGACCGGGACGTCGGCGCGAAGACCACAAGGGCGTCAACCTCGCGCTTCAGGGTGGCGGTGCGCATGGCGCCTTCACGTGGGGCGTTCTCGACCGGCTCTTCGAGGACGACAGGATCTGGATCGACGCGATCTCGGGCACATCCGCTGGTGCGATGAACGCCGTCGTTGCTGCCAACGGTATGTACGACAACGGTGCCATCGGCGCGCGGGAGCGTCTGCATGCGTTCTGGCGGGCAGTCAGCGAGGCGGCACGCCTCAGCCCGATGCGCCGATCAACGCTCGCGCACTTGACCGGATCCTGGTCGCTCGACGGCTCACCTAGCTATCTCTGGATGAATATGCTCCAGCGCATGGCGTCGCCATACGACCTGAACCCTTTCGGGATCGATCCACTCCGCAGCATCGTCAAGCGTATGATCGATTTCGAGAAGGTTCGCCGCTGTTCCGACATAGGGATCTTCATCTCGGCCACCAACGTGGAGACAGGTCGGGTGCGAGTCTTCAAGCGTGACGAGATCTCGCTCGAAACGACCATGGCGTCGGCCTGCCTGCCACATCTGTTCAAGACGGTTGAAATCGAAGGAAAGCTCTACTGGGACGGCGGGTACATGGGCAATCCGCCGCTCTTCCCGTTCTTCCACGGCTCACCGTCGAGTGACATCATGATCGTTCAGATCAATCCGATACTTCGCGAAGGCACGCCAAAGTCGGCTGCCGAAATCCAGAACCGGATCAACGAGATCACCTTCAACAGCGCACTCCAGCACGAGCTTCGAGCGATCGACTTCGTTCGTCGCCTTCTTGACGCAGGTCAGCTTGACGAGAAGCGCTATCGCCGGATGCATCTCCACATCGTCCATGCGCGCAAGCAGCTCCGCCAACTCGATGCATCGTCAAAGCTGAACGCGGAATGGCCGTTTCTCGAGCATCTTCGCGATGTCGGCCGGGAGACGGCGACGCAGTGGCTCGAGCGGCATTTCGACGATCTTGGCCAGCACTCCTCGGTAGACATCCGGACGATGTTTGGCGACGTGGAGGCCCTTCCGATGCATGACGCAGGGATGACGCCATGAGCCTCTCTCACAGCCCGCTGATCTGCGCGTTCCTCCGCGGCCTCCTCCACCAACCACCTTCGCCTTGAGCCTCCCAATCTGCGTGCAAGCATTCAGGGCCGCTCAACCGGAGCAAAGATGACTTCCGGCGTGAAATCCGACGACCATCGCCTCCGATAGGAGGTCCGAACTACAAGGCGGCCACCTATGCTCTATCTCTTCGAAGGTATGCTCAGAGGCGAGAGGCCGCGCGATATCGTGCGCCGCTCGACCATCGTTGGCCTCGTCAGCTTCCTGACCCTGATCGACCTCTTTGGCAGCCAGGCGCTCCTGCCGCAGCTCGTGATCGCCTTCGGAACCGATCCGGCCGTGATGGGTTTCGCGGTCAACGCCTCGACCTTCGGCATGGCCGCCTCGGGCCTCGCCGTCGCCTGGTTCTCCAACAGGATTGACCGCAAGCGGGGCATCTGGGTCAGCCTCGCGCTTCTCTCCGTGCCGACCTTCTGCCTTGGGCTTGTCGACAGTGTGGAGTTGTTTCTTGCGCTCCGGGTCTTTCAGGGCGTCTTCATGGCCGCCGCATTCACGTTGACGATGACATACCTGTCCGAGCAATGCGATGTGACGGCAGCGGGCGGTGCGATGGCGGCCTACATCACGGGTAACGTCGCTTCGAACCTGCTCGGCAGACTGATGGCCGTCTCCGCTGCAGATCTTCTCGGTCTGTCCGGCTCATTCTGGGTCTTTGCCGCACTCAACCTGGTCGGCGCGCTTGTCGCCTTCCTTCTAATCGGGGCGGGCGACGCTGAGAAACCCGTCCCGAGCGGGCCACGTCTTGGCGCGTGGAAGGCTCATCTCGCGCAGTCAGAGTTGCGCGTCGTGTTCCTTATGGGCTTCGTGATCCTGTTCGCGTTCGTCGGCGTGTTCACCTATGTCAATCTCCACCTGACAGAAGCTCTCGGCGTCACGCCGGACGCGCTGGGTTTAGTCTACCTTGTTTTCCTCCCGGCGCTTCTGACGACGCCATACGCGGCGAGGACCGTCTCGCGCCTTGGCCCGCGCCGCACCTTCGAGATCTCGGGCGCGGTGGTCGTTTTTGGCCTTCTGCTCACACTGATGCCCGCGCTCTGGCTCGTTCTCGTCGGCCTCGCCGTTTTCGGCGCGGGCACGTTCTTCATGCAGGCAGCCGCGACGGGCTTTGTTGGACGCACGGCAACGGGTGATCGTGCGGCCGCCAACGGCATGTACCTCTCAAGCTACTACCTCGGTGGTTTGGCGGGGGCCTTTCTCCTAGGGCAGATCCACGCTGTTGCATCGTGGACTGGCGTCATCTTCGCGGTCATCCTTTTGATGGCCGCGATGGCTCCGTTCACAAAGTCACTCGCGAGACCCGGTCCGGAAGTCGTGCCAAACCGAATGAAACCCACGGTACACTGAAGGTGGCATTCGGGCGGCTTCGCATCGCCGGCGAAGGCGGTCTGCAAGCGCCCCATTGGCAAAGCGGCAGCACAATAGATCGGCGTCGTGCTGCAACTCGGCGCAGACACTCTCTTCACGCGGAGGACGCCGGCATGGCGCAAGCATCGGACGAAACGCCCGCCGAACAATGCGGAGCCCACGACGATGATGCGTTCAGCCTACCTGATCCGATCCAAGATCAAACGGGTGCTTAGTTGCTCTCGGTGAGCCCAGCATCGACACTGTGATGCGAATTACTGCCAACGGCTGAGTTGTCCGACGCTCAGAATGGCCACTGCCTGGTGGTCGAGCGTCTGACGAACCGCCCACGCTAGCTGTGTGTCTCAATCAAGTATGGGGCGGGGCCTTGACCCCCTTTAGAGCCTTAGCCCGCGGGTGCTGAGCATGTGCCCAAGACAGTAGCAAGATCGATACAAACTGGTATCGGCTCATCGCCAGCCTCTCTCTATGCGATGGCTGATGGTATTGCTCGCCTTGATCTTGCCCCGTCCTCGGCGAGTTTCGACGTTGCAGCACGACCGCGACCTTGTCGGATTAGGTCATGGACGCTTGGCGAGCTGCATGACAGCCACCATGACGATCCCGTAGAGCACGTGTCCGATCAGAGCGACCCAGGTAATACCGGTGAAATTCAGGAAGAAGGGCAACCCGGCAATCGACGTGACTCCGCCGATGGCAAAGAGCCAGAGGCCGAATCCATACATCGCAGAGGCGATGACCCAGCCACCCAGGTTGCCGGTAAGACGCGACCAGATCGGCTGGAAGACATAGAGCCATCCAATCGGGTAGCCGATCAGACCAACCATGTAGAAGTGCACGAAATATCCCACGAAGGGGCCATTTGGCAGGCCGAGAGTGCCGAGCAGGCTTCGCGCGAGACCGTGCGGTGACAGGTTCGCCCAGCCGATCGCCGGACTGATGAGCTGACCCCACAGATCGAACGTCGTTGTCGCGACCGCGCCGGCGACGAACATGACGCCGATCGTGGACAGATTGAGCGGCGGGGTGGTCGCAGCGGTGGTGATCTCATTCGTGTTCGACATTCCTGCTTGAACTCCCCAGTGGCGATTCTCATGTCTGGACCCTGTCAGGTCGAGACCGCGTTACGAGCCGAACGCGGGATCTGTCGGCGGCGCGGGACCCTCATCGACCGCGAGATGCGCCCAGAATGTTCCCCGCCAGCGGTTT
>JBCDFC010000124.1:0-13848 GCA_039178805.1 Pseudomonadota bacterium | reverse complement strand
ATGCAGACAAACCTCGAACAGCGCATCGGCGGCTGTCGCGCTTCGGCAGCGGAGTGTCTGGCCGCCGGCACCTGCAGTGATCGCGATCGGCGCGCTTAGCTCGTCAAAGCCACGGCCGGCCATCAACGCTATGGCGGCTGAGAGCCGTCCCTGCCGCGCATCTCCGATGCGTCGACCCTCTAGCGGCACGATCCGGTCGGTCTCGCCATGGATATGCAGGATGGTCGGCTGTGGATCGGCGCATTCCCGAGGCACGGGGTCCCAGAACGTCCCGGCCACAGGAACGAAACCTGCGAAGGCGGCCGGCCGCCGACACGCAACCTCCCAGGTCATCATGCCGCCCGCTGAGAACCCCGCCATCACCAGCTTCTGACGGTCCAGCACGATCCGGCGCCCAAGATCCGCGATGACCGTGTCGACATAGACCATCTCGTCGACGTCTGGCAGCGTCTCATGGCTCGGCGCATTGGGGATGCTCCAGTCGCCGCCCGAGGACTTGAGCGCGACGAGCGCCAATCCCCAACGGTCTGCAAGTGCCTTCAACGCGCCGTTCTTGATCGTCCCGGCAGCCGTCCCCCGGTAGCCGTGAGCAAAGAACAAAGCGCCGAGTGGTTTCGACAGGTCGGCGCCTTGCGGCAGATGAAGGCGATAGTGCCGATCTGCGATCACACAATCCGTCTCCACCCCGCAGGCCGTCGCATGACCGGCGCCAAAGAGACCAAGCAGCGCCGTTATCGTGACCAGCCAGGCAGACCATCGGCAAAGTGGAACGACCCCCTCGAACGCCCGAAACCATCGGCCCATGGCCACACTCCCCCGAACGGCTCCTGCCCTCACCATGTACTACGCAACCCATTCGGCTCTACGCACAAATCTGCTAGGGTCGGAGAGCTACCGCCCAAGGCCGTCGGGCACGCGTTCGGTGTCGTGGGCTGTGCCTCACTGAGCAGAGCTGTCAGGCCAACTCGGCGTGTCGCGCCCGTGCAGGTGTCTCGCTATCGGAAGGCATGCTCGGTTTGGCGCCGGAGTGAACTTCTATTCTGGTCGTGATCGCGTAAGCGCTCATCTGAGCAACGATTTCATCGAGAGAAAGGGCTCGTGTTGCCAGGGTCGCGCCTGCGCCGATCCGCTGTTCGAGCAGTGATTGAACGGCTGCAGCGGCGGGAAGGATGGGGACGACGGGGCCATCGCCTCGACGCGCGAGGAGCCTCCATGTTGCCTCGGTTTCGCGGCGGTCGAAGTCAACGCCCCTCACCCGGACTTCCATCGCACCCACATCGGAAGTGCCAAGCTTCGTGATCTGTCGCAGCCGCGTCAGCAGCGGGGCAAGTAACCGTAGATCCCATCCGGGCCACAGCGATCTCGCGGCGGCGAGCACTTCCAGACCGACCTGCTCGGGCAAGGACTCGAGCGCGGCGCGGAAGACAACGCTTCCTCGCACACCAAAATTTGGGCCGAGATATTCGGGATCGAAGCTCTGAACCGGGACACAGCGCCGACGGCCCAGGCCATCGATATGGCGAGTGATGGCACCCCGCCAGCCGATCAGATAAGCGAGCTTGCCCCCAAGCCAGGCGGGAACGGGTTTGCCAGCATAGCCGAGGATCGCATCGATCACTGCGGGCCCGACATCGCCACGCCCTCCCGGAGCGATCACCATTTCGATATCGTGGATCTCATGGAGCGACGACGCCAGCGCGGCCACCGCGGCTCCGGACAGGCAGGGCGTCGAGCTGGCGCCGCCGATCGCGACCAAATCCTGGTGTTTGGCGAGCGGATCCAGGGCCTTCTCAAACTCGCATAGATAGCTTGGCGCGTCGGCGATATCGATGACATGCGCGCCAGCCCGTAGCGCGGCACGCGGAAGGCTGTGATCGGACTCTTGGAACGGGCCAGTGCAGTCGATCACACACCATGGCCGAAGTTGCGCGAGGGTCGCCTCAAGCCGATCGGTGGTATCGACCTGGACGACTTCTGGAGGAACGACGGCATCGTGAACGAGCCTGTTTGCAAGCTCCCATCCACGGTCCGCACATCTTATGCCAACCAGCAGCCTCACTCTCGGATTTCTGGAGAGATGCCGCGCGAGCCTTTGGCCGAAGGTGCCAGTGGCGCCGATCACCAAAACCGGGCGCGCTTCTGGGGCCGTCGCCCTGCGCAACGCACCTCCAGTAGGGATAGCGTCTCTGGTCATCGTTTTTCCTCCCGGTAGATCCCCGCCTGATGGATCAGCGTGCCGAACCACCGATGGGCGAGCGTCATCGAGAAGCGGAAGCGGCCATTGCCCAGTTCCTCGTGCCGAACGGTAAGATCGCCTGGAGAGAGCAGGCTCGGCAGGCGCAAGCGACGATTGCCGAGATGAAGCGCGATATGGTCCGAGCGGAAGACAAGCGCCCGCTCTTCGGCGCAAACGCGCAGCGACACGCTGATCGCGCGTGACAGAAATTCCTCGAGACCGGTCGGCCCGGTGAAGCGCTTCGCGGAGTGGACGACTTGCGGAAAGCCCCGGCGTGTGCACTGAACCCGCGTCCAGTTCTGGCCGCCTCCCGCAACATCTTCGGTTACGCTCACGATCGAAGGTAAGCCTGTCTCGGACGACAGGGGGAGGGGCGCGCCAGCAAGACGGAGGCACTCGGCCAGCAGCCGGCCAACGAGGTTTCGCGACGCTTCCGTCACCTCGCCGACATATACAACGCTCTCGCCACCGGCGACGCGTGTCGAGAAGCGCCGCCGAACCGCAGCCGGCAGGGTCTCCCAATCGCGATCAGGCAAAAGGCTTCGGAAACGAAGATCGCCGAGGGCGCTGTGCCGGTCCTGGTCACGATGGCCCTGCGCTCCCCGTGGCACCCCAGGCAGGTGCGCAGACCTTATCCTCGGCATGATCTGCATCGTCGTTCCCCTTCACCAAAGCCATTCCGGCGCGTGCCGAAGGCGACTCCGCTACCTCATCTCGATCAAATATGCTGTTATTTCTGTCATGACTGAAATTTATGTCGAAACGATGTCCGCGGCAAATGCCGTTTTGTCGCACTTCGTCCCAGGCTCCTCACGGAGACGCCCAGGCATGACCGAGCCCCGACGCCCTTGGTCGCGTCGGATCGCCTTTCGATCTGACGTCCGCACGTCATCCCCGGGCTTGACCCGGGGATCCAGAAAATCTCTACCTCTGAATAGCTTAGAGAACGCTGGATTGCCGGATCAAATCCGGCAATGACGGTATCAAGTGTCTCGGTCAGACCACGAGGTGATCCAGATCGATGAAGCGCGGATCAGGGATCACTTTGGCGAGATGGTGCGCGGCACGGTCGAATAGGCCCTGAATGCAATGCTCGACGCCGAAGCCGACCGGCTGTGCGGGGCTGGCCACTACGAGCGCAGCGAGGCGCGCGAGCTCGGGACGAAGGCCGGAGAGGTCAACCTCAAGGTTCCGAAGTTGCGCCGCCAGATCTTCGAGAATGAGCTTTGTCGCACCGCCGCCCATCGGGCTTGAGCCGATGGTGCCTTGATGGGCAACTCCGAACGACAATGGCGACCGCGTGAGCCCAAGCACAGTCTCGAACCTCAACGTTGACGGCCGAGCGCGCCACCGATCCGAGCGCTGGCGCGAAGGGTGAGGAGGAAAAGCGAGCCTTCCAGAGGAACGATCGCCTGACGAACAAATCCGGCGGTCCGCCTTGCCTCACGCCACCTGGCCGATCGTGGGCCGAAGGGCGTCGAGCCGATCACCTCGGACGCCTGCCGTAGCCTCATCGACAGCATCGCCGAGTATCTGCGGGGGCGCGACGACAGCGCTGCGTCGTGTTCGTCGGGAAATCGATCCGCTAGATGTGAAGTCTCAGAAGGTTGTTCAACGGCTTCGGGGTTAGGCTGCAATCGCCAAACTCCAGCCCTGGCCCCCTCAGGATGAACAACCCAGACAAGAATGCCCGCACGACCGTTCATGGTCGATAGCTGATGGTCGGGCGGCGCGACTGCGACTCTATCGCGCCGGGCGGCGCGACTGTGACGCCTGTCCGCTCCGCGCCTCATGCCTGCCGCGGGCGGCGCGGACCCCGCGCGTGCATATCGCCAAAAATCACCCGGCCATGCTGGGCGCCCGCCGCAAGCGACAGCGCTGGGGGAGCGCGAGCGCACGCTATACACCCGCCACCGATGGCGCGCGAAAGGCGCACACGCACGGCCAAGTCCATCCACGGCCGCGACCGAGCAATCCGAAGGAGCCTCGCCAACATCATCATCCAGGCCCTGCTCACCGCCGGCGCAATGAACCTCAAGAAGCTCGCGGCGGCGATGCTCAACTTGCTTGCGAGCGTCAAGCGCAATAGCAGCGCAGCGCAAACACCCACCCCCGCTTAGCGTCCCTCAACCGGCCCCACCGGACCGTTTCCCACGAATGACCAGCGCATCGGGCCCGAGAGCCAGTAGAAAACGGCCATGATCGTGGCAACGGTCTCGGCAGCGGCCTTGCCCGTCAGGTGCGCCGCTGCTTCTGGCGACGCGCGAGACAGCGCCAGAGCTGTTCGGCCCTCTGGCGCGTCCGGTAGACGAAGGCGTAGATTGTCTCCATAGCCACGGCGCAGACACCGCGCTCGGCGCCCGGTTTCAGCCGGCCTGAGATTTCTTGGGGAGACCAGCCGGTCGCGCACGAAGCGGGCCAAGCGTGGGTCACGCTCGCGAACCGCGTCCCGCTGGGCTACCGGCCATGTAGGCGCTGTGGGCGGCTAGCGGCGACTACCGTCCGCCCTCAAGGGCATTGCGCAAAAGACTGCTGTCCAATGGTCGATGCCGACGTGCCGATCGCGCTGTTCGTCCGGCCAGCGGTATGCAACACGGCGATCCGCTCCCTGCCCTCGGGCGTCAGATGGCGGTATCTTGCCATGGCAACGCTCCTCCCGGTCTCGACAACCACACGCTATCACAGCGGGTTAAGGTATCCAGTCCCGGAGTGTGATGGCGTATTGCCCTTGCGTCATGCTAAGGAGCCTCTATGGGGGCGGGTACTCCACGGCAGCGCCGCGGTGAGGCATTGGTCCTGTTGGTCCGGGGCCAATGCCGAACGCACGCCGTCCGAACGGCGATACAGCGATCGACGGCTTCGGCCGCGGCGCTGAGCCGGAAGTACGGGGTGAACCCGAAGACCATCGCGAACTGGCGAGGGCGCGAGGGCGTCGACGACGCGCCGATGGGGCCCAAGGAGCACTGCTCGTCGGTTCTGAGCGCCGAGGAGGGTGAGGGGGCGTGGCGCCACCGGTTCGAGCGACCGCTGGCGGCGGTTCGAGCCCGATGGCGAACGGCCAGGTCGGGCGGCCAGGTCGAGCCGATGAACCGCACGCTCAAGGAAGCGACGGTCCGGCGCTACCACTACGAAAGCCACGATGCCCTGCGAGAGCACCCGCGCACGTTTCTCGAGGCCTACAACTTTGCCAAGCGCCCCAAGACGCTCAACGGAAAACCCCGTTCGAGCTCATCGTCGAGAACTGGGCTTCAGAGCCGAACCGCTTCTCAGCAAATCCCAGCCATCTCATCCCGGGACCGAACAGCTAAGCCGGTCTCAAAAACGGGCTGTGACGGCGATGCCGCCTGCGACAGCGGGCGTGATCTCGCCCACCGAGGACGTCGGGTCGGTCACGGCGATCGAGGTCAGCCCATCGGAGTTGAGCGCGTTTTGTACGAAGGCGCGGATTTTGAAGTTTCCCCTTTCGTAGGCGATGCCGAAATCGACGAGCGCGAAGCCGCCGACTTCCTCGCCCGGATCGTTCTCGAAGTTGTTGAAATACTTTGCCGTGTAAGAGAAATCTGCGTCGAAAGACAAACCTTCGATGAAGCGCGGCTCATAGACGATGCCGCCGGAGATCGTGAACCTCGGATCGCTGCCGAAGTCGTTGCCGATAAGCGCGGGGTTCACATCGGCGCCGGTGATCTCGGTCTCTAAAAGGCCGAGGGAGCCGTTCACGGTAATCTCGTCGGATAACACGGCCGCTGCTTCGAATTCTGCGCCGAAGCTTCGCCCGTCATCGAGGTTCACGACCTGCAGCGTGAAGGGCACGCCGGGGATCGCCTCGGTAAAGAACTGCGGATTGTCGAACTCGTTGAAGAAGCCCGTCGCGCCGAAGCTGAAGCGTCCATCGCTGGAGTTGTACCGGTAGGTAAGCTCGTAGGTCGCCACATCTTCCGACTCGAAGGACGCAGGCGTGCCGAGAAAGAAGTTGATCGCCGACCCGCCGCTATTGCGCCCCTGCCGGTAAGTGAAGGCAAGCGAGTGCTCTTCATTGAACGTGTACTGCAAGCCGACACTTGGGAGGAACGCGAACTCATCCTCCTCGAACTCGTCAACTGCGGGCGCGATCATAAAGGGCGGGCCCTCGAGAAGGTCCGAGAAGGTCGTCCTGGTTTCATTGTCGCTGAGGAGGCGCGCGCCGAACAGCAGATCCAACCCGCCGACGAGGCGCGCGCGGAAGTCCGCAAATCCCGAGATCGTCTGTTCGAGCCCGTCCGTCAGAAGCTGGTTCGGCGCAACGGGCGGCGGGACAAGGGTATTGTCGATGGCGATGTCCTGCTCTCGACGGGTGTAGTTGAACCCGACCAAGCCGCTCAGCCGGTCGCCTACCTCACCGAATTCGAAGATGAGATCCTGGCTCAGGATCTCTTCGCGAAAGCTGAAGAACAGTGGATCGGGCTGGGCGTCGATGCTGTCGAACTGAGAGAACGAGAAACCAGTGATCGAGCGAAGTCGGCCGATGTCGCCGATCTCGTAGGTCGTATCGAGCCCGGCCGTGAATGCCTCGGTGTCGAAGAGACGCAGACCGCTGCCGACAAACTCGATCTCACGGTCGCCGAACGGGGCCTCGACCGTTGCGCGCGTTTGCGGGATCCGGCCGAACTGGCCCTCGGCAAAGGCGTTGATCTGGAGCGGGCCGGCGGCGCCGAAGGGCGTCAGCAGTGCCTTGCCCCGTAGCCGCGTCTGACGAAAATCGGAGAGCTCGTCGGCGTCGTTTCGCAACGCCGCCGGCACGTTGATGAGGTTTCGCGGGTCGTTCCCGGTCTCGAACTCACCGGTGATGCGCACCGCAAGGAAATCGTCGACGACACCGCCGGAGGCGAGGCCGTTCACCGTAAAGGTCGGCTCCTGAAAATTATCGGCCTCGGTGATGAACTGAACGGCGAATTCCGGGTCGAAGGTTGGATCCTTGGTCTTGACCACCACAGCGCCCGCCGAGGCTGCCCGTCCGCGAAGGGTCGTCTGCGGCCCCCTGAAGACCTCTACGCGTTCGAGGTCCCAAGTGCTGTTGAAGTCGGAGTTCTGCAGGGTCGCCGGCCGCGCGATCTCGTCGATGATGATCGGGACGCGGGGTTGCGTGCCGCTGAGGGCCGTGTTGACGAGCCCGCCGGGTCCGCCCCCTTCGACGCCGCGGATATCGGGCGTCTCGCTGATCGAGGTGACGTTCACGTTGGGGGCGGACTCGATAAGACCGTTGATCTCCTGCCCGGGCTCGCGCTCGATGCGCTCCTCACCGAAAATGCTGACGCTGCTCGTCGTCTCGAGCAGCCGCTTCTCCCGTCGTTCGCCCAAGACGTTGATCTGATCGAGCACCATGACTTCTTGGGCCGTGGCGCGCATCTCAAGACTTGCGAGTGAGAGCGTCGCGAGCGCGGTGGTTACACTCAGGATAGACTTTACGGTCATGGCACACCTCGTCGGCCGTTGGGTCGTAGCTTCGATCCAGTGATTTGCCGTGGGGTGCCGGTCAGGCGTCAGCGTTGCCCATTGGGTTATCGCTGCGCTGCCAGTGGCTGCCTGCGCGCTTCTGTATCGAGATTTTCGGCGGTTCGGTCACCTCGATGCATCTGCTGGCCATTCGATCGCCGCACGGTGCGACAAGGCAACGCTCCGTCGTTTTGAGAAGCATGGAAGGAACGGGATCAGAGCGTCCAGCACACCGATCTGTCAGATCCAGCAGAAAACCTGTCCAGATCGTCGACTACTGCTGATGCAGAAGTATGCCTGAGCGATACTGCCGCGGGCTTTCGTTGAAGCGCCGGCTGAAGGCCTTGGAGAAAGCCTCGGGCGTACGATAGCCGGCGGCGGCTGCAATGTCGCTTATCGGGCGCGATCCACGAAGCATCTCCCGCGCAGCACTCAGGCGTTTTTCGGAGAGGAACGCGCCGATAGAGCGGCCTTCTTCCGCACGGAACCGTTTTTGGAGTGTCGATGCGCTCAAGCCGAGCGCCTCCGCCATCTCGGCCGCGCTCCAGATCTGTGGTGGCGCGCTATCGATGACGAGGTCCATCAGGTCCTTCAGGAGCGTCTGCCCCGCGCACTCCGGCTGCGCCGACCCTTCCGCGAGGATCAAGGGCCTCAGACTGGCGAGAATGCTGAGGGCGAGGCTCTCACGCATGACGGCTGTGGCGGGCGACGACGGATCGAGCGCAAAGAACGCGCGAAACTGAGCGGCGAGGGCGTCTGAGAGAGTGCAGATCCGCATCTCCTCCCCGTCGATCATGGCCCGCATGGCGCCTTCCAAGGCTGGGTCGATGGCTCTCAACCCTTCGACGAAAGCGGTGGGCCAAGTAATCGACACCGCTTCAAAGGATGCTTGCGCAGGAACGGTGACATCCCACGGATACGGCGCAGCCAGACCCGCAACGCAAAGATCGCCGTCCGAGAGGGAAAGACGACGCCCGCGACCGCTCATCTCTTGCGAGGAAGATCGGCCCGACAGCCGTGCCTCGACATGAAACCCCACGGAAGTTCCAGGCCTTGCCGTGGCAGCGCGGACACCGCGAAGGGCTGCCATCATCACGGTAACGCCTTCGCGGAGCGTCGTGATCTGCAGACTTCCCCGCCCCAGCGTGGCCCCGGACGGCAGAACCTTGACCTCTTCGGGCACCGCGGCGTGCCGCAAGGCGAGGGTGCGCAGCAAGTCGGACGTGATCGCCAGCGAGCCTTCGTTCAACGCCATGCGCACCTCCGTCGGTCAAATGCCCTCGCAGCCCCAGTGTAACCAAGGCTAACTATGGCTCGCAAAGGGATCGGGCGGGATAGGGCGGCCCTCTTAGATCCGGTCCTGGCCCTCAATCTCTCGCGACGCTGCCGGGGCGAGGTACCTGCCGCCCGCGAACGCCGCCAATGCGCCGAGGCAGCCCAGCACCAAGCCGACGCTGGTGATCACCGTGACGCCGATATCGTCGAGAACGCCAAGACCGGCCGCCACGAAGACGAGGAACACGATCGACTCGATGCCGACATAACCTGCGATATCCGTCGCCTGCCTGCCGGGTCGTGCGATGCCCATAACCACGGCTCTGCTTGCGGTGAAGGACGCGAACACCGCGGCGTTGGCCAGAACAACAAAGATGATCGTTTCGGTGGCATCCAAGCCGTCCAGCGACACGAATGCGATCACACCGGCGGACAAGGCGTTGAGGAGGCCGAGAACGCCGAGGAACGCAACGCCCCCGAACCGCTCCACATAGCGGCGCGCGATAACGGCACCCAAGGCACCGACCGCATTGCCGAGGACGATGCCGTAGAGTGCACCCTCCGTGACTGAGAGGCCCGCATCGATGAGGAGGACTGACTTTGCGGCATAGGGCACGAGGACTGCGCTGTTCACGAGGATCGAGACGAGGAGGAGCCATCGCGCCCGTGGAACCGTGAAGATCGAGAGTTGGCTGAAGAACGAGACGGTCTTGCCGCCCGTCCGCAGCGTCTCGGTCCTGGGCGCAAAAACCGCCGCTGCAACCAGACCGAGGATCGAGATGGTGAGGAGGACGGCGACCACCACGGTCCAGCCGAGATCCGCGAGAAGATAAAGCACCGCGGCGCCGAGGAACATGCCACCGCTTGCTGATGCGGCCGCCTGTACTGAGGCACCTTTCGGATGGGCTTGAACTGTAAGCGCGCCCGCCATCAAGCCCCCGAGCGCTGTGAACTGCGTCCCCAGCGCCACCATGAAGAGGGCCACGATGGGGATGATCGCCATCGGCGCTGCGGCCGGTTCGGTGAAACAGAGCCCGACGAATGACAGCACCACGGCCCATTGGCAGAGCATGATCCAACCGGTGTACCGTCGTTCCGCATGCGGCGCGTATCGGTCCACGAGAGGGGCCCAGAGGAAGCGAAGCGTGTAGGGTGCCGCTGCGAGATAGAGCAGGCCGATGATCTGGGACGACGCATCCGCGTCGCGCAGGAAGAGCCCCATGCCCTGCGTCGCGAACTGACCGAGGAGAGCGCCGATAAACGTGACCACGGCAACGAGCCGCAGCACCGGGCGATCGTGGAAGGTGTCGTTCATCGTCGGGCTCGAACCGCAGGCTGCTCCGGACCGGCCAATCCGCATCCACCATCTGGTCGATACAATCAACGGAGTGTGGTACCGAAATCCGGTCGGGGTCCGCTTGGACCTTGCGCATCGGGCGCCCTCCAGTGATGCAATCACCCCGTACCCAGCCAGTTCGGGCCAGGCAGCCAGGCAAACCGCTGACGTCTTTGACCCGCCTTTCGGCTGACTGGGATCCCACCGACCATGACCATCACGTCAGACACCATCGTGCCGGTTGCCGATCCGGCCCATCTCATCGCTCTCTTCGTGGATCATATTCGCGAGGACCACGACATGCTGCTCGACACCGCTGCCGATGGCAGCCGGTACCTCGATCAGGACGGGTTTCGCCTTGAGATGCGCGCCGAAGATGCCGGTCTGCACGTTAAGATCACAGCACCGAACGGGGGCGCTCTCGGCTTCTTCAAGGAGGAGCTCGTCAATCACGTGGCGGAGATCGACCCGGAAGCGGCGCGCAAAATCAGGTGGTCGGGTGAGACGTCGGCGGTCGGTGCATTGCCACCGAACTTCAAGGTGCTCGAGGTCGTCGGTGGCCGCGAGATCTTCTCAGGGCTCCTGCGCGTCACGCTCCGTCACGAGGACGCGGCGAGCCTTGGCACCGGCGGCATCCATCTGCGCCTGATGATGCCGCTTCGGCGTGATCGACAACCGGTCTGGCCCCGCATGGGCGAGAACGGCGCGCCGGTTTGGCCGACCGGCGACGACACGCTGCATGCCCGCTTCATCACGCTCCGCCATGTGAGACGCGGTGAGGTCGATATCGACATCGCCGATCATGATGGCGGGCTGATCGCGGAATGGGCGCGCGCGGCCAGTCCAGGGGGCGCCGTCGGCGTCATGGGCCCTGCCGGAGAGACGAAGCTACCTGTGCACTCAGGTCTCTTTCTCGCCGCCGACGCCACCGGTATCGCCGCAGTCGCTCGCATGATGGAGGCAGCGGGAACGGATATCGAGGGTCATCTCGTGGTAGCTGCACCGTCCCTGGCGGAGGCGCGCGATTACCTTCCGGCGTCGCGCCTTTCTATCGCGGCGCTGCCATCCACGCGCTTCGAGGACGAGATCGTCGGACGGGCAAAGGCGCTCACCAGAACCGATCACACGCAATATGCCTTCTTCGCGGGAGAGTTTCAGAACGCGCAGGACCTGCGGGCCCACTTCAAGCGCGGTCTCGGGCTCGCGAAGACCCGACAGCTCAGCACGGCCTTCTGGCGCAGAGGCGTGCCGGGCTTCGGCGGCTGATCCAATTCTCTCCCCGCCGCAGAAATCAAAGCACGATCTCGGCTGGCGCTGCTCCCTGATTCCGGACCTCGGAGCAGCGCCAACCGCCAAGCTTTCCTAGAAATGCGAACCACCTCTTAGGGCACCGGGCGTCCTGCCTGGATCGCGATGACAGGATTTCCGGGATGGCTTGGGAGTGTCACGCGGACGAAGGAGCGCCGAAGCTGCTGCGTGGGATGAGGTTGGGCCTGCCAGGCGGATGCGATCTATCGCAAGGTTGCCGGCAAGCCAGCTGAAGAGCCTTCGGCAAGCCTGTGCGGTTCAAAGTGATACGGGCTGTGAAGAACCCCTAGCCGCTGCAGCTTGGCCGCACCGACCTTCAACCGCAACACTCCGACCTCCGCGCCGCTGGGAGCGGAAGCGCGCGCTTGCGATACTACGGGCGACGGTATGCGCGCTGTAAAGGAACGCGCCTGAGCTTTGCCTACAGCTGAGTGCCGGCCAAGAACGCAGACCCGCGCCTCCCCAGCTCAGGAGGCTGCAGCGTTGTGCTCAACCGACTGTGGCACGCGATCACTCGTCGGCTATGGCCTCGGCAATAAAACCCTGCAGTCCTCGAGCGAAAAAGCCTGGGTGGTCGGCGGGATAGTCCAGGCCATGACGGTCGAACGCCTCGTAGAGATGCGTGGCGGTGTTCACAGCGATAAACGTTTGGCCCTCTTCGTCTTCGAAGACGATTGCACGCGGCGGAAAATCGATGCCCGCGGCCTGGTTCTGCAACATGAAAGGTGTCCCGTACTTGGGGTTGCCGAAGGAGAGGACCAGGGTTGGCCGCATCTCAAGGTCATATTCCGCCGCGGCCGCCGCATGGTCGACGCGCGGGAACACCTTCAGGCCCCGGCTCCGCACCGCAGCCTCAAACCGGTCGGCCGTCTCTGCGACCGAATGCGGGCTCGGATAGACCAACAAGTCCTTCGTTGCGGCCAGCACGGGCGTGGCGCCCAGCACCGCAGTGGCGAGGAGAGCGAAGGCTGGAAGCAGGAATCTTATGGGACGTCTCCAGGCGGCTTTCTGCTATCCTCGAAGTAACGAGTGAGGGTCTTTCGTCAATGCAACGAGGCTAGCGCCCTCACGCCGTTTGGACTGGCAATGAAACAATCCTGCTGATTGGCATCGATGCGCCAGAACCATCCAGCAACGGAACGCGCGCTGCGTCTCGGAAGCGAGCCGTGGTTCTCGCGCCGGCGCTTTCCACAGACCGCCTTGCAACCGGGATCTCGCGGATGCGCGTCAGAGAACCGAGAAGAACAGGCGGCCCTCCGTGAGCCGCGCCCTATTGGCCCTCTGGGCTCGCAGCGACCTTCGCCGCGAGACGGCCGAATGACGGATCCTGGCCATTCGCTGCGCCTGCTCATCGGGTCGGGCCCAGCAGGTTTGCGTGCCGGACTGTTCGGTCATTTGCGGGTCGTCGTCGAAGGCCCGGGATGGGTGAGAGGCAGACGCTCACTTATCCGTCGTACCGCAAGCACAGCGAGCACCCGTTTTCCGAGAGGGGTGCGTGCGGCCGCGCAGCCCCCCGTGTTTTGCAAAGCTCAAGGCCTGACATCGTAATCGATCTCAACCGGGGTTGGGCCATGCACAGGACCGATCAGTTGCGTCATCTGCAGCCGAAAACGCTCGACAAGATCGCGTTTGAGCATCCAGCGGTGGAAGTCACCCGGCGATGTGTTGTGGTGCAGCTCTGAGTTCTTCCCGCCCGGCGCCTCGATGTCCATACGCAGCGGGATCTGCAGCCACTTGCCCTGGAACTCTTCGGACAGCATCCAGTTGAGATAGAGCTTCGCCGCGGCCTTGTTCTTTGCCTGACGCGGGATCGCTGCGGTCTGGTACCAGGTGAGGAAGTAGTCCTCCTCCGGGAACAGGAACTGAGTGTTCGTTCCCGGGAAGGGCTCGAACGCCCAGAACGTCGTGAAGCTTGCCGCGTACCAGCCATTGTTGATGGCGACGTAAGGCATCGCCGTGCCGCGCACCCAGGTTGGTTCGGTGGCCACCAGTTTCTCCAGATACTCCCAGCCATACGCCTCCTTCAGGCTCCAGAACTGATAGAGCACGGCATCATCGTCATGCGGATAGGTCAGGGTCACCTTCCCACTGAGCGCCGGGTCCAGGTAATCCAGCGCGTCGCGTGGGGCGTCCCCCTCGATGAGGTTCACATTGACGTAGGCGAGGCTCAGATGGTTGGTGGCGCGCCCGTCGCGAACTCATAAGACCGTGCAACGATTGTCTT
>JBCDFC010000123.1:0-13977 GCA_039178805.1 Pseudomonadota bacterium | reverse complement strand
TGGAGGTGATGCGGAAGGGTGAGCCAGTGAAGGCGGTTGCCAGCGTGTTGCGCCATGGGTTCGAGCGACCGCTGGCGATGGTTCGAGCCCACGGACGAACGCTCTTTCCGCTTAGTGGGCGGCGAAGACAGTGAGACCCCGAACGCCATCGGGTCGAGTGAGAGGGTCGAACGGCGAAGCTCATCTTCATCGCCGCCCATACCGCAGCGCCCGATCGGATCTGGCTGGCCGATATCAGCTACGGGCCCACCGATGAGGGCTGGCGTTCGCCACGGGTTCGACGCGGCGCTTGAACCGGTGGCGCGCGCGGCTCACCGTCGGATGGTCGATGCCCAACAGCCTGAAGAAGGGCCTGGCGATCGATGCCATGCGCATGGCGCTGCAAAACCGACGGCCGCCGGCGCCTGGTCTGATCTGCCATCCAGATCGCGGCGTGCAACACGCCAGCGGCGATTACCGCAAGCTGCTTGCGGCCCTTGGCGCCAAGGCTTGGATGAGTGGCAAAGGGAGCTGCCTGGATTAGGCGCCGATGGAGGTTCGCCGTGGTGCTCGAACCGGAGGCGCACGGCGCGGCTCACTCTTCGGCTCACTCAAAACCGAGATGGTCCACCGCGCCCATTTCCCCACCCGACGCGATGCAAAAGCCGCACTCTTCGAGTACATCGCCATCTTCTACAACCGACAGCGCCGCCATTCCCGGATCGGCTACCGAACGCCCGAACAAGCCAGGATCGACATGACCCACCCCAGAGCCGCATCGCGAACAACCGCCCAGTCCGGTCCCAGGGGGCAAGCTCAAAGAGCGACGACAACACCTGTCGGACCAGTGCCGAGCGGTTCGCGAGAAGCTGGGTCAGGCGCCTGCCGCGCCCGATCGACGTCCGTTCGCGAAGACGAGCAAGAGCACAGCCATGATGAGGAACGTGACCGCGATTGGGGACTTTAACAAGAAGTATGGATCGCCGCCGGATGCCGAGAACCCGCCCCGGATCAACTCCTCGAGCTGCGGCGATAGCAGGAAGCCGATGACAAAGGGCAGGATCGAGACCTCGAGGCGGCGCAGCACGTAGCCGATCACGCCGAAGATCAGGACCACCCAGATCGCGATGAACCCGCCGTCCTGCGCATAGACCGCCGTCAGGCAGATCAGTAGGACGATGGGGAGCATGATGCTCTTCGGTGCACGCGCGAGGATGCCAAGCGAGCGCAGGAACGCGCCGCCGACCGTCCAGTTGAAGAGGTTCGCCAGCACCATGAGCGTGAACATGGCGAAGGCCAGGACCAGGTCGGCGTTAACGATGGTCCCGAACCCCTCGATCTCCCGGATCTCGGTGAAGCGGAAGACATGGGGGCCGAAGGTGAAATCGCCGACGGACTCGACCGCGAGAATGATGAAGACAGCAGCGAAATTGCCGGGAATGCCGAGGCTGATCACGGGGATCAGGTTCGCCCCAGAGACGGCCGAGTTGGCGGCCTCGGTGGCGGCGACGCCCTCCGGGTCCCCCGTGCCGAACTTCTCGGGCGTCTTCGAGGCGCGCCTCGCAACGTCGTAGCCAAGCGTTGCCGCGAGCGTCGTGCCGATCCCCGGCAGGGCACCGATCGCGGAGCCGATGGCTGCCGAAGTCAAGATACGCGGCATCAAGCGCCGCTTCTCACGCCAGGGGAAGGCGTTGTCGCCGTCGCTCTTCGGACGTAACGTCAAGGGGGTGTTTGGGGGGCGCGCGAGGCGCTTCCGGGCGGCGTCCTCAATGCCCATGAACACCTCGCCCATGATCAGGATGCCGAGGATCGCCGAGGTGAGGGGCAGGCCGCCGCCAAGCTCGGGCAGCCCGAAGGTCATGCGCGGTCCCGCCCCACTCAGCGTCGAGCCAACAAGCGCGGCCAACATGCCGAGGACGCCGACCGCCATGCCCTTCAGCGGCTCGCGGCCCGCGACGGCGGCCATGAAGGACAGCGACAGGATGATGAGGGCTGCCTTCTCCGGCAGGTTCAGCACGCGCTCGATCATGATGGCGAGCACCGGCGCGGTGACAAAGAGGGCGATGTCGCTGAACGTGTCACCGCAGACGGAGCTGAAATGGGCGATCTTGAGCGCCTTCGGCCCCTGGCCCTTCAGCGCCATGGGGTGACCGTCGAGCGTCGTGAGATAAGCGTCCGGCGTGCCAGGCGTGTTGAACAGGATCGCCGGTACCGCCCCGCCCACGGTCGCGCCTTTCATCACGCCAATCAGGAAACCGAGGATCGGCAGTAGCGCCTCGTTACTGACGCCGAAGCCCCAGATTAGCACCGGCAGCGACAGCGCCATCGCGAAGGGGCCGTTCAGACCTGGCGTCGCCCCCACTGCGATCCCCGTCATCAACCCGGCAAAAACCATGGCGATCGGGAGCCAGTCGAACGCGCCGTCCGCTGTGTAGAAGACCTCGATCACGCCGAGCGCGATGTAGTCCAGGACCAGTTCCATCGCTCACCGTCTCCCGGCAGAGGGCCACGCGCACGGCCAGGCATCGCGCAGCAGGGTCAGAACTCTGCGTTTGGCGGCAGAAGCACGTTCTTCAGGAGAATGTCGAAGATCAGGATCGACACCAGCAGCACAAGCACGACGGAGAGGACGCTTGCACGCCGCAACCGCCCCTCGGTCCGCCAGATCAGCGCCAGCGTCGTGCCCAATCCACCGGTGACGAAGCCGAGATACTTGTAGGGCGCGGTATCGGTGTAGAGCCGATAGCCGCCCTCGAGCAGGCCCAGGCCGTTCATCGCCGTCACCACAACCGGACCCAGCCAGTACATCACTGCGAGCCCGGCGAGGACAATCCCGAGAAGCTCGGACAGGAAGCGCAGGTTGGCACCGGTGAGCTGCCTGGGCGCGTCGGCAAGTCGCAGGAGCGTCAGGGCGACGATGATCTGTACGGCGCCGAGCGCTGCTAGGGCAATACCCAGCAGCACCGGGAAGAACGCGTCGCCAGGTTCGACCCGGCCGATCGCATTGGTGAAGATGAACCCGGTCTGGATGTCGTTGGGGAACCAGACGAAGAGCGCCAGGAGCGCGCCGACCAGAACGACGGCGCCGAACCCGATATCCCATCGGGCCCGCTCCGCCGCTCCGGCGCCGTTCTGCGTTTCGTCCCGGGCGTCCACAGCGAAGTTTACTGCAGTAGCTTCATCATCTCGACATTGGCGCCCAGATTGGCGCGAAGCTGCGCCTCGAGGTCGTCACCTGCGGTCAGCAGCGGGCCCGGCGGGTACTGCTTGGTGATGAACTTTGCCGTCTTCGAGTCCGGGTTGTTGAGGATCTCGTGCACGGCCGCGGTGATCGCTTCGGCCGCCTCGGGGTCCATGTCCTTTGGGCCGACCATGACGAACTGGAAGCCTAGGCCCTGTTCCATCACGCCCCGCTCGATCAGCGTCGGTACGTCCGGCGCCTGCTGGAGCCGCTCTGGCTCGGCCGCGGCGAGGATTACCAGCTCGCCGGCAGCCACCAGCGGCCGTTGCACGCCGCCGCCCCAGCCGACATTTGCGTCGTTCGCCACCAGCGCATTGATCGCCGAACGGCCACCCTTGCCGCGCAGGTGGTTCACCTGGATCTCGAAATGCCGGGCGACCACTTCGGCGCCCGCCTCGACCTGGTTGCCCCAGTTGGCCCAGACGATTTCAGTGCCTGACTTGGCGGCCGCCACCATGTCATCGAGCGTGGTCCAGCCGCTGTCGGCCCGCGCGAGGATCGCCATCTGCGAGCCCGCCGTCATGGTCAGCAGCGTGAAGTCGTCGATCTGGATGTTGTCATTGGTGGGGAAGTCGAAGGTCGTGTTGATCGCGAGGCCCACGGTCAGGCCATCGGTCGGCGCGTCCTTCAGCTGTGCTGCCATCACGCGGCCACCGCCGCCGGCCTTGTTCTCCGGGATGATGCGCCAGCCCTTCAGCGCCTCAAGCTCCTCGGCGAGGGCGCGGGCCTGGGTATCCGTGCCGCCACCGGCACCAAACCCGATCCAGAACTGGATCGGCCCCGCCGGCTCCCACTCCGCCTGTGCGGGCCCTGCGATCAGGCCCAGAGCCAGCATGCTCGAAAACAGCAGTCTCATCAGTCACGCTCCCTGTTGTTAGATCGTTTTCATGATCGGTGCCGGGCGCCGGGGTTCGGCGTGCCGGGCTTGAGCACCCAGTGTCTCGTCGATCTCGATGGGTCGATGGCCCTGGGGCAGGTGATAGCGCTGGAACACCATCGGTTCGTCGCAGATGGTGCTGTCGCGGATGTCCCAGACGGTGCCGAGCGCGCCCTCGGGTAGATCCAGACGCGCGCAGACCTCCGCCGGAAGCGCGCGGCACGACACGGCATGGCGCATCCGCAGCGACGGCAGGTTGAAGCGGTCGATCAGCATCCGGTGGATCGAGGCACCATGCAGTTCGTCTGCCTCCACCTCAAGGAAGACCCGCCCGTAGTCGGGATGAAGGTACACGCTGGACTGCGCCGGCGGTTCGCCCTCGAACCAGACGAGCCGATCCAGCCGGACCAGGCTCTTGGTGCCGAGGAAGTTGCGCCACGGCCCGTCCGCGGCATCGAGCGAGACGCGGTAGGTGCGCACGAAGGGCAGCTGCGTCTCGCCGGTACTGGGGTCGCGGAAGCGATAGACGAACACCTCGCTGACCTGCGCGCGCCGGTCGGCGATGAAGGTGCCGTTCTTGCGATAGCGCACGATGACGCCCGAGGCCGCGAGATCCTCCAGCGCTTTGCGCACTGTGCCGACGCTCAGCGTCAAACGATCCGCGAGCGCTGTCTCGGAGGGCACGCGCTGGCCTGGCTGGAACATGCCGGCGCGAATGCACTCGGAGAAGGCGATAACGATCTGACGGTATTTCGGACCGCGCATGTCGCGGGCAGCCCGCTCCATCGAGCGGAGGAGGGTGTCCAGAGCGATCCCGTTTTCCGATCTGATCGGCGCGCTAACAGCCACAGTGCTGACCCTTGAGGAGACCGCTCAATACTCTATAGGATTGAAATCCTAGTATCGGTCAAGCGCCGAGTGCAAGAACGGGAACCCCATGCAGATCACGCTGCTTGGCACGGGAACGCCGGCGCCGTCGCTGACGCGGCAAAGCTCGGGCTATCTCCTGGAGATCGGCGACGACGTCATCGTCATCGATCATGGGCCCGGCGCCGCGCACCGGTTGCTGCAGGCGGGTAAGACTCCCCGGGACGTCACGCATCTCTTCCTCAGTCACCTGCACTATGACCACATCGCCGATTATCCGCGCCTCGTGCTGCAGCGGTGGGACAGCGGCGCGGGTACCGTCGGGGCCCTTCCGATCCACGGCCCCGCGCCGCTCGCGACGGTGCATGAGCGGTTTTTCGGCGCCGACGGGGCGTTCGAGCCGGACATCCGGTCGCGCGTGTCCCATCAGGCGAGCCTAGATGTCTTCGCGGCCCGCGGCGGCGAGGGCGCGCGCACCCGGCCGTCCTGGACCTTGCACGAGATCGCCGTGGGCGATGTCGTGGAAGGCCGCGACTGGCGGATGACCGTCGGGCGGGCGCAGCATTTCGAGCCATATCTCACCTGCCTCGCCTTCCGCTTCGACACGGCCGCAGGCTCGATCGTCTATTCAGGCGACAATGGCGGGATCACCGAGGACATGATCGACCTGGCCCGAGACTGCGACATCCTCATCCACATGTGCCACTTCGCCACCGGCGACGAGCCGAGCACCGCGTTCCGCGCGGCGGCCGGCGGCCATCTCGACGTGGCTGAGACGGCGGCCAAGGCCGGCGCAAAGACGCTCGCGCTGACCCATCTGACACCGCTGATGGACAGGCCGGGGCTCCTTGAACGTCTCGTCGGCGAGATGACTGAGATCTATCACGGCGAAATCATCATCGGCCGCGATCTGCTGACGCTCTCGCCCGGCGCGACTCGCGTCGCGACGATCGATTGAGCGGCACGGGGATGACGGGCGGCACGCATCTCGATGCGCTAAGGGCCGTTGTGGCGCGCAGAGCGGTTGGTGACGATGCGGCAGAGGTTTTGGAGGCCTGTCGCTTGGCGGAGGCGGCGGCCCTGTCGATGATCGGCCACCAGCTTTTCACGGTGATGCGCCTGCATCCCGAAGTCATGGAGGTGGAGCGCCTTTACTCGAGCCGGCCCGATGCCTATCCGCCCGGGGGGCGCAAGGCCAAGCGCGACACGCCCTGGGGCGCGCATGTGCTGACCGCCGGCAAACCCTATCTGGGTCGCGGTGCCGACGACATCCGCTGGGCCTTCGACGACCATGCTGTAATCCTCGGCCTCGGGCTTGAGACGGTGATCAATCTGCCCCTGCGCCAGGACGGGGTCGTGATTGGGACCATGAACCTGCTCAGCGGCGCCGGTGCTCTCGATGAAACCCATCTCGCGACGGCGGAGACGATCGCCGATCTGCTTGCAAACTTTCTCTGAGCGTTCAGCGCCCGACGGCGTAGGCCTGCATGTAGCGGGGCGTCGCGGCCGCGCGTACCATGCCGTCCGCGAAGCCTGCTGCACAGACCCGGCCGAGCGTCCATCCCGGCTGCTCCATCACCACATGACCACGCTCGGCGAGGGCGCGGCGGGTCGCCTCGGGGAAGCGGTCCTCGATGTGCAGAACGCCGGGCGTGAAGCCCCGCGGGAAGAACGACGAGATGTAATGCGCCGTGTGAAACTGCGGCGCGTCGATCGCGGCCTGCAGGGTCAGGCGCTGCTGGAAGATCCTGAGGAACGTCGAGAGTGTCCACTGCTCCTGCTGGTCGCCGCCAGGCGTGCCGATGCCGAGATAGGGCTGTCCGTCGCGGGTGATCAGCGTCGGCGTCAGCGTGGTTCGCGGCCGCCTGCCAGGTCCGAGAGCACCCGGCAGCGAGGGATCGAGCCAGAACATCTGGCCCCGGGTCGTCACGCTGAAGCCAAGTTCCGCGACAGCCGGCGAGCTTTGCAGCCAGCCGCCGCTCGGCGTCGCCGAAACCAGGTTGCCCCAGCGATCGACAACGTCGAGGTGCACCGTGTCGCCCTCCACCTCGGGCAGATCCGCGAAGGTCGGCTCGCCGAGCCCGATCCCCGCCGGTGGCGCCGGATCGCCGACATGGCTCAGCAGGGTGTCGCGCCGCTCGGCCCAGTCGGGCGTGGCGGCGCCCGGTCGAAACGACATGCTCGCAGCGTCACCGATCGAGGCCCGCCGTTCGGCCGCGTACTCAACCGACAACAGGCGCTCGAGCGGAACGTCGACGTGATCCGGATCGCCGAGGAAGGCGTCCCGGTCGGCGAGCGCCAGCTTCATGGTCTCGACGACCCGGTGAACGAAACCGGGCCCGTCACGGTCCATGTCCTCCAGGTCGACCCCTTCCAGGAGCCGCAGGGATTGCAGGAACGCCGGCCCCTGGCTCCAAGGGCCGGCCTTGTGTACCGAAACGTCCCCGATCGGGACCGAGATCGTGTCCTCGTAGGTCGCGCCCCGCCAGCCAGCCATGTCGTCAGCCGTGAGTAGACCCGCCCGATGCTCGCCCAGTCCGTCTGAGATCGGTGTCTGCATGGACCGGTCGATCGCCTCGGCGACGAAGCCCCGATAGAAGGCCTCGCGCGCCGCTTCGATCTGGGCGTCGCGGTCGGTGCCCACAGCCTCGGCCTCGACCAGGACCCGTCGATAGGTCTTCGCAATGGCGGGTGTCGCGAAGCGTGCGCCGGGTCTCGGGGGCGTGCCGCCGGGGGTCCAGACAGCGGCCGAGGTCGGCCATTCCCGCTGAAAGAAAGCGGCGCCGGCGTGGATGGACGCAGCGGCGCGATAGGCGAGAGGAAAGCCTCTCTCGGCATAACCAATGGCGGGATCCAGCACCTCGCTAAGGCGCATCGTCCCGTAGTCACGCAGCAGCAGCATCCAGGCATCGAATGCCCCCGGCACGACGGCGGGCACTAGCCCGGTGCCCGGCATGCGGTCGATCCCCTCGCCGAGCAGCCGGTCGATCGTGGCCGCCTGCGGCGCGACGCCCTGTCCGCAGAGCACGCGCGGACGCGCGGCGCCAGCCGCGTGGAAGAGGATTGGAACTTCGCCGCCGGGGCCGTTCAGATGCGGCTCGACGATCTGGAGGACGAACCCGGTCGCGACGGCCGCGTCGAAAGCGTTCCCGCCCCGCTCCAGAACACCGAAACCGACAGCGCTGCCGAGCCAGTGGGTGCTCGAGACGGCGCCGAACGTGCCCCGTACTTCCGGTCGTGTCGTGAAGGTCTGGCTCACGTCGCTTGCTCCTAGCCAACGATCAGATCGAGATGCTCCGGCATCTCACGACCCCGAAAGGTGACGCCCGACCGCCCCCGCCACAGCCATGTCCGATCCACGCCCCCTCCGTCCAGAGCGCGCCCCCGAAAGACCGAAGCTCTCTATTTCAAGGCCGAAACCATCCAAGTGCCAGGCTGAAGTCTGACATGGGTTCGTTCCGGTCGTGCGGCGCATCGCGGCGGATCTGCGCTATCCTGTTCTCGCCGACGTCGGGTTGGCGCCGGGATGGGGCGCGGTGGGTCGGAGGGACCGTCATACGCATCGTGAACCTACCTGCCGTCCGGCCGCGCCGCCCCGCCTGGGACAAGGGGCGTATCGTCGGCCAGAAGCGTCCCCTCCTGCCGAAGCATGTCTGGGCCATCAGAGTCCGGCTTGAGATCGCCGAGAGCGTCCGGGACCTCGCTCTCTTCAACACAGCGATCGACAGCAAGCTCCGGGGTTGCGACCTCGTCTGCCTCAAGGTCGCAGACGTCTACGCGGCCGCTCAGGTCAAGGAGCGCACGTCGATCTTGCAGAGCAAGAGGCGGAAGAGCTTGCAGCCAGCGTGCAGCAGCCCCGAGCCGAGCAACCGGGGCCATGCTGCGGCGGACGGCATGGGGAAGCGCGGGCGCATTCAGGATCTGTCGAGCAGGTAGCGGGCGTTTACGACCCGCGCGGCGGCGGTAACGAGACATAGCGCCCCGAATATCCAGGCAGCGGGCACGAACCATCCCGGCACGAGGCAGATGAGCACGAAGAAGAGGATCGTCTCCGTCCCCTCCAGCAAGCCAGCCGAGTAGTGCAACGACTTGAGGCCCTGCGCGGTGCTCTGAGTGCCGCGCTTGGCCGCCATGATGGCGAGGCCCAGAAAGCTCGTACCGTTGACATAGAACGCGAAGAGCAAAAACGCTGCCGCAACGGTGTTGCCCGGATCGGCTAGGGCGAAGGCCAGCGGCACCGCACCGTAGAAGATGAAGTCACACCAGATGTCGAGATAGCCGCCGAAATCTGTGCGCTGGGTTGCACGCGCGACCGCTCCATCCAGCCCGTCCAGCAGTCGCGACGCTAGAAGAGGCGCCAGCGCCCAACCCGGCGCGCCCAGTGCTACGATCGTGGCGGCCAGCAGCCCCAGCCCTAGCCCCGCCAGCGTGACACCGTTCGCAGCTACTCCGCGCTCCGCAAGCGCACGGCCCATGCGGTCGAGCGGCGGGTCGATCAGACGGCGAACGTAGGTATCGAACATGGAAGCGTCCCGGTGGATCCCCGAGTAAGCACATCGGTGCGGCCCGCCCACAGCCCGTCTAACTCCCATACGAGCGATCTTCAAATGCAGGTATACGGTTGTGTGCCAGGAGGTAGTTTAGGCGCGCCGGCATGCTCGATAGAAGAGGGTTCGGTCCGGCCATCTTCCGCAACGCCGCATCCGACAAGTGTCGGATCAGCGTTGGCTGATGCGAGAGGTGGGTAAGTGCTGAGCCCTTCGTTCGACGAGGCCGGCCCTAGTCTGCCATTTGCCACAAGCCTATTCGCGGCAATGCAGCTTCTCCGAAGCTGCCGTCCGAGATGTCGCGCAGCATTTGGAAACGCACAAGCTCTGCCGTGCTACGATCAGTTGTCGATGCCCTCGGCTGACTTTTTCTGACGTTTAGCTTCACGCCCCAGTGCAAGACATTGAACGGCCTTTTGCCAAACAAACATATCTGCGTGGTCTGGACTTTAGGCCAAGACAGTTCCACCGTCGCTCTGGTTCATCAGATGTCGGGGATGAACAAATAGGATGCGATATGAATGCATCGGACGAACCGGGTTTTCTTGACGACGAAGGGTGCGCCTCCGCCACACTGACTGCGGCGTTAGACCATTTACGGACGGCACTTCTTGCGCTGAAGCCCGATGGACCGGAGGGCTTCGAGGGATTGCTCGCTACCATACTCAGCAAGATCAGCGGGCAGGATTTTCGTTTAGCAAAATCCGGACTGCAAAACGGTAAAGATGGTGAGACTCTTGCCACGGCAAGTAATCACATTTCGTTCGAGGCCAAACGCTACGACTCGAGACTCAACGACAATGAGGTTCTGACCAAAATTACGAGGTTGATTGGCAGCAGCGCCCCGCCCGATGTGTGGGTTCTCGGCGCTACGATCGGCGTGAGCACGCAATTACTCGAACCGATGCAATCTGCCGTAGAAAAGAATGGAATCGGTCTGCTTGTGCTCGACTGGCCGAGCGCGTCTGCCGTTCCGCCTCTGGCGGCTGCGTGTGCTCTCGCAACGGAAGAAACATGCGCGTTTTTGCGAGATCACCTCAACGACGCAGATTGCGTACAAAAGGCTGAAGCCGCGTGCGCGGCAATCCGGGAATCAGAAGCGTTTTGTGCAAATACCAATGCTCTTATCCGAGCGCTTCAAGGACCCTCGCTTGCAGAGGCTAATGCAAGAAAGGCGAATTCAAAGTGGCACGAAGCATCCCTCGCGGACCGGGCGCGCGCCAAGGCAATATTCGGCCAGGCGCTTGCGCCTAATGCGGCTGGACCGCTTCCGCTTCGGCAGCGTTTTTCCTTAGTGCAGCAGGTTCACCAGCACGTGACGACTGCCTCGTCACCCAAGATCGTGGCGCTCGTTGGGGGAGAAGGACGCGGAAAAAGCTGGCTGGCCGCTCAGAGCTGGCTTGAGCTTGACGACCGGCCAATGTTGGTCCTGGTTCCGGCAACTGACCTCAAGCCGGTAGCTGCCTACGGAAGTTTCACGCCTTTTATCATCTCAAAACTAATCCAACAGACGGATGAGAGCGACACTGAAATATCCCGCAAGCGGTGGGAACGTCGACTGCAGCAGTGGAAAGAGCAGCCAAACGAGGCCTCGCCTCGGTTCCTGCTATGCGTGGATGGTCTTAACCAGCAACCTAACTTTAATTGGCCGCGCTGGCTTGATGACGCCGCTAAAGTTGTTGAAGACCTCGGTGGGGCTCTGATTATTACTGCGCGCGAAAGCTATTTCAATGAGCGCATTCGTTCCGCGATTCATTCCAAGATCGCCACTGTGCGCGTCCCGGAATGGACAGAGACAGACCTGAGTGAGATCCTCGCGGCGAAGGGCATCGACGAAAGAAAGATCAAGTCGGTCGTGCTAAGCCGGCTCCGAAATCCCCGGATTCTCGGTATTGCGTTCGATTTGCTGGACAAGGTGGAAGTCCTTGATTTCAATGAGCTGAGCGTGGAGAGACTGCTCTTCGAGCATATCCGTATTGGCGCACGCGATGGCAACGCGGTCGAGCCGCCGGAGCAGTTTTCGAAGCGACTGGCGCAACACGCACAGACGATCATCGATCGTGTGAAGCAGCAGCAGCTCGATGACAGATTGATCTTCGACCGCGCCGAAGACCAAGACGGTTACACTTTGAACGCTGACCTCCTCGCCGTCACCGCCGAGCATTTCTTCCAGCCGCTCCCGGACGATTCCACGCTATATACTCTTGCCGATGACGGGCTTTCTCTGGCGTTGGGCCTCTCGATCATCAAGGCGCTGCAAAAGGCCGAGCGCAACGGACGCGATGTTGCGGATGCGCTGGACCAACTAATTGAACCGATTGCTGCGCTCGACAAGACCGCCGACGCGGTATTCTCTGGGGTTATGGTCTCCAGCATTGACGAGCAATGTTCGCAGGCCATCAGGCGCGCGATGATTTGCAGCTTCCTGCGCCTTCAAAATATTGACGCGCACAACTACCCGGCGTTCGTCGCCCTTGCGCGCAACGCGACGGATGCGGCGATGTGGGCTCTATTTGACATCTCGGCGACGATGTCGCGCTATGCGGCCAACAAATACTGGCTCTCGGCGGCACTGCGCGAATGCCGTCACAAACCAGAATGTTGGTCTATCATCAGTACGCATGTGTCGGACTGGCTTCGTTCGTATTCGCTCGATCCGAAACTTGGGGTGATGAGCACTCCTGGAAACGATAGCGCCGATATGATCGCGAAGGACACCAAGAAGAGAAAGCAAGTCCTTGCGCAAAAAATGGCGGAGCTGTCGGCGGCGGAGCGAGAATTTCTTGAAAAGAACATGCTTAAGCGTGCGGACTACGAGCCATCGCTGCTCTGGGAGGATGCGTTCGAGATGCTGGCAGGGATGCCATTGACGGGCTTTGCCAAGGAGCTTGTCGCGTGCAGCTTCTCGAGCGCCCTCAATTCAAGCTTCCAAACTCCATATGACGAGTATCTGGCCCTGATCCGGTTCAATCGTCACGATTGGCATGAGACGCGGCAGCAGCTCCTAAAGACGTCCGATTTTCTCGCCCAAGACGACACGTCACGCACAGGCCAATGGGCGCTGGTGGCGATTTTGCGTGGTACGAGCACGCTCGAAGACGCCGAACGAGAGGAGCAACTCGTCGAGGTGCTCACGAGGGATCGGGAGAAATTCGACGGTTGGCGGCTCGTCGAAACATACTGCGAGACCGACCCATGCGACCCTGCATCCTCAAAGCCGGAGAACATCGAAGGGACGGCCGACCGATACGCGCAAGTCAAGGTAGACGACGTGTCACGCCACCGCTCCATGGGTCAGGAAGATCATTTTGTGAGAGATGCGCTTCCGGGGCTGGCTCGGTTCAGGCCTGAAGTAGCCATTGAGACACAGCGCAAGATCGCGCGGTCCATTGTCATGCGCGGAACCCCGGAGCTTATGTTGGGCATCACGTCGCTCGAGCGGCATTGCGCGTCGCTGCAACCCGAGACGGTCTGCAAACTCGTAGAGATCGCGAGTACGCTCAGTTCGCCACGCGAGGCGGAATCGAGAGTTTCTCGCGACAACTGGATCGCGTCACAATATGCGATCCAGATCGCGTTTCCACATTTCGACGGCGATGCCCAACTCGACGCTCTGTTCGGCTTGCCTCCTCACGGCCCGCCTTTGCTCAAGCTGGCCGAAGTACTCAAACCGGCGACGCCGGAGAAGCTGGAGCGCGCGCTGGATCAGGCGATGCAATCTGGCGAGCATAATCGGGCGCTCTCCGCTCTGCTGTTTGCACGGCATTCAGGCACGGCTCTAACCGATCGCAGCCGGATTCTGATCGGCCAACTCGCTGAACACGAGCGTTCGGCGGTGCGCGCCAAGGCAATGGACATAATCGCGCATTTGAAAGACACCGATCTTATCGAAGGCATCGCGATCACCGGATGGAATGCAAACTTGCTCGATCCGCGAGAAAACTACTTCGAGATTTGGTACGGCTCTCTGATTGTCATCAACGCAGCCAAGCAAGGTGTGCTCTGCGTCGATGAGGCATTGGATAGGATTAGCCCGCCCCTCTACGGCGCCGCAGCAGAGGTGCTCGGAGAGGCGTGCCACGCGGCGATTGCTGCGCGCCTTACAACAGCCGCCAGAAGAGCGCTTGATATCGAACTCCCGTTCTCGCCTCCGGCCGTCGAACAGAACGTGGACACGGCAGGTCGTGCGGTGCCGCCGCTCCTTTCGCTGGTGGAGCCGGACGACGTCTTAGGTCCCGAAGCGTTCTTCAAGCGTATGTCCGAAACGCCGGAAGATTTTGAAGCGCGCCAACGGCAGGGATGGGAAGCGTTCAATCGGTTTGAGACTGCGCTTACGAGGGAAAATGCGCGGCTCATCGTTGAGGACGTGGGCTTTGAAGCAGTCGATGCGTGCGTCTCGGTAGCGCGAGATCATTGCGTCGGTTTCGCCCAGGAGCTTCTTCGTATGGATGATCGCAAGCTGGCGC